>NZ_WWJX01000454.1 GCF_009865215.1 Streptomyces sp. SID3343 | reverse complement strand
GCCCGACGCGTCGGCCGGGCCGGGGGTGCCGCCCCTGCCGGGTGTGCCCGGCGAGCCCGCGGCGTCCGCGTCGCCACCGGCGGCCGGGGCGCAACCCGCCGCGCCGAGGCCGGGGGCCGCCTACCTCCCGCCCCCGCCCGGCCCCGAGTCGGCCGGCAGACCCACGCCGCCGGTCGTCACGGTCGCCCACACCGGTGAGAGCACGGTGATCACGCTGCTCAACACGACCGGCGCGCCGATCGACTGGAAGGCCGACTCGCAGGCCCCGTGGCTGCGCCTGAGTCACGCACGCGGCACGCTCGCCGCCGGTCGACAGGACACGATCACCGTCACCGTCGACGCCGACCACGCCCCCAAGGGTTCGTGGACGGCGCGGATCGTGGTCGAGCCGGGTGGCGTGGTCGTCACCATCGAGGGCCGCACCGGCGATCCGGCGCCGAGCCCGTCGGCCACGGCCACACCCTCGCCCGTCGAGACCACGCCGCCGGTGAGCGCGTCACCCTCGCCCACACGCTGAGTCCCGCTCCGAGCCCCGGTCCGAGTCCTGCTCCGAACCCCGGTCCGAACCCCGGTCCGAACCCCGGTCCGAGCACCGGTCAGAGCACCGGGTCCGCCGGGTGCGGCGCGAACGGGCGCCCGCCGGCCAACCGCGCCTCGCACGCCTCGACCAGGACCGCGTAGGCGCCCTCGCCCATCAGCTCGCGCAGCTCGGGCCCGTACGACCGGTAGACCGGTTCGCCCGCGCCGTGTGCCTCGGTGCTGCCCGTGCACCACCAGTGCAGGTCGTGGCCGCCCGGGCCCCAGCCCCTGCGGTCGTACTCGCCGATCGTGACCATCAGGACGCGCGTCTCGTCCGGACGGTCGATCCAGTCGTAGGTCCGGCGCACCGGCAGTTGCCAGCACACGTCGGGCTTGGTCTCCAGCGGGTGCACGCCTTCACGCAGCGCGAGCGCGTGCAGCGAACAGCCGGTGCCGCCCGCGAAGCCCGGTCGGTTGAGGAACACGCACGCGCCGTCGACCAGCCGCGTCCGGAGGTCGCCGTCCTCCGATTCGCTGACGCCGTGTTCGGTCGCCACGTCGTGGAACTGCCACGTCTCGGGCGTCAGTCGCTCGGCCCACGTCAGCACGCGCTTCTCGTCGTCCTCGTCGGACCAGTGCGCGCCGAGCGAGCAGCATCCGTCCGGCGCGCGGCCGGCGACCACCCCGTGACAGCCCGCGCCGAAGATGCACTGCCAGCGAGAGGTCAGCCACGTCAGGTCGCAGCGGAACAGCTGATCGGCATCGTCGGGGTCGGGAAACTCGAACCAAGCGCGCGGAAAATCCAGGGCTACCTCGGGCACCACACCAGCCTACGGCCCCCGGAGCGACGGATTCCGCTCCCGCGCGCGAGCGGTGCCCGAACCACGCGGGAGAACCCGCGGACGCCCCGGGAAGCGGCCCGAGCACGGTTTCGAACCGGTGCCCGGGCCGTCGACCACGGACGGGGGACCGGCCCGGGAGCCGGGCGCGACGACCACCGGGCGCCTTCGAGGGCCGGTCGAAAAAGGGCGCCCGCGCTCGCGCGTGGAGACCGACGCAATACGGTCGGGAACATGCGACTCGGTGTTCTCGACGTGGGCTCCAATACGGTCCACCTGCTCGTGGTCGACGCCCACCAGGGTGCTCGTCCCCTTCCCGCGTACTCGCACAAGCGTGAGCTGCGCCTGGCCGAACTCCTCGAACCGGACGGAAGTATCGCCCCGCACGGGGTCGATCTGCTGGTGCGGACGATGGCGAGTGCCCTGGAGATCGCCGAGGACAAGGGCGTCGAGGACCTCCTGCCGTTCGCGACCTCCGCGGTGCGCGAGGCGGCGAACTCCGAGGCGGTGCTCGATCGGGTGCGCCGCGAGACGGGCGTGGACCTCCAGGTGCTCACCGGCGCCGACGAAGCCCGGTTGACCTTCCTCGCGGTCCGTCGCTGGTACGGCTGGTCGTCCGGGCGACTGCTCGTGCTCGACATCGGCGGCGGCTCGCTGGAGATCGCCGCGGGTGTCGACGAGGAGCCCGACGCGGTGGCGTCGCTGCCGCTGGGCGCGGGCCGGTTGACCCGGGCGTGGCTGCACGGCGACCCGCCGACGCCGGACGAGGTGCGGGTGTTGCGCAAGCACGTGCGCGCCGAGATCGCGCGTACCGTCGCCGACTTCAACCGGCACGGCCGGCCCGATCACGTGGTCGCGACGTCCAAGACGTTCAAGCAACTCGCCCGGATCGCCGGCGCGCCGTCCTCGGGGGAGGGGCCCTATGTCAAGCGCGCGCTGTCCCGGGCGGGGCTCGCCGACTGGCTGCCGCGCCTCGCGGCGATGTCCGCGATCGAGCGCGGGCGCCTGCCCGGCGTCTCGGTGGGTCGCGCGCCGCAGCTCGTGGCGGGCGCGATCGTGGCCGACGCCGCGCTCGACCTGTTCAACGTGAACGCCCTGGAGGTGTGCCCGTGGGCGCTGCGCGAGGGCATCATCCTGCGCCGATTGGACTGGATGGACTGACCGACGGCGGCCGTCCGCCGCGTCTTCGCGCGATATGGCCCGGGCACGCCCGTTCGGGTCGTACCGGTCGGGAAAAGGGCGGATGGTCTTACTCTGGGCGACGTGGCCGACCACGACATACTCACGGGTACGGGGGCCGACACGTCCGAGGCGCGGTTGCCGGACGCGGTTCTCCGGGTGCCCGACGCGAAGATCGCCCTGTCCACCGCCTCCGTGTATCCCGAGTCCACGGCCGACGGCTTCGAGATCGCGGCCCGGCTCGGCTACGACGGGATCGAGATCATGGTCTCGACCGATCCGGTGAGCCAGGACGTCGAGGCGCTGCGGCGCCTGTCCGACCATCACGGCGTGCCGATCCTGTCCGTGCACGCTCCGTGTCTGCTCGTCACGCAACGCGTGTGGGGAACGGATCCGTGGACCAAGCTCGTGCGCGCGCAGAGCGCGGCCGAGCGGCTCGGGGCCGCCACCGTCGTGGTGCATCCGCCGTTTCGTTGGCAGCGCAGCTACGCGCGCGACTTCGTGCGGGGCATCGAGCGGATGGCCGCCGAGACCGACGTGCTGTTCGCGGTCGAGAACATGTTCCCGCTGCGCTATCGCGACAAGGAGGTCGCGGCGTACGCGCCGGACTGGGACCCCTCGGACGAGGACTATCGGCACTTCACTCTCGACCTGTCGCACACCGCGACCTCGCGCTCGGACGCGATGCGCATGCTGGAGCGGATGGGCGACCGGCTCGGCCACGTGCACCTCGCCGACGGCAGCGGTTCGCTCAAGGACGAGCACCTGGTCCCCGGACGCGGTACGCAGCCGTGCGCGGAACTGCTCGAACACCTCGCTCGTACCTCTTTCGCCGGGGCGATCGTCCTGGAGGTCAACACGCGTCGGTGCGGATCGCGGGCCGAACGCGAGGCGGACCTCGCCGAGGCGCTCGCGTACACCCGCCTGCACCTCGCGGCGGAAGCGGAGGCGGAGCACAACCATGGCTGAGACGGACCCGAAGGGACCGACCGGCGTGACCGGCGAGCCCACTCCCGCGCGTCGTGGCCCCGGGCGTCCGCCGGGTCGACGCGCCGGCACCGGCGAGACACGGACCACGATTTTGGACGCGGCCCGCACCGAGTTCGCCGCTCGGGGCTACGCGGGTGCCTCGGTGCGGGCGATCGCGCGCGGCGCGGGCGTCGACCCGGCGCTCGTGCACCACTACTTCGGCTCCAAGTCACGGGTTTTCATCGCGGCGATGGAACTGCCGATCGACCCGGACGTGGTCGTGGACCACGTGTTCGCCGAGGGTCCCGAGCACGTCGGCGCCCGGCTGGCGGCGACGTTCCTGGACCTGTGGGAGGACCCCGCGGCGCGGGAGCGACTGCTCGCCATGCTGCGCACCGCCGTGCTCGGCGACGACAACTCGGCGACGCGCGAGTTCGTCACCGTCGAACTGACCACGCGGCTCGCCGATCGGATCGGTACCGAGGACGCGCCGCTGCGCGCGAACCTGGCCGTGAGCCAACTCCTCGGGGTCGCGTTGACCCGCTACATCCTGCGCCTGGAGCCCATCGCGTCCACGCCCCGCGCGGAGATCGAGGCGCGGATCGCGCCCGTGCTTCAGCACCATCTCGACGGCGGCCCGAGGGTCGCATAGTGGACGCCCGCGCCGTTCGTCCGCGGCGCGGACGTAAGCTCGAAAGCACCCGGATTCACCGGTGAATGTGCTGAGAGGGTGTGTGCAGTGCCGCAACTGAGGTCTCGGACGGTCACCCACGGTCGCGAAATGGCGGGTGCCCGCGCCCTGCTGATGGCCGCAGGAGTCAAGCGTGAGGACTTCGGCAAGCCGATCATCGCGGTTGCCAACAGCTTCACCGAGTTCGTACCCGGCCACACCCACCTTCAGCCCGTCGGTCGGATCGTCTCCGAGGCCGTTACGGCCGCCGGTGGCATCCCCCGCGAGTTCAACACGATCGCCGTCGACGACGGCATCGCGATGGGCCATGCCGGGATGCTCTACTCGCTGCCGTCGCGCGAGTTGATCGCGGACGCCGTCGAATACATGGTCAACGCCCACCAGGCGGACGCCATGGTGTGCGTGTCCAACTGCGACAAGATCACCCCCGGCATGTTGATGGCCGCGCTGCGGCTGAACATCCCCGCCGTGTTCGTCTCCGGCGGCCCGATGGAGGCCGGCACCGCGGTCATGGTGGACGGCACCGTGCGTCCGCACATGGACCTGATCTCCGCGATCGCCGACTCGGCCTCCGACTCGGTCTCCGACGAGGACCTGGAGCGGATCGAGAACGCGGCCTGTCCGACGTGCGGTTCGTGCGCGGGCATGTTCACCGCCAACTCGATGAACTTCCTGGTCGAGGCGATGGGCCTCGCGCTCCCGGGCAACGGCTCGGTGCTCGCGACGCACACCGCGCGCAAGGCGCTGTACGAAGGCGCGGGGCGCACCGTCGTCGAGCTGTGCAAGCGCTGGTACGACCAGGACGACGCGAGCGTGCTGCCGCGCAACGTCGCCACCCGACAGGCGTTCGAGAACGCGATGGCGATGGACATCGCCATGGGCGGTTCGACCAACACGATCCTGCACCTGCTCGCGGCGGCGCAGGAAGCCGAGATGGACTTCTCCATGGCCGACATCGACGCGCTCTCGCGTCGGGTGCCGTGCCTGGCCAAGGTCGCGCCGAACAACGCGCCCTACCACGTGGAGGACGTGCACCGCGCCGGTGGCGTGCCCCGGTTGCTCGGTGAGCTGCACCGCGCCGGGCTGTTGCACGAGGACGTCGGCTCGGTGCACACCGACAGCCTCGCCGAGTGGCTCAAGACCTGGGACGTGCGCGGCGGTTCGCCGTCGGCGGAGGCCGTCGAGTTGTTCCACGCGGCCCCCGGCTGCGTGCGCTCGGCGACCGCGTTCAGCCAGTCCGAGCGCTGGGACTCGCTCGACCTGGACGTCGCCGCCGGCTGTGTCCGCGACGTCGAGCACGCGTACAGCAAGGACGGCGGCCTCGGCATCCTGTACGGCAACCTCGCCGAGGCGGGGTGCGTGGTCAAGACGGCCGGTGTGGACGAGTCGATCTGGACCTTCTCCGGCCCGGCGGTCGTGGTGGAGTCGCAGGAGGAGGCCGTCCACGCGATCCTCAGCAAGCGGGTCAAGGCGGGCGACGTGGTGGTCGTCCGGTACGAGGGCCCCAAGGGCGGCCCGGGCATGCAGGAGATGCTCTACCCGACGTCGTACCTCAAGGGTCTCGGGCTCGGCGCGAAGTGTGCGCTGATCACCGACGGTCGGTTCTCCGGCGGCACGTCCGGCCTGTCCATCGGGCACGTCTCCCCCGAAGCGGCGGCGGGCGGCACGATCGCGCTCGTGCACGACGGCGACACCATCACGATCGACATCCCCAACCGCACGATCGAGTTGGAAGTGTCGTTCGAGGAACTGGCCGAGCGCCGCGCGGCGCTGCTCACGGAGCTGGGCAAGTTCCGCCCGGTCGACCGCGACCGCGTGGTCAGCACCGCGCTGAAGGCCTATGCGGCGATGGCCACGAGCGCCGACAAGGGCGCGGTGCGCGACGTGTCGATGTTCGACTGAGTCTCTCCGTTTCGAAGGGGCGTTCCGGCTGCGGCCGGGGCGCCCCTTCGGCGTTTGTCGGCAACCGGGGGAAAGCCGCGCGATCGCTTGACGGGACGGGTCCGGCGCGCGCATATTCAACACATGATGAATTACGACGGGGATGCGATCCGGGCCGAAGGTCTGCGCGTCGTGCGCGGCGAGCGGGTGGTGCTCGACGACCTCTCGTTCGCCGTGCCGCGGGGCAGCGTGACCGGGCTGCTCGGCCCGAGCGGGTGCGGCAAGAGCACGCTCATGCGCGCGATCGTCGGCGTGCAGGCCCGGGTGAGCGGGCGACTGGACGTGCTGGGGCTGCCGGCCGGCCACAAGCGGCTGCGCAGCTCGATCGGCTACGTGACCCAGGCGCCCTCGGTCTACGCCGACCTGACCGTCCTGGAGAACCTGCGCTACTTCGGCGCGATCCTGGGCGCGTCGGGCCCGGAGATCGACCGGGTGATCCGCGACGTGGACCTGACCGATCGGCAAGGCGCGGCCGTGGCCCAGCTCTCCGGCGGTCAGCGGGCGCGTGTGTCGCTTGCCGCGGCGCTGCTGGGCGGCCCCGAGCTGCTCGTGCTCGACGAACCCACGGTCGGGCTCGACCCGGTCCTGCGCCGCGACCTGTGGGCGCTGTTCCACCGGCTCGCCGACCAGGACGGCGTGACCCTGCTGGTGTCCAGCCACGTGATGGACGAGGCCGAGCGGTGCGAACGGCTGCTGCTGCTTCGCGACGGCGTACTGCTCGCCGACGACACCCCCGCCACGCTCCTGGCGCGCACGGGCGCCCAGGACGCCGAGGCGGCCTTCCTGGCGCTGGTCGACGGGGCCCGGGCCGCCACCCCCGCCACGAGTTCGAGGAGCGCGTCATGACCAACGCCACCACCGCCACCGCGCGCCGCGTGCTCGGCCAGCTTCGGCACGACCCGCGCACGATCGCGCTCATGCTGCTCGTGCCGTGCGTGCTGCTCACGCTGCTGTACTGGCTCTACGACGGCCGACCGCAGCAGTTCGACCACATCGGCGGGCCGCTCCTGGGGATCTTCCCGTTCGTGGTGATGTTCCTGGTCACCTCGGTCGCCACACTGCGCGAGCGATCCACCGGCACGCTGGAGCGGCTGCTGACCATGCCGATCGGCAGGATGCAGCTGATCGGCGGCTACGCGCTCGCGTTCGGGCTGGTCGCGGTGGTCCAGGCGGCCGTCGCCACCGGGCTCGCGATCGGCCTGCTGGGACTGGACGTGGCCGGACCGACGTGGCTGATCCTGTGCGTCGCCGTGCTCGACGCGCTGCTCGGGCTCGCCCTGGGGTTGCTGGTGAGCGCGTTCGCCGACACCGAGTTCCAGGCCGTGCAGTTCCTGCCGGCGGTGATCCTGCCGCAGTTCCTGCTGTGCGGGTTGTTCGTACCGCGCACCGAGATGCAGCCGGTGCTCGAAGCCGTCTCCGACGTGTTGCCGCTGTCCTACGCGGTCGACGCGATGACGCGGCTCAGCACCCGAAGCGAGGTCTCCGGCCTGCTCGTTCGCGACATCGCGGTGATCATCGGGTGCGTGCTCGCGGCCCTCGCGCTCGGTGCGCCGACCCTGCGCCGGCGCACCCCATAGGACACGTGTACGTACCGTACGGTGGCCATGGGCGTGCGTCGCGGGACGCACGCCGCACCACGAACGCGAGAAAGTGTGGGGGCCATGGCTCAGCGGGTCGCCGTCGTCGGCACCGGCAAAATCGGTGAAGCACTCCTGTCCGGGATGATCCGGGCGGGCAAGAGCCCGGACGACCTCCTGGTCACGACCCGGCGCACCGAGCGGGCCCGGGACCTGCGCGGGCGCTACGGCGTCGAGGCGGTCTCCAACGCCGAGGCCGCCAAGGCCGCCGACATCTTGATCCTGACGGTCAAGCCGCAGGACATGGGCACGCTGATGGAAGAGCTCGCGCCGCACGTGCCCGCGGACCGTCTGGTGATCAGCGGCGCCGCCGGCATCACCACCGCGTTCCTCGAAGCCCGACTGGCGGCCGGCACCCCCGTGGTGCGGGTCATGTCGAACACGCCCGTCCTCGTCGACGAGGGGATGAGCGCGATCTCGGGCGGCGCGCACGCGACCGGGGCGCACCTCGACCAGGTCGAGCACATCTTCGGCTCGGTCGGCAAGACCATCCGGGTGCCCGAGAAGCAGCAGGACGCGGTCACCGCGCTGTCCGGCTCCGGCCCGGCCTACTTCTACTTCCTCGTCGAGGCGATGACCGACGCGGGCATCCTGCTGGGCCTGCCGCGTGCCGCCGCGCACGACCTGATCGTGCAGGCCGCGATCGGCGCGTCGGTGATGCTGCGCGACTCCGGCGAGCACCCGACCCTGCTGCGCGAGGCCGTCACGTCGCCGGCCGGCACCACCATCGCCGCGATCCGCGAGCTGGAGAACCACGGCGTGCGCGCCGCCCTGTTGGCCGCGCTCGAAGCGGCGAGCAACCGGTCGCAGGAGATCGCCGAGGGCCTCAAGTGAAGCCCGATCTCGTCCTGTTCGACAACGACGGCGTGCTGGTCGACAGCGAGCCGATCGCGAACCGGGCCCTCGCCGGCCTGCTCACCGAACTGGGTGTGCCCACGACCTACGAGGACTCGCTGCGCGACTACCTCGGCGGCACCATGGCACGCGTGCACGCGATGGTCGCACAGCGCGCCGGGATCACCCTGCCCGCCGACTTCGACCACGTCTACCACGAGCGGGTCTTCGCGGGCTTTCGCGCCGAACTCCAAGCCGTGGTCGGCGTCGCCGCCGTGCTCGACCGCCTCGACGCGACCGGCGTCCCGTACTGCCTGGCCTCCTCCGGGACGCACGAGCGGATCCGGATCGCGCTGACCCGCACCGCGCTGATCGGCCGTTTCCCCGACCCGGTCGTCTTCAGCAGCCAGGACGTCGCGCAGGGCAAGCCCGCACCCGACCTGTTCCTGCACGCCGCCGCCACGATGGGGGTGGACCCCGCGCGCTGCGCGGTCGTCGAGGACAGCCCCCTGGGCGTCGCCGCCGCGCGCGCGGCCGGGATGACCGTGTACGGCTACTGCGCGATGACCCCGCCGGAACGGCTCGCGGACGCCGACGCGCTCTTCAAGGACATGGCCGACCTGCCGGACCTGCTGGATCTGTAACCCCAAGGGCGCTTCGTACCAGTTTGTCCGAAGTCGTATCTGACGGCTAGTCAAAAAGATCCCCCGCCCTCTGTCCGCGGAAGTGACCCGTCGGTAGCGTGCACGCCCATGCAGGTGACACAACCGGCGGCCGGGCCGTCCAGGGACGAGACGCTGCGCCGTGCACGGTTCAGCCTGCTCGCGTGCTTCTTGATCCAGGGCGCGTCCTTCGCCCTGCTCGTGACCCGGATCCCGGCGATCCAACGCCGCTACGACATGGGCGACGGCACGCTGACCGCGGTCCTGTCGGTCGTGCCGATCGTCGCCGGTGTGGGCAGCGTGCTCGCCGGGTCACTGGCCAAGCGCTACGGCAGCCACACCGTGCTGCGGGTGTCGCAGCCGATCGTCTGCGCGATCCTGATCGGCGTCGGAGCGGGCGACCAACTGTGGCAACTGGCCATCGTGCTCTTCGTGTTCGGCATGTCACTCGGCGCGGTCGACGCGACGATGAACATGCAGGGCGTCGCGATCCAGGCTCGCGAGGGTCGCAGCATCATGCTCGGCTTCCACGCGTCGTACAGCCTCGGCGGCCTCGCCGGCGCGGGCGTGGCCGGCCTGTGCGCGTGGGGCGACGTCCCCCTGGTGCTGATGTACGCCGGCGCGGCCGTGCTGACCGTGCCCGCCGTGCTCGCCGTCGGCTCGGGCTACCTGCGAGCCGACCCCGTCACGGTCGCGGACCCCACCGAGCCGGTGCGCAAGATCCCGTGGGGCCCGCTGCTCCCGCTGTGCGCCGTGATGACGTTCGCCTACATCGGCGACTCGACCGTGGCCAACTGGAGCGCGGTCTACCTGGAGAAGGTCCTGGACAGCTCCGAGGGCTTCGCGACCGTCCCCTACATCGCGTACATGGTCACGTCGCTGATCGGGCGCAGCGTCGGCGACCTGGGCGTGCGCCGCTGGGGCATGGTCAACGTGGTGCGCGCCGGCAGCGTGGTCTCGGCCCTGGGCTTCGCGGTCGTGCTGGCCGCACCGCACGCGGCGGTGGGCCTGCTCGGCTTCGTGATCCTGGGCGTGGGCCTGTGCGTGATCGTCCCGCAGACCTTCGCCGCGGGCGGCCGAGGAGCCCCCGCGGACGCGGACGAATCGGTGGCCAGGCTCAACATCTTCAACTACGCCGGCTTCCTGATCGGGACCCCACTCGTCGGCGGAATCGCCGACCTCGCGTCGTTTCGGATCGCGATGCTCGTGCCACTCGTCCTGGTGCTCGCGGTACTGCCCCTGGCCCGGGCTTTCGCCCCCCACGGTGAACCGGCTCACGACCGATGATCGAGAGCCGACTCGGGCGGTAGCGTGACGGCATGAGTCGAGCCGTGCACGTGATGTGGGACGACCGGATGACCGGTTACGACTTCGGTTCGTGGCATCCGATGAAGCCCGTACGGCTGCGCCTGACGATCGACCTCATTCGCGCGTTCGGCCTGCACACCCTGCCCGAACTGACCGTGCGCGCACCGCGGATCGCCACCGACCGGCAACTCGCCATGGTGCACACCGAAGAGCTCGTCGCCGCGGTGCGCCGCGCGTCGATCGACCCCGAAAAGGCGCCCGAGGAGTTCGGCCTGGGCACCCAGGACACCCCCGCGTTCGCGCACATGCACGACGTGTCCGCGCTGATCGCGGGCGCCTCGATCGCCGCCGCCGAGGCCGTGTGGCTGGGCCCCGACCACCCCGAGGGGGCCGAGCACGCGGTCAACTTCGCGGGCGGCCTGCACCACGCGATGCCGGACGCGGCCGCCGGCTTCTGCGTGTACAACGACCCCGCGCTCGCCATCGCGCGCCTGCTCGAACTCGGCGCCGAGCGGGTCGCCTACGTCGACGTCGACGTGCACCACGGCGACGGCGTGCAAAAGGCGTTCTGGAACGACCCTCGGGTGCTCACCATCAGCCTGCACGAGAGCCCGCGGTTCCTGTTCCCCTACGTCACCGGCTTCGTGGACGAGGTCGGCGGGCCCGACGCCCAGGGCAGCGCGGTCAACGTCGCGTTGCCACCGGGGATCTCCGACGCAGCCTGGCTGCGCGCGTTCGACGCCGTGGTCCCGCCGCTGCTCGCCGAGTTCCGTCCTCAGGTGCTCGTCACCCAGCACGGCGCCGACACCCACGTGGAGGACCAACAGGCACACCTCGCGCTGAGCCTGGACGCGCAGCGCGTCACGCACGCCGCGCTGCACGCCCTCGCCCACGAGCACGCCGGTGGGCGCTGGGTCGCCACCGGCGGCGGGGGTTATGCGGTGGTGGACGTGGTCCCGCGCTCGTGGACACACCTGGTGGCCGAGGCGGCCGGGCACCCGATCGACCCCGCGTGCGACGTGCCGCTCGACTGGCGCGAGGAGGTCCGCCTGTTGACCCGCGAGCCGAGCCCGCAACGCATGACCGATGGCGGGACCGGCTGTTTTCGGCCGTTCTCGGCCGGTTACGACCCGGCGGATCGCACCGACCAGGCGATTTTGGCCACGCGCCGAGCGGTCTTTCCCGCGCACGGCCTCGACCCGATGTTCGATCTGTGACTCGTTCGATCGACCCAAGGAGCTGTGCGTGACCGTTGCGGTTCCCACCCCTGCGGAGCTTCGCTCCCACCTCGTGCGCGGCCGGATCGCCGGCGACGTGGCGACCTCACGGGAGAACAATCTCCGGCACTACCGGCTGATGAGCGAACGCCATCCCGGCCACCTGTTCGGCCTCGAACCCGACGGCAGGTGGACCGCCGCCGACGTGCTCGACCTGATGGTCCGCCGTTGTGGAGTCGTCGCCGATCCGGCCCACCGCAACGGCCAGGACACGATCGATCCCGACCTGACGATCGCCGGACTCGACGCGTACGCCGACCGCGTCGCGCTCGCCGCCGCCCGCCGCGAGCGCGTGATCGTCGCCACGGGTCACCCGAACGGCCTAAAGGACTGGTACCGCACGCTGGCGCGCGTGCTGCGCGACGCGGGGTGTACCATCCTGCGCCCCGCGAGAGGGTGGACATATCGCACCCCCACCGCCGAGGGCGGGCACACCCGCACGGTGCGCTACGCGGGCGATGTCGCCATGGTCACCGACGACGCGGGCGACTTCCGGCACACGCACTCCGCCCGTGCCATCCGCGCGATGTTGGCCGAACTCGCGGCCCGACGCGAGCCGCTGCCGGACCTGGTGATCGGCGACCACGGCTGGGCCGGAGGCGCAGGTCAGGCGGGTGTCGCGGCGATCGGATTCGCCGACTGCAACGATCCGGCGCTGTTCGTGGGGGCCGAGGAGGGGCGAGTCGAAGTGGTCGTACCCCTCGACGACAACGTGGCTCCGCACCTGTACAAACCACTCATGACGTACGTGCTCGCCCGGTCCCAACTGTCCTGAATCGATCCGTACTGTCCTGGATCGATCGGTAAAGAAGTCCAATGGGCGATTGAGGTGGGATAACCACTCCTCTTCCCCACTGGTACCACCTGCCACTACTCTCGAAAGACGCACGTGCGTGTGGCAGTCGCCGGAGGGGAAGCCGGCGCCCGACGCGTGCTGAATGGTTCGGTGCGTCATGGTTTCTGGAGAGAGGCCTCTCAACGAGGTCAACTTCTTGACTGTGGCCGAGGTGGCCGCGGTGATGCGGGTGTCCAAGATGACGGTGTATCGCCTGGTTCACAGTGGCGAGATGCCTGCCATCAGGGTTGGCCGGTCGTTCCGAGTTCCGGAGCAGGCCGTCCACGACTACCTGCGAGACTCCTACGTGGAAACAGCGTAGGAGTGCAGTATCGGACCGCCTCGTTTAGAGGTGGGCCGGGGCGGCGAGTAGGCTGGCCCCCAGTTGTGCGGGCTGATCCGGCTCCGTGCGGTAAGAACGTGACGTAAGCGAGGGTTGTCGGTGGGCTCTGTCATCAAGAAGCGTCGCAAGCGCATGGCGAAGAAGAAGCACCGCAAGCTTCTCAAGAAGACGCGTGTGCAGCGTCGCAATAAGAAGTAGGCATCCCACCGGCTAGTGCCGCTGAAGCCTTGGGCGACCGCCCGTCGTGCTCCCCTCGGGGGCGCGACGGGCGGTCGTCGTGCGTTACGGGCCCGCGTCCGGTATCCGTAGACGCGGACGCGGACGCGGCGTCGCGACAGGCGGCACGCGACGTCGCTGCGGCGGTGTCGCTCGCGGAGGCGGGCGGCCCAGCCGCTTACGCTGAACGAGTCGACCGGCGCGCATCGGCGCGAAACCGGTGTGAACTGCTCGTAAACGCGCCCCCGTCGGGTAGTCGGTGCAGATACGTTGGATCCCATCGCCTCGCACATGCGCTCTGTGACCGCTCCGTCGCGCGGCGATTTCGAAACGGGCGGGGGAAACCGCAGCATGGGACGTGTTGTCATGGTCACCGGCGTCGCCGGTGACCCGGGGGCCGATTTCGTACGGATGATCCGCGACGAAGGCGACGTCGACCGGGTGATCGGCGTCGACATGGTCGAGCCCGCGGGCGACTTCGGCGACATCGACTTCGTGCTCGCCGACATCCGAAACCCGATGATCGCCAAGGTCGTCGCCTCCGCGGCGGTGGACACCGTGGTGCACCTGAGCCCCAGCGAGTTGCCGCCGGTGCAGGGCGGCCGGGTCTCGATCAAGGAGACCAACGTCATCGGCACGATGCAGTTGCTCGCCGCGTGCCAGAAGGCACCGTCGGTCCGCCGCCTGGTGGTGCGCTCGACCACCGCCGTCTACGGCGGCTCGGCGCGCGACCCCGCGCTGTTCGAGGAGGACACCGAACCGCGCATACAGCCGTCGTCGGGCTGGGCCAAGGACGCCGTCGAAATAGAGGGCTACGTGCGCGGGTTCGCCCGCCGCCGCCCCGACGTCGCCGTCACGGTGCTGCGCTTCGCGCCGATGCTGGGGCCACGAACCGATTCGCCGATGGGCGCCTACTTCGCGCTGCCCGTGCTGCCGACGGTCCTCGGCTACGACCCGCGATTGCAGTTCGTCCACGAGGACGACGTCCTGGAGGCCCTGCGGATCGCCGCCCGGGCCGACCGTGCGGGCACCTACAACATCGCCGCGGACGGCGTGCTGTTCCTGTCCCAGGCCGCCCGCCGCCTCGGGCGCCCGGTGCTGCCCTTCCCGTCGGCGGCGGTGGGGCTGGTCAACCAGGGCTTGCGCCGGGTGGGCTCGGTCCACCTGTCGGCCGAACAGCTGCGCCTGCTCACCCACGGCCGCGTCGTCGACCCCGCGCGAGCCCGTGACAAGCTGGGTTTCGTCGCGGCCAGGACCACGGCCGAGACCTTCGCCGACTACGCGGGCGGCCGCGACTCGATCGGCCTGCTGAACCCCGGGCGCCTCGCACAGGTGCCCGATCGACTCGCGACCATGCTGCTCACCAGGAGGAGTCTCGATGGGTGACGCCCGGATCATTCCCTTCGACGGCGCCGCGTCCGCAGCGCGCCCGCCGTCGCCGCGCGGCGGCCGCCGATCGACGCGGCCCGCGCGAGCACGGGGAACGGAACCGGTCGAAGGCGAGGTACGGGTGCGCTCGATCGACGCGCGCCCAGGGCCCGATCCACAACCATCGCCGATCGGCCCCCGCCGGACCCCCGCCTCCGGACGATCGGTGCTCGGCTCACTCGCCGGCGCGGTCGGCGGAATCGTGGGCGGCGCCGCCGCCGGACTGCTCGACGGTGTCGCGGGCCCCGGTTGGGAGGACAAGGCCGCAGACGGCCTCGCGTTCGTGCGCCGCCGGATCACCGGCGACTACGAGGTGGACGAGTTCGGTTTCGACCCCGAACTCAACGACCGACTGATGGCCGCGCTGCGCGTCGTGTACGAAAAGTACTTCCGCATCGAGGTCAGCGGCCTGGAGCACATCCCCGCCGACGGCGGCGCGCTGATCGTCGCGAACCACTCGGGCACGCTGCCGGTGGACGCGCTGATGACCCAGGTGGCCGTCCACGACCACCACCCAGACCAGCGCAACCTGCGACTGCTCGCCGCCGACCTGGTCTTCCAACTGCCGGTCGTGGGCTCGGTGGCCCGCAAGAGCGGGCACACGCTCGCATGCCACGCCGACGCCGAGCGCCTGCTCGCCAAGGGCGAACTCGTGGGCGTGTGGCCGGAAGGCTACAAGGGCCTGGGCAAGCCGTTCGGCGAGCGGTACAAGCTCCAGCGCTTCGGCCGAGGTGGTTTCGTGTCGGCCGCCCTGCGAACCCAGGTACCGATCGTCCCCTGCTCGATCGTGGGCGCCGAGGAGATCTACCCGATGGTCGGCAACGTGCGCACGCTCGCGCGCCTGCTGAACCTGCCGTACTTCCCGGTCACGCCCACGTTTCCGCTGCTCGGACCGCTGGGCCTGGTGCCACTGCCGACCCGGTGGAGGATCGAGTTCGGCGCGCCGATTCGAACCGACGCGTATCCGGAGGAGGCGGCGGACGACCCGATGGTCGTCTTCAACCTGACCGACGAGGTGCGCGAGACCATCCAGCACACGATCTACCGCCTGCTGATGCAGCGACGGTCGGTGTTCTTCTGACCCCGACCCGGCCTCGACCGGTCACCTCGAACCCGAAGGGCGACTCGCGAACCTCCACGAGCCGCCCTTCGGCACCGACCGCACCCGGGTACCGGCGTTACGAACTCTGCTCCGACGACCCGGGCCCGGACCCGGTTTCCTCGGACCCGGACCCGGACCCACCCAAGAGATTGAGCCCGATGCCCGGCAGACCGGGCAGCAGCGGCGGAAGAATCTGACCTTCCGGAGTTCGAGCCGGAGCCGGTGCCGGACCCGGCTCCGCCTCCGAAGCCGCCCCCGCCCCGCCGCCACCGGACGAGCCCGCGGGACTTTGCCCGGGCGGGTTCAACAACGGGATGTTCAGCCCAGGCAGCAGCCCGCCACCCTGCTGGGGCTGTTGCTCCTTCGGCTGCTGTTGCTGCCGCTGCGGACCCGAGCCCGGAGAGCTTGCTCCTCCCTGCTGCGGCGCGCCGCCGGCAGTGGAACCGCCCACGACGCCCGGAAGCTGCGGCAGCAGCGGTGGCAACAACGGCTGCCCGCCGGGAGACGCGTCCTTCCCGGAACCCGGAACCGCCGGGACCCGATCGGCCGGCTGCCCGGGCCCGGTGGGCGCGGGCCTCGTGGCGCCCGAGGTGCCCGTGAGCGGGGTGACCTGTTCCTTGATCGAGGTCAGCAACGTGCGGACCTGATCGCGCTCCGGCGTGAGCTCCGCGGGGAGCCGTTCGCCGATCCTGGCCATCCGCTCGTCTCCCGAGCGGGCGAAGTCGGCCAGGTTGCGCATCGGACCGTCGGCCCCGCTCTTGCGGAAGTGGTCGGTGAGCAGCGCGCGGCCCTTGTCGGCCTCCTCGCGCCAGTCGTCGAGCACCTGCCGCAGGTGTCGCACGGTCGCCTTGTCGGCGGGGGACTTGCCCGAGCGCCTGAGCAGTTGCTCGGCCTCGCCCATCCGCGTCTCGGCTTGGTGCAGGTAGCGCTCACCCCGCTCGTGGTCGTTGTCCGCGAGCGAGATCTTGAAGTCTTCGACCGTGCGCTTGACGCCGTAGGTCAGGTCACCGGGCAGCGCGTCGGAGCTGGCGTAGGCCACCCCGCCGATGCCGCCGCCGGTGACCACCACGAGCGTGCCGGCGATCGCCACGCGACGCCGCCACCGCACGGTGCGCGGCACCGCCGCACCCTCCTTGCGGCGATGTGCCCCACGGGGCGCGGGCACGGTCGCCGCACCATCGGTCGCGGGCAGTGCCGCGGCCTCCTCCAACAACCGCTGCCGGAGCGCGGTTCGAAAATCCGTGTTCGGCACCGGTGCCGACTCGGACCGATCGCGCAACAGCTCGGCCGTCCGCAACAGCGGGACCAGCGCGGGCAGGGGCTCTGCCGATCGGTTGTTGCGGTCGTTCTCGTCGAGGGCTCGCGCGAAGGCGTTCGCGGGTCGCCGATCCAGGGCCGCAATGCTCACAGGCCGCACCTCCTCCCCCCGGATGTCCGTCCAGGGAAGTCTCCGGGTCGGGGGCCACAGGGCGGCTCCCCGCCGCAGCGGTCCCCGAGGGGGGCCACTGTCCGGAAGAACGAGTCGACGACCCGGAAGGTTACGGAGATGTGATTCACCGCACGTCCTCCGGCAGGAGGCGGGCGAGCGTCCGTACGGCGCGGTATTGCAACGTCTTGATCGCGCCCTCGTTCTTACCCATGATCTGTGCGGTCTCCGCGACCGACAGACCCTGCAGGAAACGCAGGGTCACGCACTCCTGCTGCTGAGGATTGAGCTTGTGCACGGCATCGAGAAGGGCCGCGTTGGACAGCGACTCCAGGACACAGTCCTCGGGGCTCGCCTCGACCTCGTTCGCGTCGAGCATCTCCCCGGTGGTGACCTCCAGCCGGAACCGGCTGGACTTGAAGTGGTCCGCGACGAGGTTGCGCGCGATCGTCACGAGCCAGGCGCCGAAGTCGCGGCCCTGCCACGTGAACGTGCCGATCCGGCGCAGGGCGCGCAGGAAGGTCTCGCTGGTCAGATCCTCGGCCACGGCACGGCCGCCGACGCGGTAGTAGATGTACCGGTAGACGGTGTCGAAATAGTTGTCGTAGAGCTGGGCGAACGCGTCGCCGTCGCCGTCCTGGGCGAGTTCGACGAGGGCCATGATGCGGCGGGCCTCGCCGTCCGGCCCCGGACCCCGGGTGTAGCCGGAGCCTCTGCTCGGACGGGTCGGTTCGGTGGTGCCGGCGCGCGTCGCGAGCGTGAACCCGATGGGTCCCGCGGGGGTCGCACGGCAAACCCCCCTGCCGTAGCCGGCGGTCGCGGCGAAACCGGTGGACAGACGGGGGGCAAAGCTCGCGCACACCGCCGCACGCAGTGTCGCCAGCCCGGACACGTCAACCGGGACGATTCGAGGCACGGGACTCCCTGTTGCTTCAGCGGTAATTACGTTCGGTGCGGAATCGATCACCCATAGTAGGGAACTTGGATACCGCTGTGCGCCGATCGAGAATAACGCTTAGTAAAGGAAGGGATACCAAGTGTGCCCATCGGCGTTGTGAAGCTACCTGGGTCGAGCGCTGATGTGTGTTGTTTGTGCGTTTGTCGGGTTGTCGCGAGCCACGTGTGCTATATGCGGACAACTCGCAGCAACCCGGCATCGCGCGCGCCCCGAAAAACCCCCGCGCCGCAGGTGGCGGGGGGTTCGGTGGGGGCGTGCGAGGGGCGCGTGGGTCAGATTCGGTGCGGTGCGCGCCGGCGTACGGCGGTGCTCGCGACGACCGCGCCGGCGACCGCGCCGACTCCCGCGGCGGCGGGCAGCCCGATCCGGGCGGCCTTGCGTCCGGTTCGGTAATCCTTGATCCGCCATCCGTGCTCCCGGGCGTGGCGCCGAAGGCGCGCATCGGGATTGACCGCGCACGGATCGCCCACGAGCATCAGCATCGGTATGTCGTTGGCGGAGTCGCTGTAGGCCGAACAGTCGGTGAGGTCGAGGTCCTCGCGGATCGCGAGCGCGCGCACGGCCTCGGCCTTGGCCTCGCCGTGCAGCAACTCGCCCACGAGGCGGCCCGTGTACACGCCGGCGCGGGTCTCGGGGACGGTGCCGAGTGCGCCGGTCAGGCCGAGCCGGTCGGCGATCGTGGTCGCGATCTCGACCGGCGCGGCGGTCACCAGCCAGACCTGACGACCCGCGTCGAGGTGCATCTGGGCGAGCGCGCGGGTGCCGGGCCAGATCTTGTCCGACATGAATTCGTCGAAGATCTCCTCGCCGATCGCCCGGATCTCGTCGACCGAGTAGCCGGCCACGAACGACAGCGCGCGGTCCTGCGCGTCGTCCACGTCGCCCATGTGCTCGCCGCCGAGCCGGAAGCGGAGCTGCTGGAGACCGAAGCGGGCTATGTCGCGGGTGCCCAGGAACCGGCGCGCGTACAGACCGCGGGCCAGGTGAAAGATCGACGCGCCGCGCATCACGGTGTTGTCCAGGTCGAAGAAGGCGGCGCCGATCGCGATGGGCCGGCCGTTCTCGCCCGGAGGGCGGGCCGGGGCCGTGGCGTGCGCTGCCTCGGCGGCGGCCGCACCGGCCCGCACGGCACTGTCGGTGGTGTCCTCGGTCGTCGATCGCCGGCGCAAGAGAACCATGCGGTCGAGCGTAGTAGGCGGGCATGGCGATCGTGTGGCGGTCACCTTGCGACCCGATGCCGCCACGATGATGGCGCGGTGGCGCGGTGGCGCGGTGGCGCGGTGGCGCGGTGGTGCGGAGCCGTGCGAGGAGCCGTTTGTGACGTGGCCCCTGGGTGGCCCCTTCTGGGTCTGCCCCTCGTGGGGTGACAATCGAATACGTGAATCTCTTCCGCCGCCGCCCCGAAACCGCCGCCCGCACCGTGACGCTGCTGAGCAAGCCCGGCTGCCACCTGTGCGACGACGCCCGTGTCGTGATCGAACGAGTGGCCGCCGAACTGGGCGCGACCTGGGAAGAGGTCGACATCACCACCGATGCCGAGCTCCAACACAAGTACTGGGAACAGATCCCGGTGACCTTCGTCGACGGCCGCCAGCACGATTTCTGGCGGGTGGACGAGAAGCGACTGCGGCGCGCGTTGGGCAGCTGACGGCAGCGACAGTCGACGGAAGCGACAGTCGACCGAAGCGACAGCCGACGAGCCCCGCCACTGGGCCGGGCGCGAAGGCCGGGTCCGCGAAGGACCGGACGGAAAGGGCCGGGCGGGGGAATTTTCACCGACACGGACGGTAGGGAAGTGTGCGCGATGCGCCGGCACGACTACGCAGGGACCACACGAGCGTCACCTCTTGTGATCGAGTTCACGCCCAAAACGGGAACCAAGGCGTGACGAGCATCACGACAGGCGCGCAAATCGGACACCTACTTTGTGCGCGCGTTCACAAAAGCCTAACCTGGCATTCGAAATCCCAGGTCCCACCCACAGGAGCAGCGTGGCTACAGGGCGTACCGAGCGACCGGCGCAACGGGGACGTGGCATCCCCGAGGCGACGGTAGCGCGGCTTCCGCTGTACCTCCGGGCGCTCAGCGCGCTGTCGGAGCGAGGTGTTCCCACGGTCTCGTCCGAGGAACTCGCCGCCGCCGCCGGGGTGAACAGCGCAAAGCTGCGCAAAGACTTGTCGTATCTCGGCTCCTACGGCACCCGCGGTGTCGGTTACGACGTCGAGTATCTCGTGTACCAAATCTCGCGTGAACTCGGGCTCACCCAAGACTGGCCGGTCGCCATCATCGGCATCGGAAATCTGGGTCACGCCCTCGCCAACTACGGCGGTTTCGCGTCGCGCGGCTTCCGGGTCGCGGCACTTCTGGACGCCGATCGGGCGGTCACCGGTCAGCGGATAGCGGGCATGGCGGTGCGCCACATGGACGATCTGGAGCAGATCGTGCGTGAGGACCACGTGTCGATCGGTGTCATCACGACGCCGGCCCCGGCCGCGCAGGAGGTGGCCGACCGACTGGTCGCCGCCGGGATCACGAGCATCCTGAACTTCGCGCCCACCGTCCTCTCGGTTCCCGAGGGGGTCGACGTGCGCAAGGTGGATCTGTCGATCGAGTTGCAGATCCTGGCCTTCCACGAGCAGCGCAAGTCCGGCCTCGACCCCGTCGCGGGGCCGGTACCGGCGCGCCCTTCGAAGCCCGGCGAGCGCGGCGATCTTCCCGAGGTGATGCCGGCGTGAACGGCTGTACCCGGGAAATTGCCGCAGGGGTGGTCGCGCCCGAGCGCGTCACGTCCGCATGTCCGGCGACCGAGCGTGTCGCACCCGCGAAGACGGCGAGCGCGGCGAACACGGCGATCGACGCTGGGAAGACCCCATGAGCGTCCTGGTGGTGGGTCTGAGCCACCGCACGGCCGAGGTCAGCCTGCTGGAGCGCGTCTCGATCACCGGGGCGGCCCAGGAGGCGCTGCTGCGCGACCTGATCGCGGCCGGGCCGGTCGCCGAGGTCGTGCTGCTCTCGACGTGCAACCGGGTCGAGATCTACGCGGAGGTCGACCGCTTCCACGGCGGTGTCACCGAGCTGGGCAACCTGCTGTCGCGCCACACCGGCGTGCCGGCCGCCGAGCTGACCCCGCACATGTACGTGCACTACGAGGACCGCGCGGTCCAGCACCTGTTCTCGGTCGCGTGCGGCCTGGACTCCATGGTGATCGGCGAGGGGCAGATCCTCGGCCAGATCAAGACCGCGCTCGCGCTCGCCCAGACCCACGGCACCGCCGGGCGGGTCCTGAACGAGTTGGCCCAGCAGGCGCTTCGGGTCGGCAAGCGGGCGCACAGCGAGACCGGGATCGACCGGGCCGGTCGATCGCTGATGACCGTGGGCCTGGCCCAGGCCGAGCTGTCGATGGGCGCCGTCGAGGGCTGCCGGGCACTGGTCGTGGGCGCGGGTTCGATGAGCGCGCTCGCCGCGACCACGCTGAATCGTGAAGGCGTCGGCCACATCGTCGTCGCGAACCGTACCTACGAGCGCGCCGAGCATCTCGCGGAGTCGGTGGGCGGCCGAGCGGTGCCGATGTCGGCGCTGCCGGACGCGCTCGCCGCCGCCGATCTGGTGGTCTCGTGCACCGGCGCGGCCGGTCTGGTGATCGGTCGCAAGGACGTCAGGGCCGTGCTCGACGCCCGCCGCGAGCGGGGCGTGGGCCGCCCGCTCGTGCTGATCGACCTCGCGCTGCCGCGCGACGTCGACGCGGCCGTGCGTGATCTCGACGGGGTCGTGCTGATCGACCTGGAACTGCTCGCGGAGGTCTCGGCCGGATCCACCGCCGCGGCCGACGTGGATCTCGTACGCAAGATCGTGCACGACGAGGTGGCCGCGTTCGCGGTCGCGCAGCAGGCACAGCAGGTCAAGCCGACCGTGGTCGCACTGCGCAGCATGGGCTCCGACGTCGTGCGGGCCGAACTCGACCGGTTGGCCGGCCGGGTGCCCGGGATGGACGAGCGGGTGCGCGCCGAGGTCGAGCAGACCGTGCGGCGCGTCGTGGACAAGGTGCTGCACGCGCCGACCGTGCGGGTGAAGCAGCTCGCGGGGGAGCCGGGCGGCTCGTCGTACGCCGACGCGCTGCGGATGTTGTTCGACCTCGATCCGGGTACTCCCGAGGTGGTCCGCCGGGCCGACGCTCCCGACGCCGTCGAGACCGATGCCGCGGCGCCCGGCCTCCTGGCACCAGGCCCCCTGGAACCCGACGCTGTGGAAGGTGTGGCGTGACCGAGGCACCGTTGCGACTGGGCACCCGGCGAAGCAAGCTGGCGATGGCCCAGTCGGGTCATGTCGCCGAGGCGGTCACCAAACTGACCGGTCGACAGGTCGAACTCGTGGAGATCGTCACCCACGGCGACACCTCGCGCGAGAAGCTCAGCGAGATCGGCGGCACCGGCGTGTTCGTCAACGCGCTGCGTGACGCGCTGCTCGCGGGCGAGGTCGACTTCGTCGTGCACTCGCTCAAGGACCTGCCCACGGGCGAGGCCGAGGGGATCGCGCTGGTGGCGATCCCGCCCCGGCACGACCCGCGCGACGCGCTGATCGCCCGCGACGGCCTCGCGCTCGCCGAACTGCCCGCGGGCTCGCGGATCGGCACCGGTTCGCCGCGCCGCGCCGCGCAGTTGCTGCTGCTCGGGCTCGGCCACGAGATCGTGGCGATTCGCGGCAACGTCGACACCCGGATCGGTTTCGTCACGTCCGGTGAGCTCGATGCGGTCGTTCTGGCCAAGGCCGGCCTCGGCCGCCTGGGCCGTGCGGGAGAGGTCACCGAGACCTTCGACCCGCTCCACATGCTGCCTGCCCCTGGTCAAGGGGCGTTGGCCGTCGAGTGTGCGGCACACGATGTCGCCCTCGTAGAACTGCTCACCGGTTTGGACGACCCGGACACCCGGGCCGCCGTACTGGCCGAGCGCACGCTGCTCGCCGAGCTCGAAGCCGGATGTTCGGCTCCGGTCGGTGCCCTCTGTGAGGTCGCCGAAGGCGAGCAGGTCACCGAGCTGTACCTGCGGGCCGTAGTCGTCAATGTCGACGGCACCGACAGCGTACGGTTGTCCGCCACCGGAACTCTCGACGAGGCGAAGAAGATCGGCCGCGAACTCGCCGCCGAACTACTCGCCCGAGGGGCCTCCGGTTTGATGGGGGAGCGCGTCCCTTGAGCCCCAGAGCGAAGAAGAAGCCCAGCGGCATCGTGACCTTTGTGGGTGCCGGTCCCGGCGACCCGCGACTGCTCACCCTGCGGGCCATCGAGGTGCTGGCCGAGGCCGATGTGGTGGTCGCCGACGAGGCGACGCTGCGTCAGGTGCTCGCCCACTGCAAGAGCGGCGTCGAGGTCCTCGACCCGGTGACCGGTGACGACGGGGAACTCCTGTCGGCCGTTGCCCGGGCCAAGGTCGTCGTGGCCGCCGCGCGATCCGGCAGGCAGGTCGTCCGGGCCGTGGCGGGTGACCCGTGCGTGGATCAGTCGGTCACGGACGAGGTCACGGCGGTCGCGAAGGCGAAGATCGTCTTCGAGGTCGTCCCCGGTGTCCCGGTCAGCACGGCCGTACCCACCTATGCGGGCATTCCGTTGCACGCCGCGAAGGGCAGCGGCGGCGTCCGCGTGCTCGACACGGCCGAGGCGTCGATCGACTGGGCCACGGTCGGCTCCGTCGACGGCACGCTCGTGCTGCGCGGTGCGCTCGACTCGATCGCCGAGATCGCGCAGGAACTCGTCGCGGGCGGCCGCAAGCCGGCCACGCCGGTCGCCGTCACGATCAACGGCACCACGACCGAGCAGCGCACCCTCGTGAGCACGCTCGCGCAGGTCGCCTCGGATGTGCGCGCCGCGAAGATCACCCAGCAGGCCGTCGTGGTCGTCGGCGAGGTCGTCGGCCAGCGCGACACGCTGTCGTGGTTCGAGACCAAGCCTTTGTTCGGCTGGAAGGTGCTCGTCCCGCGGACCAAGGAGCAGGCCGTCTCGCTGTCCGAGCAGCTTCGCTCGTACGGCGCGGTCCCGCACGAGGTGCCGACCATCGCGGTCGAGCCCCCGCGCACGCCCCAACAGATGGAGCGCGCGATCAAGGGCCTGGTCACCGGCCGCTACGAGTGGATCGCGTTCACGTCGGTCAACGCCGTGCGCGCGGTGCGCGAGCGGTTCGAGGACTACGGCCTCGACGCGCGCGCGTTCGCGGGCATCAAGGTCGCGGCCGTGGGCGAGGCGACCGCGCGAGCGCTCGTCGAGTTCGGCGTCAAGCCCGACCTCGTGCCTTCGGGAGAGCAGTCCGCCGCAGGTCTGTTGGAGGACTGGCCGCCGTACGACGCGGTGTTCGACCCGATCGACCGGGTCTTCCTGCCGCGTGCCGACATCGCCACCGAGACGCTCGTGGCGGGTCTGGTCGAACTCGGTTGGGAGGTCGACGACGTCACGGCCTACCGCACGGTCCGGGCTGCGCCGCCGCCCGCCGAGACGCGCGAGGCGATCAAGGGCGGCGGCTTCGACGCGGTCCTGTTCACGTCGTCCTCGACGGTGCGCAACCTGGTCGGCATCGCGGGCAAGCCGCACGCCGTGACGGTCATCGCGTGCATCGGTTCGGCGACGGCGAAGACCGCCGAGGAACACGGTCTACGCGTGGACGTGATGGCTCCCGAGCCGTCGGTGTCCGCGCTGGCCGAGGCCCTGGCGGAGTTCGGCACCGCGCGACGCGCGGCGATGATCGAGGCGGGCGACCCCGTCACGCGCCCGAGTGAGCGGCGCCCCGGTTCCCGGAGGAAGGCCAAGTAGTTCTCATGTCGTACCAGGCTGACGCATCGTCAGGGTTTCCCGCGCACCGCCCGAGGCGGTTGCGCACGTCCCCGGCGGTGCGCCGCCTGGTCGCGGAGACCCGGCTGCATCCCGCCGATCTGATCCTCCCGATGTTCGTCCGGGAGGGCGCGACCGAGCCGGTGGCGATCTCGTCCATGCCGGGCGTGGTCCAACACACCCGCGACTCGCTGCGCAAGGCCGCGCACGACGCGGTCGCGGCCGGCGTCGGCGGCATCATGCTGTTCGGCATCCCGACGGACAAGGACGCGCTCGGCTCGGCCGGGTTCGACCCGGAGGGCGTGCTGCAGGTCGCGATCCGCGACGTGGTCGCGGAGGTGGGCTCCGACACCGTGGTGATGTCGGACCTGTGCCTCGACGAGTTCACCGACCACGGGCACTGCGGAGTGCTGGCCGCCGACGGGTCGGTCGACAACGACGCGACGCTGGAGGCGTACGCGCGGATGGCCGTCGTCCAGGCCGACGCGGGCGTCCACATGGTCGGGCCCAGCGGGATGATGGACGGTCAGGTCGGGGTGATCCGGCGAGCGTTGGACGGCGCCGGGTATCAGGACGTGTCGATCCTGGCCTACAGCGCGAAGTACGCGTCCGGCTTCTTCGGCCCGTTCCGCGAGGCGGTCGAGTCCACGTTGCGCGGCGACCGCACGACCTACCAGCAGGATCCCGCGAACGCCGAGGAGTCGGTGCGCGAGGTGCTGTTGGACGTCGCCGAGGGCGCGGATCTGGTGATGGTCAAGCCGGCGATGTCGTATCTGGACATCGTCCGACGGATCGCGGACGAGGTGCACGTGCCGGTCGCGGCCTACCAGGTCAGCGGCGAGTACGCGATGGTCGAGGCCGCCGCGGCCAACGGTTGGATCGACCGCGAGCGGGTGATGATGGAGACGCTGACCTCGATCAAGCGAGCGGGTGCGTCCTCGATTTTGACCTATTGGGCCACGGAGGCGGCGCGCCGGTTGCGGTGAGGTGTTCGCCGGAACCACGCGGCTGCGCTCGTTCGGGTGACCCGTTCGGATCCGATCGCGGCGAGTCTTTCCCGGTGCCTAGGGTCGGAGGGGCTTGTCCGTCATCGGCGAGCGTGGACCACACCGGCACGAGGGTGGTGTTTCCCGATGGCGATCGCGACGCATGAGCCCGATGTGACTGCTTCCGAGTTCGAAGCGTTGGACGACGTCCTGTGGCAGACGTGGAAGGCGATGACTCTGCCCGAGGGACTGCGCGCAGAGATCATCGAAGGGTCCATCGAGGTGTCTCCCACCGGTTCCAGGCGGCACGGCAAGATCGCGAATCGCCTTCGGGACGCGCTCCGGGACCACCTGGCGCCCGGTGACGCGTTCTCGGCCTATCAGGACATCAGCGTGATTCGGGGCCGCAAGGTCTACATCCCGGATGTCGCCGTCGCGCCCGAGGACTTGGACGAGACCCCCGACCCCGACGGGCTCGGGGTCGACGCGGCCGGGGTCGTGCTGGTCGCGGAGGTCGTTTCGCCCGGACGGGAAGCCGGTGTTCGAGATCGCGAGCGCAAGCGGCGGGCCTACGCGGAGGCGGGCATCGCCGTCTACGTGATCCTCGACGACTTCGACGGGACGGCGTGGTGACCGTGCTCAGTGAACCGGACCAGGCCAAGGGCGCTTATGCGGTGGAGGTTCGCGTCGCCTACGGGACGCCGGTGAAGATTCCGCAGGGGCCCGCGCAGGGGTTCGTGGTCGGATCGGAGATCACCGGCCGCTGAGCGGGTGCGGTGGACCGGCGGGTGGGCACCCGGTGCGGCTCCGCGTGCCTTCGGTTTGTCTTCGGTTTGCCTTCGGTCCGGTGGTTTGTCTTCGGTTCGGTGGGTGTCGACCACTTGACGGCTAACGGTGTTAGCCCCATCATGGGCGCAGGTGGCTAACGTCGTTAGCTGTGGCGGCCGGAGGGTGAAATGAGTGTCGACGTCGGAGCTGTGACCGGTGCCACCACCACGGTGCGCTCGGTGATGCGGTGGACCAGGCGGGGGGCGTGGATCGTGCTCACGCTCTTTCTGGCCGTGTTCGCGGTGTTCGAGAGCGCGAAGTACGGGCTCGCGACCACCGCGGCGGCGATCGGGTTCTTCGTGTTGCCCGATCTGACCATGTTCATCGGCGCCAAGGACGCGGCCCGGCACGGACACCAGCCGGGTCGACTCCAGCCTCGCGCCGTACCGTTCTACAACGCCATGCACCGGGCCTGGGTGCCGCTGATCGTGCTGGTCGCCTACTCGGTCGGCCCGATCGAGTGGCCGCCGTTGTTCACGGCCGGCCTGGCCTGGCTCACCCACATCGCACTCGACCGCGCCGCCGGATACGGCCTGCGCACGCCGGAAGGGCTCCGCAAGCATGTCTGACCCGACGTCACCCAGCCCCAGGGCCCGCGAGATCGTCGGCGCCGCCCGCGAACTGCTGGAGAAGGAAGGCCCGGAGGCGGTCTCGATGCGGCGCATCGCGGATCGCATCGGCATCCGGGCGCCATCCCTGTACAAGCACTTCCCCGACAAGTCCGCAGTCGAGGCCGCGCTGACCGCGGCGGGAATGGCCGAGTTGGCCGAGGCCCTGGAGATCGCCGAGGCGTCCGGTGACGGCGACCCGATCGCCGCGCTCCTGGCCGCCTACCGCGCCTACGCCCTCGCCCACCCGCACCTGTACCGCCTGATGAGCGGCCAACCGCTCGACCGCGACGCGCTTCCCGCCGGCCTGGAGGACCGCGCCGCCGCACCACTCATGCGCGCCGTCGGCGGCGACCACGACACGGCCCGCGCCCTCTGGGGCTTCGCCCACGGCATGGTCGTCCTCGAACTGGCAGGCCGCTTCCCGCCGGGCGCCGACCTGTCCGGCGCGTGGGCCAGTGGCCACAGCGCCTTCTCGGCCTGACACGCCCTCAGACCCCGTCCTCGCCCCCGCACTTCGCCCGCCGCGCGGATCGCCGTCCGCGCGGCTCGGCGGCCATGTATACGTCGCCGTTCTCGACCCAGGTGGGGTACGTGCGCAGGGTTCGGCACGCCACGCCGCCTACCGATCGGCCCGTGTCGATTTCGAAGGTGCCCTTGTGGATCGGGCAGGTCAGCCGATTTCCGTCCAGGACGCCGCGGGAGAGGATCGCGCCGGCGTGGGGGCAGCGGTCCTCGAAGACGTGCACCGTCTCGCCGTGTCGGACCACCGCGAGTGGGGGGCTCGTACTGATCCGGCGCGGCAGGTCCTCGGGCAGGTCGGCGAGCGCGGCCAGCCGGACCGGTGGGCGATCCCGCCGGAACAGTGCCATCATCCGCTCACAACAGGCGGCATTTCCTCAGGTTAGGCAGTACTGCCTCACTTGGCCAGGGCAAGATCCACCGGGTTCGCGACCGTCACGACTTCGTTGTTGTGATGCGCGTGACCACGCGAAGTCTTCCTTCCCGGAAAGCTTCTGACGTACCGTCAGCTCAGCGCCCAGGTCCTGGCACCGCCATGTCCTGGATGCGTACGCCCGGCCCGGCTTTCCCGCGCGGAGGACACGTGTCTGACCCGATCTACGACGCCACCACTCTCTGGGAGCTGGTGGAGCGCCGCGCGGCGGCGACTCCCGACGTTCCGATGCTGCTCGATCCGGACGACCGCAGGGTCACGTTCGGCGAGTTCAAGGCGTGGGCCGAGCGCGTGGCCGCGGGCTATCACGCGCTCGGGATCACCGCCGGCACCAAGGTGACCTGGCAGCTCACCACCCGTATCGAGTCCATCGTGGTCTCGTTCGCGCTCGCCCGGCTCGGCGCCGTGCAGAACCCGATCATCCCGTTCTACCGGGAGAAGGAAGTCGGCTTCTGTCTGCGCCAGACCGACGCCGAGTTCTTCCTGTGTCCGCGCACGTGGAAGGGCTTCGACTTCCTCGCGATGGGCGAGGCGATCGCCAAGGACCTGGACAAGCCGCCGACCGTGCTCGTCGCGTACGACGAACTGCCCGAGGGCGACCCGGCCGACCTGCCCGCCGCGCCGACCGACGGTGACCAGGTGCGCTGGCTGTACTACACCTCCGGTACCACCTCCGACCCCAAGGGCGTCCAGCACAGCGACTCGACGCTGCTCGCGGGCGGCAAGGGGCTGGCCATCGCGCTCGGCATGGCGCAGACCGAAGTCGGCTCGATCGCCTTCCCGTACGCGCACATCGCGGGTCCGGACTACATCGTCACGGTGCTCGCCTCCGGCTTCCCGGCCGTGATCGTGGAGAACTTCGACCCGGCCGGGGTGATCCCCGTCTACAAGCGGCTCGGCGTTACCATGGTCGGCGGATCCACCGCGTTCTACGTGGCGTTCCTCAACGAGCAGCGCAAGCAGCCCGGCGAGAAGATCATCCCGACGCTGCGGATCGTCTCCGGTGGCGGTGCCCCGAAGCCGCCGGAGTTGGTCGCCGAGGTGCGCGACGAGATGCAGGCGATCCTGTGCCACGGCTACGGGATGACCGAGGTCCCGATGATCGCGCAGGGCGGCCCGCACGACTCCGAGGACCAGCGCTCGTACACCGAGGGCAAGCCGGTGGTCGGCATCGAGGTGCGGATCGCGCGCGCCGACGGCACGATCGCCGACGCCGACGAGGAGGGCGAGGTCCGGTTGCGTGGGCCGATGGTGTTCAAGGGCTACACCGATCCGGCGCTGACCGCCGACGCGCTCGACGAGGACGGCTTCTTCCGTACCGGTGACCTGGGCAAGCTGCGCGCCGACGGCCACCTGTCGCTGACCGGCCGGCTCAAGGACGTGATCATCCGCAAGGGCGAGAACATCTCCGCGCGCGAGATCGAGGACCTGCTCTTCGCCCACCCCAAGGTCGCGGACGCCGCGGTGATCGGCTTGGTCGACCGCGAACGCGGCGAGCGGGTCTGCGCCGTGGTCGAGCGCCGGCCGGGCGAGGCCGACCTCGAATTCGCCGAGATGGTGGCGTACCTGCGCGAATCGGGCCTGATGACGCAGAAGATCCCGGAGCAACTGGAGGTCGTCGACGCGCTTCCGCGCAACGAGACGCTGCGCAAGGTGCTGAAGTTCAAGCTCCGCGAGGAGTACGACGCCAAGCCTTGGACGTCGCAGCGCTGAGCCGAGGTCGTCGTACGGCCGAAGCGACGCGCGCCGGCACCGATATCGGTGCCGGCGCGCGTCGGTCGTGGGCCGGGGCGGGGAGTGCGGTCGGGGGTCGCGGTGGCTCAGCTCCACACGTCGAGGACGGCGTCGACCGTGGTGATCGTCGTAATCGCGTTGAACGTGTTCGCCAACACCATCTCCGCGTATTCGGGCGGGAATCCGGCCACCGCCTCGCGCGGCAACACGAACTGGAACCCCGCGTTGACCGCGTCCATCGCGAAGTTGAGCATGCCGACGTTGAGCGAGACGCCGACGCCGACGATCGTGCGTACGCCCATGTTGCGCAGCGTCGCGGCGAGTCCGGTGTCGGCCATCGGGCCGAGCCCGTGATAGCGCGAGAGCACCAGGTCGAGCGGGTCCACGGTGATCCCGTCGGCGACCGCGGCGGCGTCGGAACCGGGCGCCAGGAGGACCGACGCCTTGGCCGCCGCGCCGAACATCCGGGCGTTGGTGTTCGCACCCAGGCCGTCGGGCCGGCGGACCGCGAGGCAGTGCACGACCGGGATCTCGACCTTGCGGGCGGCCTTGGCGAGCCGGTCGACGGCCGGGATCAGGTCCTTGGTGTGTGCCGTCAGCGCCGGAAAGACGGCCTGCTCACCGATCACTCCGTTCTGGCATTCCTGCGTGATCAGTGCGGTGTGTCCGGGGGCGATCAGTTCCGCGAGTGACAGAGCCATCCGTGATTCTCCTGACGTTGTGTCAGCTTGTGGTTCCCTCGGCCCAGAGATTACGCTAAATCTGACGGTCCATCAGATTTACATGAGCGGGAGGGGCCGATGAGCACCAACCAGCCCGGGCAGACTGCTACGCAGTCCGGAAACTCTTTCGGTGAGCTGCCGAAGATCATCAGCGTCGATGACCATGTCATCGAGCCGGCGCACCTGTTCGAGCGCTGGCTGCCGAAGAAGTACCACGAGCGTGGCCCACAGGCGGTCACGACCGGTATCGGGCAGCTGGAGTACATCGGCGCCAGTTACCGGATCACCACCGACCCGAACGGCCCGCTCGCCGACTGGTGGTTCTACGAGGATCTGCGCTTCCCGTACAAGCGCAACATCGCCGCCGTCGGCTTCAGCCGCGACGAGATGACCCTCGAAGGCATCACCCGCGGCGAGATGCGCCCCGGACTCTACGACCCGGCCGAGCGACTCAAGGACATGGACCTCAACCATGTCGAGGCCTCGCTGTGTTTCCCGACCTTCCCGCGCTTCTGCGGCCAGACCTTCTCGGAGGCCGCGGACAAGGAGGTCGCGCTCGCGTGCGTGCGCGCCTACAACGACTGGATGGTCGAGGAGTGGTGCGGCGACTCGGGCGGTCGCCTGATCCCGCTGATCATCATTCCGCTGTGGGACGTACAGCTCGCGGTCGAGGAGATCCGGCGCAACCGCGCTCGCGGGGTCACCGCCGTGTGCTTCTCCGAGATCCCGGCGTTCCTGGGTCTGCCCAGCATCCACACCGGTTACTGGGACCCGTTCTTCGAGGTCTGCGCCGACCTCGGCGTGACGATCAACATGCACATCGGCTCGTCCTCGACGATGCCGGCGGCCTCGCCCGATGCCCCGGCCGCGGTCCAGGCGTCGCTGAGCTTCAACAACGCGATGGCCTCGATGGCCGACTTCATCTTCGCGGGCATTCCGGCCCGGTTCCCTAAGATCAAGCTGGCCTACTCCGAGGGCCAGATGGGTTGGATCCCGTACGCGTTGGAGCGCATGGACGACGTCTGGCTGGAGCACCGCGCGTGGGCGGTCACCGGCGAGGCTTTGCCTGAGCCGCCGTCGTTCTACTTCCGACGGAACATGTTCGCGTGCTTCTTCCGGGACCAGCACGGCGTGAACTCGCTCGACGCGATCGGCGAGGACAACGTCACGTTCGAGACCGACTACCCGCACGTCGACTCCACGTGGCCGCACACCAAGAAGATCGCCGAGGAGCACCTCGCGGGTCTGAGCGAGGAGACGGTCTACAAGATCATCCGGGGCAACGCGATCCGGATGCTCGACCTCGACTTCGACAAGGACCGCGTCGCGGCGGTCTGAGCACCGGATCGGCCCGCCGGCGGCCTTGGTGCCGCGGTATCGGCGGTCGGCGGTCGATCGGTGACGACGCGGCGCCCGCACGGATGCGGGCGCAGCGGCAGGGAGCGGCTCGTCGAATTCATCGGCGGGCCGCTTCCGAGGTATTTCGACCTGGTGTCTCGGTGTCTTGACGTCTCGGTGTTTCGGTCTCTTGGTGTCTTGGCGTCTCGGTGTCTCGGTCTCTTGGTGTCTTGGTTTCTCGTTGTCGCGTTTTGTCTCGTTGTCATTCGACGTGTTGTCAGTGGAACAGCCGTCAGTTGAGCCGAAGGGGCCTGGAATGAGTGGGATCTGCGAGGGGCGCGTCGTCATCGTCACCGGTGCCGGCGGTGGCATCGGGCGCGAGCACGCGCTGGCATTCGCCCGTGAGGGCGCGCACGTTGTGGTCAACGACATCGGCGCCTCGCGGCAGGGCGACGGCCGTTCGCCCGGTCCGGCCCAGCAGGTCGTCGCGGACATCGAGGCACTCGGCGGCAAGGCCGTCATCAACGCGGACGACGTCGCCGACTGGGCGGGCGCGGAGCGCCTGGTACAGACCGCCATCGACGCGTTCGGACGGCTCGACGTCGTGGTCAACAACGCGGGCTTCCTGCGGGACCGGATGATCGTCTCGCTCGGCGAGGACGAGTTCGACGCGGTCGTTCGGGTGCACCTCAAGGGGCACTTCGCGGTGATGAAGCACGCGGGCGCGTACTGGCGCGCGCAGGCCAAGGCCGGCAACACGATCGACGCGCGCCTGATCAACACCACGTCGGGCGCGGGCCTGATGGGCTCGGTCGGGCAGGGCAACTACGCGGCGGCCAAGGCCGGCATTACCTGCCTGACCCAGATCGCCGCGGTCGAGATGGGCCGCTACGGCGTGACCGCCAACGCGATCGCGCCGGCCGCGCGCACCCGGATGACCGAAGAGGCCATGCCCGACATGGTGCGCAAGCCCGAGGACGGCAGCTTCGACTTCTACGACCCGGCGAACATCTCGCCGCTCGTGGTCTGGCTCGGTTCGCCCGAGTCGCGCGACGTCACGGGCCGGGTGTTCGAGGTCGAGGGCGACAAGGTCTCGGTCGCCACCGGTTGGCAGCACGGCCCGGAGGCCAAGGCGGGGCGGCGGTGGAACCCGGCCGAGCTGGGCCCGGTCGTCGCGAAGCTGATCGACGAGGCGCCGGCTCCGACGCCTGTCTACGGCGCCTGATTCCGGGGTCGGTGTGTCTCTCGTACGTGCTTCGCGGGCGGGCTTGGCGTACGTGCTTGCTTCGCGTACGTGCCTCGCGGGCGTGACGCGCCGATGCGACAGCCCGAACTCGATCTCGTAGTCCGATCTCGTAGTCCGATCTCCGACGGGACGTCAACACCATGGACCTGCGCTATACCGAGGCCGAGGAGAGCTTCCGCGCCGAACTGCGCGCGTGGCTCGACCGTGCCATCCCGCTGCTGCCGCCCAAGCCCGACCGCAACGACTGGCCCGGCCGGCGCGCGTACGACACGGCGTGGCAGCGCCTGTTGTTCGACGCCGGATACGCGGGTCTGCACTGGTCGGTCGAGGCCGGCGGCAAGGGCGCCACGCCGACCGAGCACCTGATCTACCTGGAGGAGACCGAGCGGGCGGGCGCCCCCTACGTCGGCGCCAACTTCGTCGGTCTGCTGCACGCCGGTCCCACGATCGACGCGGCCGGTACCGACGAGCAGCGGCGCAAGTATCTTCCGGGCATCCTGCGCGGCGACGACGTGTGGTGCCAGGGCTTCTCCGAGCCCGGCGCGGGCAGCGACCTGGCCTCGCTGCGTACCCGCGCGGTGCGGGACGGCGACGACTACGTCATCAACGGCTCGAAGATCTGGACCTCGCACGCCGAGGTCGCGGACTACTGCGAGATGCTGGTGCGTACCGACCCGGACGCCCCCAAGCACAAGGGCATCACGTGGTTGGTGGTGCCGATGGAAACGCCCGGCATCACCATCCGCCCGCTCGAAACCGTCATGGGGACCTCGGAGTTCGCCGAGGTGTTCTTCGACGACGTACGAGTGCCGGTGGCGAACCGGGTCGGTGCGGAGAACGACGGCTGGCGCGTCACGATGGTGACGCTGTCGTTCGAACGCGGCACCGCGTTCGTCAGCGAGGTCGTCGCGTGTCAGCGGCTCCTGCGCGAACTCGCCGCGCTCGCCAAGAAGATGACGCGACGTCAGGCCAGTGCGTGGGACGACGTCGCGCTGCGCCGTGAACTCGGGCACCTGACCGCCGAGTTCGAGGTGCTGTGGGCGCTGACCAAGTGGAACGTCTCCGAGGCCCAGCGCTCGGGCGTGCCCGGCGTCGGCGGCTCGGTGTTCAAGCTGCGCTTCTCCGAGACGAAGCAGAAGGTGTACGACCTCGCGCACCGCCTGCTCGGCCGGGCCGCGCTCGCCGTGGACGACGTCGCGGGGCTGCCGAGCGGCTCGCTGATGGACGAGCGGCTGTCCTCGCTGTCGTACACGATCGCCGCGGGCACCTCCCAAATCCAGCGCAACATCGTGGGCGAGCGCATCCTCGGCCTGCCGAAGGAACGGTGATCGGGCCATGGACTTCCAACTGAGCGAGGATCAGCGCGACCTGCGCAACGGGGTTCGCGAGTTCTGCGAGGGCCGATTCGACCGCGACCGCATGCGCAAGTTGGTCGACGTCGCGCCGGCGCCCGGCATGGTGGATCGCGCGCTGTGGAAGGAACTGGCCGAGACCGGCTTCTTCTCGCTGCGGATCGCGGAGGCGGACGGCGGCGTCGGGCTGGGCGTGGCCGAGGCCGCGCTCGTGTACGAGGAGGCCGGCCGGGTACTGCTGCCGGGCCCGCTCGTGGCGACCCACCTGGCCGCGTCCCTGCCCGGCGACCTGGGCACCGGCGCGGCGGCCGGCGACGCGGTGGTGGGGCTCGTCGAGGGCGACGTGTGGCCGATCCTGGTCGAGCACATGGACGCGCTCGACGTGCTCTTGGTGCTGACCGACGACGGAATCCGGCGGGTGGACCCGTCCACCGTGCAGGGGACCGCGGTCGCGCACCCGGTGGACCCGTTCACGCCGGTGACGGCGGTGGACGAGTTGCCGGCCGGCGAACTCGTCGCGGACGCGGCGGTTGCCGAGCAGTGGCGGCGGATCGGCGCGGTGCTCACCGGCGCGCTGCAATTGGGGATCGCGGGCCGGCTGACCGAGATGGCGACGCAATACGCCAAGGAGCGCGAGCAGTTCGGCCGGGTCATCGGCAGCTTCCAAGCCGTCAAGCACCTGTGCGCGGAGATGCTGGTGCGGACCGAGATCGCCCGCGCGGCGGTCTACGCGGCGGCCGTCACGCTCGACGACCCAGCGGTGGGCGACCCGGAGGTCGCGGTGCTGACGGCGAAGTTGATGGGCGACGACGCGGCCACGCGCAACGGCAAGGACGCCACACAGGTGCACGGTGGCATGGGCTTCACGTGGGAGGTCGACGTGCACCTGTACCTCAAGCGGGCGTGGGTGCATGCGACCCAGTTCGGTGGGGCGGAGGAGAACGAGGAGGCGTTGGCGGCGACGCTTTGAGTCGGTCGTGTGGCGATGGGTGAGTCGTGGAACTCGCCGGAGTTGCCGCACGTGACGGACTCGCTGGACTCGCTGGACTCGCTGGACTCG
>NZ_WWJX01000453.1 GCF_009865215.1 Streptomyces sp. SID3343 | reverse complement strand
AGGCCGGCGCCGGCCTGGTCGTCGCGCCGAGCGGCGGGCCCGCGGACGGCATGGGCGTGCTCGGTCCCGACGACGGTGCCCGTATCCGGACGGCGGTCGAGACCGTACTCGGCGACCGGTCCCACCGCGCCGCGGCCGAGCGCCTCGCCGCCGAGATGGGCGCGATGCCCACCGCCGACGGGCTGCTCGACACCCTCACGGTCGAACTCGGGATCGCGCACGGGTAGTACGTCGGCGACTCGGCTCGGATTCCTGCCCGGCGGCGAGTTCTCGTGCACCGCGTCGCATGTCGCCACGGTTGGCCGGCCGGCCACAACAGCGGGCCGCCGATCGAACTGTCGTGCACGCTCGGCGTCCCTACCCGCGGGTGCAGTCGGGTCGTCGCCCTGCCATCGTCGCGAGCGCCGGACGAAGTGGGCTCGCTGTCCCGAATCCGCGACGCACTCGGCCATGCAGCCTGCCATGCACTCGGCCATGCACCCTGCCATGCAGCTCGCCATGCAAGTACCAGGTCAGAGGGCCTTTTGGGCCGTCTCGCAAGGCCCTGCCAAGCGGGCCGGGAAAACATGGACGACTCTTGGCCCACCACACGTTGCATAGGTGCCAAAGTGGTCCTGAAGAACCCACCACGGGCATCGAGAGGGTGTGGCGACCGTGCTGGTGACGTACGAGCTGCGCGCCGAGTATCGAGAGAACGACCCCGCCGCCGTCAAGATATGGCACATGATCCGAGACGCCGGTCACACCGCCCTGTGCGGCCGCGTCCTCACCCCCGACTCGGAGACGCGCTCGGACGTCGAATGGGGCACGACCCACCCCCTGTGCCACACCTGCGGCGCACTGTATCTCCGCCAGGTGCCCTGACCGGTCCGGCCCACCGGCCGGGACCGATCCGAGCGGACACTCGCACCCGGGTCTCGCCGCGGGGAGGAGCCGATCGGTGCGCGTCCGGCGCCCGCGCGGGGGGAGGGAGTCGCCCGCCGCGCGCTCACTCGGCCGCGGGTCAACCGACCCCAACTCTATGGCAGTTCGCCTACACCTTGAAGGCGAAGGGTTCGCTGTACGGTTCCGCGACAACGAGCCGCCGGGGGTCCTGGTGCGGTATCGGGTGTTTGTCGTCGTCGTATTCGCCACGCCACTACGAACCGCCGGGGGAGTCCGGCGGGTCGTCGGCGTGCGCGGGCGGCCTCGGGGGGCTCGTTGCGGTCGTGCCGTTCGGTGCGGCCGGGCAGCGGACACGAACACAGGGGTGCATGTGGCGAACGTTGACGTAGTGGCTCGGGCACGGGTCGCACTGTTCGACGTAGAGGGGATCTCGGCGGAGCGATTGGTCGGGATCTACCGGGTGTTGGGGGAGGTCGACGGGCCGGAGCACTACGCGCGCCGGCTTGCGGAGGTACTGCACACGACGGGACACATCTTCAGCCGACACGGCGCCGACATGGACCTGACGATCGGCCGCCTGGAGGAGGCCCTGGACCTGTGCCGGGGCCTCGACCCGGTCGAACACCGGGACCGGGACGCGTTGTTGACGGGCATTCTCACCACGCACGAATGGGCTCTGTACCGCTATGGCCGCCGTCCCGAAGGACTTGCCACCCGGCGACTGATCCTCGACCTGGGTCGAGCCTCGCGCGGCGACGCGTGGCGCCTCGCCGACCGGATGCTGCACGTGGCCGTCGCACTGGTCGAGGACGGCGAACACGACGAGGCGGCAAGCCTGTTCGCCGAGGCGGTCGAGGTGACCGCGGCGGGAGCACGGCAGTCGTGGCGGCTCGACGACGACCGACACCGCCACGTGACCGCCCGGGCCGCGCACCTCGCCGGCCTGGGCCGACACGCCGAGGCCGCCGCCGCCTATCGCCCGCTGCTCGATGAGAGCAGGCCGCACGAAGACCGGCAGGTGCCGATCCTGCTCTACGGCGCGCGCCTGCTCGCCCGGGCCGACCTGCCCGACGAGAGTCGCGCCGTCACGGCACGCGCGGTACGCATGTACGAGGACTTCGCGGGAAGCGACCGCTTCGCCCGGGCCCTGCGACCCGACCGCGTGGCCTTTCACTTGGCCCTCGACGGTGCGTCGGACGAATTCCCCGGCTCGGCGCATGGCACGGTGCACGAGCACTGGTCGCCCCAACACATGGACCGCTACGCCGCGGCGCCCGCGACCATTCGGGCCGCGCTGGCCGACCCGGCCACCTCGGACGCCGAACGCGTGGTCCTGAAACGCCGACTGAACGTACGCGCCACCTACGCGGAGACCACCCGTGAGGCCGCCCGCCGGCGGTTGCTCCCGTCGTACACCGACGTCCTCGACCTCGCCCGCCGCGTCGCGACCGCCGACCCGGCGACCGGCGTCCCGCTCCTCACCCGCGCCCTCACCGACCGGGCCCTGCTGCTGGCGGGCGTCGGCCTCCACACCGAGGGCCTCACCGACCTGAAGGAGGCAGCGGCCCTGACCGGCTGACCCGAAAGCCCCGTGACGACGCACCCGCGCGCCGTCCGAGGTACCCCTCGATGCCCTTCCCGGGCGGCCCGATCGACCCAGGGCCGCCCGGGAAGGCGCAACGGTCGTGAAGGTCGACACGGTCGTGACGGTCGAGACGGTTGTTTCGGTTGTGACCGTCGGAACGGTCGTGACGGCGGTTACGGTTGTTACGGTCGAAAGCCTCAATCGCCCGCAACCGGTGTGATCTCGCAGAGACCTCATATCTCGCCCTACCGCGCGGTTGGGCAAAATGGGAAGGTGAACACTACGTCCGACGCACCGGGCTGGGACGCGATCGACGCCGCCATGGCCGCGTTGTACCCCGGGATCGCGCCCGTGTACCAGGCATATTCGCCGGGGCTGGGCCTGGGCAGTGGTCTCCAGGGGTGCAGCGCGTATCCGGTGCGCGGGTTTTGGCACTACGTCAGCTACGGCCTGACCGAGCTGTGGGTCAAGCGGGCCGACTCGAACCCCGACTGGAGCGGATGGGGCTACGAGTTCACCATGCGCGTGGCCCGGCCCGACGTCTACGCTCCGCCCCCGCAATGGCCCTACACCCTGCTCGAACGCCTTGCCCGGGTCGTGCACGGAAAGGGCCTGATCCTCGGCGCCGGCCACCGGATGGACGTCGGCGAGCCGATCACCGGTGGCACCCCGCCCACGACGTTGACCGCGCTGGCCTTCGCCGCGGATCCGCTGCTCCCCACCCGCCGTACCGAGCACGGCAACGTCGAGTTCCTCCAGATCGTCGGCATCACCCGGGCCGACCTGGCCGAGATGCACGACACCTCCACCGCGTACGTGCTCGCCGCGCGGGCCGCCGCGGGCGACCCGCTGTGGATCACCGACCCGCGGATCTGAGGCGTCGGTGGCGAACCCTCGGGACCGAGCCCGCGTGCTTCGATCACGCGGATCGAAGTCTTCGAAACTCGTGCCGTTCGTGCCGTGTCCTCACCCCGGTCGTGTCGTTGGTGGGGTGTGGGCCATCCGGGTGGATTGACTGATGAACAGTGGTCGCTGATCGAGCCGCTGCTGCCGAATCGCGCGCCGCAACGGGGTGGGCGATGGGTGGATCACCGCGTGATCATCGACGCGGTCGCGTGGCGACAGCGCACCGGGCGTCCGTGGCGTGAACTGCCCCGCCGGTTCGGGCCGTGGCAGACGGCCTACCACCGCTACACGGTCTGGGGCCGCGACGGCACATGGGGCAGGATCCACGACCGTCTCGTGCTGTGTCCCGCACCCGGGGACGACTTCGTCTGGCTGGCCGAACTCTCGCCGAACGACCCCGGCCCGACTGGCTCGTATGCGGCTCGTGTGAGTGACGTGCCCTGTGTGAGTGACGTGCCCTGTGTGAGCGGCGTCCGCCCGGCCGCGGCGACAGTCTCACGCCCGTCCCGATCGACGCTGCTGCGCACCCGCCCTCCGGCCGGCGCCGGGCCGCCCGGAGCGTGAACGGGGGCGCCCTGGCGTTCGGCGTCGGCTACGGGTTCGGCGCCCATCGGGCATCCGGTACCGGTCGGCTGTCCGGCGTCGATCAGGTGTCGTCGGTTCGCGTGGTCGAAGCCACGCTTCAGTGGGCTGCGGTCTTGAGAACCTTGTCCAAGAACGCATCGAGATTCGCCCGGGCCCGGGCGATCTGCTCTTCCTGGGTAAGCGTCTCGGTGAGGCGGTTGCCACCGGGAGCCGGCTTCTTCCTGCCGCGTACGTAGAGCGAGCAGGCCAGGTCGGAACACATGTAGACACCCAGCGTGTTGCCCTCGCGACCCGCCGTACCGGCCCGGCGCGCGGTCAGCAGCGACACCCCCGACGCGGCGTGCACGGTGAGGCAGATCGAGCACAGGTTGGTCCTGGTCAGGCTTCGACTCGCCGGCGGCGGCACGCGCAACGTGATGCCGGTCAGGCCGCCGTCGCGCTCGCTTACGAGGTAGCCCCGATCCATCGCGCCCGGATCGCGCCAACCGAGGAAGTCCAGCTCGGCCCACGGAACTTCGGCCAGGTCGGTGGGCAATCTGAGCTTGTTCGCCTCGCCCTTCGAGCAGTTGACGAACGAATTGCGGATGGCCTTCTCGTCGATTACGTCCACCGACGGACGCTAACATCACGCCCGCCGCCTCGTCGCGGTGTTTTCCCGGTGGTGTTCTCCTGTGCGTTGCGTCGAGGCACGTCGCGTCACGTCACGTCCCTTGGCGTCACGTCGCGTTACGTCCGTTGGCGTCACGTCGCGTCGGGTCCCGCCGCGACGCGGCCCGCCCGGCCCGGCAGGATGGGTTCGGGTGATCGTTCTCGGATCCGGCCGCAGCCGGATGTCGAGGAGCCGCCGCCCGCTCCGACTCCGTGGCAGGGAGTCCGAGACGGGCTCTCCGCAATGGATCGCAACGCCGGGAGTGCAAGCCGTGAAGTTCATGCTGATGATCTACAACCGCCCCGGATTCCTGGAGGAATTCTCGGAGGCCGAACGCACCGAGCTCTTCGGCGACGTGGACGTGCTGATGCGGGAGCTCACCGAATCCGGCGAGCTGATCGGCGGCGAGGCGCTCGCCGACCCGTCGAACACCAAGACCGTGCGGGTCCGCGACGGGGTGGCGGCGGTCACCGACGGACCGTTCACCGAGGCCAAGGAACACTTCGCGGGCTATCTCCTGGTCGAGTGCGAAGGCGTCGAGCGCGCGGTCGAGATCGCCGCGAGTTGGCCGGACGCCAAGCGCTGGGCGATGGAGGTCCGACCGGTGATGAGTGGGTCCGGGACGGAGATGTGAGGACGGACGCGTACGTCGAGGGCCTGCTGCGCGAGGTCGCACCCCAGGTCCTCGGCGTGCTCGTCCGACGGCACGGGCAGTTCGACGCGTGTGAGGACGCCGTACAGGAGGCCCTGCTCGCCGCCGCGGTGCAATGGCCCCGGGAGGGCGTGCCGGACAACCCCCGGGCGTGGCTGATCACCGTCGCCGACCGCCGGATGATCGACCTGTGGCGCAGTGAACGGGCTCGTCGCAACCGCGAGGCCCGGCTCGCGGCCGAGACCTCACCGGAGGAGTCGATCGTGCCCGGCCCGGGGGCGGACGCGCCCGATCCCGATCGCGACGACACGCTGACCCTGTTGTTCCTGTGCTGTCACCCCGCGCTGTCGGCCCCGTCCCGGGTCGCGTTGACGCTACGCGCGGTCGGGGGGCTGACGACGGCTCAGATCGCCGACGCGTTCCTGGTCCCCGAGGCCACCATGGCGCAGCGGATCAGCCGCGCCAAGCAGCGGATCAAGGCCGCCGGCGGGCGCTTCGACGTCGCCGAGTCGGCCGGATCGACGCAGGCCGTGCTGCACGTGCTGTACCTCGTCTTCAACGAGGGCTACACCGCGAGTTCGGGCCCGGACCTGCAGCGGACCGAGCTGACCGGCGAGGCGATCCGGCTCACCCGCACCGTGCACCGCCTGCGGCCGGACGACGGCGAGGTCGCGGGACTGCTCGCGCTCATGCTGCTCACCGACGCCAGGCGGGCGGCGCGTACCGGTCCCGGCGGGGCCCTCGTACCGCTCGCCGAGCAGGATCGCGCACGGTGGGACCGGGACGCCATCCGCGAGGGCGTCGATCTGGTCACCGACGGGCTGACGTGGGGGCCGCCGGGCCCCTACCTCCTCCAGGCGGCCATCGCGGCCGTGCACGCCGAGGCGGTCCGACCGCAGGACACCGACTGGCCGCAGATCCTGGCGCTGTATCGCCTGCTCGACCACCTCGCGCCCAATCCGATGGTCACCCTCAACCGCAGCGTCGCCACCGCGATGGTGCACGGCCCGCAAGCGGGCCTCGACCTCTTGGACACCTTGGCCGCCGACCCGAGGACGGCCGACCACCACCGGGTCTGGGCGGTACGGGCCCACCTGCTCGACCTGGCCGGCGACCGGGCCGCCGCCCGCGAGGCGTATCGCACGGCCGCGCGCCGGACCACGAGCCTGCCGGAGCAGCGCTACCTCGACGCACGGGCGAGACGGGACGACGACGGCTGAGGTGGGCCGGGCAGTGGGGGTTCGGTCCTGCGGGGGTCAGGGGTGCCGTGGTCGGGCTGCGCCGGGGGGCGGGTCGCGGGATGGGACCGCGCGGGTCGGGCCGTTGGGCCGGTCGGGTCAGGCCGAGGCGGGCCGGGCGGATCAGGCCACCGGCCGGATGCGGTCGTTCGTTGCGCGGCGCAGCGCGTGGACCAACCGGTCCCGGGCGGCGATCTGCGCGGCGATGCGCTCGTCGAGGACGGCGAGCCGGTCGAGGGCGACCCGTAGCCCCTTGTCCGACGGCGGCGCCGCGCCCACGTCCGCGTCCAGGCAGGGCAGGAACACCCGGACGTCGTCCAGGGTCAGGCCCGCGGCCAGGAGTACGCGGATGTTGCGGACCCGCACCACCGCGGCCTCGGCGTAGACCCGATAGCCGTTGCCCGAGCGCTCCGAGTCGATCAACCCGGCCTGCTCGTAGTGCCGCAGCGCCCGGGGCGTGGTCCCGGTCGCCTTTGCCAACTCGCCGATCAGCATTCGCCTCACCTCCGGACGAACACTCATATCACGCGCCCCCGAGTCCCGAACCGGCCCGGGGCTCGCGGTGGGCGGTCTGCTCGGGGCTCGTCGCCGTCGGACCGTCACCGTGCCTGGTCCAGCCCGGTCCAGCCCGGTCCGTCTTGATTCGGATGCGTCCGGGTGTACCCGGTTGTCGCGCGCCCTATCGGTCCGAACCGGGCCGGCGGGGCGGTGGTGGGTAGCCGTCCGGGAGGCATGGGCGGTGTCGCCGTCAGGCCACCACCGCGCCTCCGTCCACCGGCAGCACCACGCCGGTCACGAACGACGCGCCCGGTGCGGCGAGCTGGGTGATCGCCCACGCCACCTCCTCCGGGCGGCCGACGCGGCCCAGTGGGGTGTGCGCGATCTGCCAGGCGCGTACCGCCGCCTGCTGCTCGTCGGTCAGGCCCCGGTGCTTGCCGATGGGAGTGGCGATCGGGCCCGGCGCCACCGCGACCACGCGGACGCCTTGCGGGGCCAACTCGACCGCCCAGCTGCGGGTCAGCAGCTCGACGGCGGTCTTGGTCGCGGCGTACACCGAGTTGCCGGGCCAGGCGCGCTGTCCGACCGACGTGACGAGGTTGACGATCACGCCTCGGTTCGCGAGCAGCGCGGGCAGCAGCGCCTGAGTGAGCAGGATCGGCGCGATCAGGTTGGTCGCGAGCTGCGGCTCGATCCGTTCCCGGGTGAGGCTGCCGAGGGCACCGCTGCCGACGATGCCGGCGTTGTTGACGAGGACGTCGAGTCGCCCGTGTGTGGACGCGACGGCGTCGGCGATTCGCTCGGGCTCACCGTCGCCGGTGACGTCGGCGGTGAACGGGGTGATCCGCTCGTCGCCGGCCGCGGTCTCGTACAGCGGCGCCGCCCGGCGGCCCACGGCGACCACGTGTGCCCCCTCGGCGGCGAAGGCCCGCGTGGTGGCTCGGCCGATGCCGGTCCCGGCGCCGGTGACGAGGACGACCCGGTGTGGAGCGGATGTCGGTGCTGCTTCTGCTGCGGTGGTGAGGTCCATGACGACATCGTCGAACCCTGCCGCCAACGACAAGGTCAACCACGCCTCGAACG
>NZ_WWJX01000452.1 GCF_009865215.1 Streptomyces sp. SID3343 | reverse complement strand
GCCGCTCTCCTCGCTGCGCTCGTCGAACACTCGGCGGGGGCCTGGTCGGTGGGCGCTGACGCGCCACGACCGCAACCGGGTCCCGCTCCCGGGCGAGGCCCATGCCGTGGGCGTGAAGCGCCGTCGTCTGTGGTCGAACCAGGCGGAGGGGCTTGACGCGAGGGCGTAGCCAGTGACGGGAAGCTCGGCGTTGCTTCTTGCTAGAAGCCGGCTCGCGAAGCACCACTTTTCCTCCCCCGCTTCGCTCCTCCGGAAAAGCGGCACTCCGCTCGCGACTTCGGGTCCCTCCGCTTCGCTCCGGGCCCCGAAGTCTCACTGAAAAGCGCGGCCTCCGGCCGCTCTCCTCGCTGCGCTCGTCGAACACTCGACGGGGGCCTGATCGGTGGGCGCTGACGCGCCAAAACCGCAACCGAGTCCCGCTCCCGGGCGAAGCCCATGCCGTGGGCGCGAAGCGCCGTCGTCTGCGGTCGAACCAGGCGGAGGGGCTTGACGCGAGGGCGTAGCCAGTGACGGGAAGCTCGGCGTTGCTTCTTGCTAGAAGCCGGCTCGCGAAGCACCACTTTTCCTCCCCCGCTTCGCTCCTCCGGAAAAGCGGCACTCCGCTCGCGACTTCGGGTCCCTCCGCTTCGCTCCGGGCCCCGAAGTCTCATTGAAAAGCGCGGCCTCCGGCCGCTCTCCTCGCTGCGCTCG
>NZ_WWJX01000451.1 GCF_009865215.1 Streptomyces sp. SID3343 | reverse complement strand
CTCACGCAAGCGTCCAAGGTGGTGTTCTCCTCCTCGCTCGAGGAGCCGCTGACGTGGGCCAACTCCACGCTCGTCCGCGACGACGCCGTCGAGGCGGTCCGTGCCATGAAGTCGAGTGGCTCGGGGCTCCTCGGCACGATCGGCAGCCTCGCCCTGTGTCGGTCCCTGCTACGAGCCGGACTCGTCGACCGCTTCCGGGTGGTGATGTTCCCGGTGATCACCGGGGCCACCGGCGGGGAACGCATCTACGACGGTTATCCGGACGTTGCCCTCGAGATGATCGGGCACCGCACCTTCGACG
>NZ_WWJX01000450.1 GCF_009865215.1 Streptomyces sp. SID3343 | reverse complement strand
GTCAAGCGGCTGGCCTGGATGCGCGCGCCAAATTCTCCCTCGCGATATTCACCCAGCATATGATGGCGCTCAAGACCCTCATCACTTGCTGCTGTATCGATTGAAATTTTATTATAGTGTGGCGCAGAAGTTTTTAAATTAATCACACCACCTGCGCCATTTCCATAAAGCGCCGCTACGGGACCTGTCAACACGCTGAT
>NZ_WWJX01000045.1 GCF_009865215.1 Streptomyces sp. SID3343 | reverse complement strand
TCCCGCCCGTCGCCCGCCCGCCCGTCGCCCGCCCGCCCGTGGATCCGCCCACCGCCCCCGCGCGCCCGTCGACCCGCTCGCTGCCCTCCGCGAGCCGGTCGGCGGGCTTTTCGCACTCCGCACCACCGTTTCGACGCTGCGGGAGGCTGACTTGAACGTGTTCAAAAACAGGTCTACAGTCCTGCCCATCGGCACGTTTGAACGCGTTCAAAAAGGAGTCGGTCAATGGACAGGACCGTCGTCACCTATGCCATCTATCTGGCCATCAGCATCGGGTTGACCGTGTGGGTCGCCCGCACGCTGAGCCGAAACGGGCAGATCTTCCTCAAGGACGTCCTGCAGGGGCGCGAGGATCTCGCCGAAGCGGTCAACCATCTCCTGGTGGTCGGCTTCTACCTCGTCAACCTCGGGTTCGTCGCGCTCTACCTCAAGGTCGGCAAGGCCGTCGAGAACGCGCGCGGCTCGTTCGAGGCCCTGTCGCTGAAGGTCGGCACCGTGCTGCTGGTCCTCGGTGTGCTGCACCTGCTGAACGTCTACGTACTGAGCCGCATCCGCCGTCGCGGCCTGGAAGAGGACTCGTACGCCGACAAGGGCGAACCGCGCGGCCGCAACTACGGTCCGCCGATCCGCCCGCAGGCCATGACCAACCCGGCCCCGGGGGTCTGATCCCCGATGGCCGATTTCCGAGTGGGCACCGCGCCGGACCGATCGGAGGGGACGGCCGGGCGCGGTGCCCCGGCCCCGATCGTGCTCGGCCCGCTGCCGCCGGTCCGTCGGATCACCGTGTTGTACGACGGTGACTGCCCGCTGTGCCGGGCCCTCTCCGGCTGGATCGCGAGCCAACCGACGCTGATCAAGGTCGACCTCGTCGAGGCCGACTCGCCCCGCGCCCGCAACCGCTATCCCGACCTCGACCACGCGGCCACCCTCGGCGAGATCACCGTCGTCGGCGGCTCCGGCGAGGTGTGGACCGGCGCGGCGGCGTGGATCACCGTGCTGTGGGCCCTGCACTCCTACCGCCGGACCGCCTTCCGGCTCGCCACCCCCGTCGGCCTGCCGGTGGCCCGCGCCACCGTGCTGACCGCGGCGCGGATCCGTGCGATCACCCGCACGACGCCGGTCGGCTCGGCCGAGGACGAGTACTACGCGCACTGGACCCACGTCGAGTGCGACGACCGGTGCACGGTCGCCCAGTAACCTTGCCTCCCGTGGAGCACGTGGAAGGCACCGACGGGACAGCCGAAGTCGCCAAGGCCGACAGCGGGGACAAGGCCGACAACGCCGAGACGGCGAAGACGGCCGAGCAGGCCGACGCGGTCGATCCGGTCGACAAGACGAGCAAGAGCGAGCAGACGCGGTCTCTGATCCTGGAGACCGCGCTGCGGCTCTTCATGGAACGCGGCTACGACAAGACGACGATGCGGGCCATCGCCAAGGAGGCCGGCGTCTCGGTCGGCAACGCCTATTACTACTTCGGGTCCAAGGAACACCTGATCCAGGGTTTCTACGATCGGGTCACCCAGGAGCATCTGGCCCTCGCGCGCCGGGAGATCCGGGGCATCCGGGACTTCGGCGACCGGCTTCAGGTCGCGTTGATCGCGTGGATCGACACGGCCCAGCCGTACCACGGCTTCGCCGTCCAGTTCTTTCGCAACGCCGCCGACCCGGACAGCCCGCTCAGCCCGTTCTCCGCCGAGTCCTACCCCGTGCGCGAACAGGTCGTCGCGTTGTTCGCGGAGGTGTTGCGCGGCTCGACGCTCAAGCTCGACGACGAACTCCGCGAGCTCTTGCCCGAGCTCCTGTGGCTGCACCTGATGGGCATCGTGTTGTTCTGGGTGTACGACCGCACCCCCGACAACACCAGATGCCGCGAGTTCGTCACGCGCACCACCCCCATCGTCGACCGGGTGATCACGCTGTCTCGCTACAAGGTCTTTCGCCCGCTCGTGCGCGACGCGGAACGCCTGATCCGCGACTACATCGCACCCGAGGGCATGGCCGCGTCCGGCTCCCCCGCCGCCTCGCCCAACGAACGCCGATAGGCCGAGGGCGAGCACGCGTACCGATCCGCGAACGCCTGCCGCAACGTCTCCGTCGTCCCGAATCCGCACCGCCGCGCGATCGCGGGCAGCGCCAACCGGGTCGAACCGAGCAGCCGGGCGGCGGCCTCCGTACGCGCCTCGCGGACGTAGCGCCCGGGCGTCGTGCCCAGGTGCGCCTCGAAAAGCCGGGACAGGTGCCGCGTGCTCACGCCCACCTCGCGGGCGAGCGCGGGAGCGCTCAGGTCGGCGCCGAGGTGCCCGGTCACATGCGCCGTCACCCGCCTGACCAGGGGATGTTCGGGCGGCGGCGCGGCCACGAACATCGACACCTGGGCCTGATTGCCGGGCCGCTGGAGGTAGGTCACCAGGGCGCGGGCCACCGTCCGGGCCGCCTCGGGGCCGTGGTCCTCCTCGACGAACGACAGGGTCAGGTCGAGCGCGGCGGTCACGCCCGCCGATGTGGAGATCCGGCCGTCGCGGATGTACAACGGGGCCGGATCGACCCGCACCGCGGGCCGACTGCGCGCCAGCCGCACGGCGTAGGCCCAATGCGTCGTGGCCCGACGGCCGTCGAGGAGACCGGTCGCGGCCAGGATCGAGGCACCCGTGCACACCGATGCCACCCGCCGCGCGTCGCGCGCTATCCGGCGCACCTGGCCCACCACGCGCTCGTCGCGCGCGGCGGCCTCGTGACCGTGGCCGCCGGTGACCAGGATCGTGTCGACGGCGCCGACGACGTGTTCGAGCGGTAGGTGCGGAGTCAGCGAGAGACCCCCGGAACAGCTGATCGGCCGACCGCCCGGCCCGGCCAGGCGCGTCGCGTACGGCGGTTGCGCACCGAGCAGGTTCGCGGTGTCCAACGTTTCGGTGACACACGCGATGTCGAGCAGCGCGGAATCCGGATAGCCCACCACCACGATGCGCCGCTCGCCTTCGTTCATGCCGGCAACCTAGCGTCCGTCGGCCGGGGTTCGCAGGAATCGGGACAAGGCCCTCGCGCCGGGACGGGCGACCCGCGAGGGTCGAGGCATGACCCGAACCCCGGCATCCGCCGCGCAGCCCGCCCGCAAGACCGTCGCCTTCGTGCTCTATCCGGGCATCACCCTCCTGGATCTGGTCGGCCCGCTGACGGTGTTCACGAGCCTGACCCGCTTCGGGCTCGGCTTCGAGGTCGCCGTCGTCGGCGCGCACACGGGCACGATGTCGACCGACACCCCGCTGTCCGTGAGCGCCGATCGCACCTACGCCGAGGTTCCCGCGCCCTACCTGCTGTGCGTGCCGGGCGGCGAGGAACCCACGCTGCGCGCCCTGGCCGACGCCACGCTGCTGGACTACGTCCGGACCGCCTCGGCCGCCGCGACCTGGACCACGTCGGTGTGCACGGGCTCGCTGATCCTGGGCGAGGCCGGCTTGCTGGCGGGCCGTCGGGCCACCACGCACTGGATGTTCCGGGACCGACTCACCGCGTTCGGGGCCGTCCCGGTGGCGGAGCGCTGGGTCGAGGACGGCGACGTGATCACCGCTGCCGGCGTCTCGGCCGGGATCGACATGGCGTTGCACGTGGTCGACCTGATCGCGGGCGACACGGTGGCGAAGGCGATCCAGACCGGCATCGAGTACGACCCGCAGCCCCCGCACGGCCCGATCGACTGGGCCGCGACCGACCTCGCTGCCTGTGCGCCGATGACCGAGGCGATGCTGACCACCGCCCTCGCCGACCATCCGGCGCTGTTGGCGAAGCTTCGGTAGGCCCCTTCGCTTCGCCACGCCTGTTGCACCTCCAACATGGCTATGATAGCTATGACGGATCGTCAGGTTCCGTACGAGAGTGGGCAAGCGTGCGCAGTTTCGAGGTCGTCGTCGTCGGGGCCGGTTCGGCCGGATGTGTCGTGGCGGCGCGAATGTCGGCGCGGCACGACGTCCTGCTGATCGAAGCCGGGCCCGCCGCGTTGCCCGAGGACCTGCGGCAGTTGTCGCGGCCGATTCGACCGCCGTACGACTGGGGCGACACGGTCGACTCGGACTGCCGCGAGCTCAAGTACGCGCGGGGCCGCGTGGTCGGCGGATCCTCCGCGACCAACGGCGCGGTGGCGCTGCGGCCCGAGCCCGAGGACTTCGACACGTGGCCGGCGAACTGGTCGTGGGACGACATGCTGCCGCGGCTGAACCGGATCGAGCACGATCTCGACTTCGGCGACCGGCCGTACCACGGCATCGGCGGGCCGATCCCGATCACCCGGCACGCGCGGGCCGACTGGGCACCGTTCCAGGCCGCGTTCGCGTTTGGGTGCACGGCGGCCGGCCTGCCGTACTGCCCCGACCACAACGCGCCGGTGTCCACCGGGGTCGGCGCGATCCCGATGAACCGGCAGGGCCGCACCCGCGTGTCCAACGCCGCCGCCTACCTCGCCGGCGCGCGCGACCGGGTGACCGTGCGCGCGGACACACACGTGGCCAGGGTCGTCCTGGCTGCGGGCCGCGCGGTCGGCGTCGAACTCGCCGACGGCACCGTCGTGCGCGCCGGCCGGGTGATCCTGGCCGCGGGCGTCGTGCAGACCCCGTTGCTGCTCGCCCGCTCCGGCCTGGCCGAGCCGAACCCGCACGTGGGCCGGCACCTGACCGACCACGCGGTGGTCTCCTTCGCGGCCCGCATCGACCCCGACACAGTCCCCGACGACGCGCCCACCCTCCAGGTCATCGCGAAGACCACGGCCAAGCGCCGGCACGACCTGCAACTGACGCCGGTCGCGCGCCGCAACGCCGACGGCACCCGCGAGCTCGACATCAGCGTGAGCCTGCAACTACCCGCCGGCGCGGGCACCGTCTCCCCCACCGGGACGGATCCGAGCGCGCCCGCGCGAATCACCTGGCCGTTCCTGGCGATGCCGGACAACGTACGGCGGCTGCGGGCGGGGTGGCGGCTCGCGGCCACGATCGCGCGCGAGAGCGGGATCCTGCTCGACGCGCGCGACGCGGACGACGCGGCCGCCCGGTCCGACGCCGACGTGGACGACCTGATCCGGCGTACCCACTACGCCTTCTACCACGGCGTCGGCACCTGCCGGATGGCCGCGGATCCCGCCGACGGGGTGGTCGACCCTATGGGGGCCGTCTTCGGGGTGAGTGGGTTGCATATCGTGGACGCGTCCGTGATCCCGACCGTCCCGCGTTCGAACACCCATCTGCTGGTGACCGCCCTCGCGGAACGGTGGTGCGATCTGCACGCGGCGTAGGCACGGGCGCACACCGCGCCCGAGTCCCCGCCAGAGCCGAGGAGAGCCGTCTTGTCCGGTGTCCCGCTGTTCCCGCCCACCGACCCGCACCTCGCGGCCCAGATCGGCTTCGTTCTGGAGATCGACCGCCTCAAGGGGGTCGTCCGCCGCAACCTGGTCGCGGACGCGTCGCGGCGCGAGAACACCGCCGAGCACTCGTGGCATCTGGCCATGCTCGCCACGACGCTGTCCGAACACGCGGCGACCGACGTCGACGTCGCGCGGGTGACCCGCATGCTGCTGATCCACGACCTGGTCGAGATCGACGCGGGCGACACGTTCTACTACGACTCGGTCGCCGAGCTCGACCAGGGCGACCGCGAACAAAAGGGCGCCGACCGGATATTCGGCCTGCTGCCGGCCGACCAGGGCGCCGAACTGCGGGCGCTGTGGGAGGAGTTCGAGGCCCGCGAGACCCCCGACGCGCTGTTCGCCAAGGCGATCGACCGCTTCCAGCCGTGCCTGCTCAACTTCCACACCGAGGGCGGCACGTGGCGCGAGTACGACCTGACCCTCACCGAAGTGCTCGCCAAGCAGGGCAGCACGATCGAGGACGGCTCCCCGACGCTGTGGGCGTACACCCGCGAACTGCTCGCCGAGGCGGTCGAGCGCGGGTACCTGCGGCCTTGAACCGCGCGCGCAACGCGCCGAGCGGCGCCGGGTAAGTCGATTCCCTGGGCCGGAAACCGCGGTCGATACCCTGGCGACCATGAGCAGCGACGCATCCTTCACCACACACGTCACCGACCGGCTGTCCGCTCTGCCGGGGGTGGTCGCCGTCGCGCTCGGTGGCTCCCGGGCCCAGGGGACACATCGACCGGACAGCGACTGGGACTTCGCGGTGTACTACCGCGACGGGTTCACCCCCGACGCGATGCGCGGGATCGGTTGGCCGGGCGAGGTGTCGGAGCTCGGCGCGTGGGGCGGCGGGGTGTTCAACGGCGGCGCGTGGTTGACCGTGGACGGCCGGGCCGTCGACGTGCACTATCGCGAACTGGCCGACGTGGAACGGAGGCTGGCCGACGCGCGGGAGGGCCGGTTCGAGGTCGAGCGGCTGATGTTCCATCTCGCGGGCGTGCCGACCTACCTGGTCGTGGCCGAACTCGCGGTCAACCGTGTCCTGTTCGGCGACCTGCCGCGCCCGTCCTTTCCGGCGGCGCTGCGCCGGAGCGCGCACGCGCGGTGGGCGGGCGACGCGCTGCTGACCCTCGCGTACGCGGAGCAGGCGCACGCGGTACACGGGCATGTCACCGATGTCGCGGGCGCGCTCGGGCAGGCCGCGTGCGAGGCCGCCCACGCGGTGCTCGCCGGCCGCGGCGAGTGGGTGACCAACGAGAAGACCCTGCTGTCCCGGGCCGGCCTGCGCGACCTGGACACGATCACCGCGACGCTCACCCCGGACTCCCTGCCCGCCGCGATCACCGCCGCCCGCGCACTCCTGGAACGAGCCTTGGCGGAGGGGGCGGGCTGACCCTTCCGACGCCGCCGAACGCGACGGCGGATTCCCGCCAGACGCCGACTATCCACGCCGCAATAGTTGAGCCATGAACTTGAACCTGAAGAACAAGGTCGTCGTGGTCACCGGTGGCAGCAAGGGCATCGGCCTGGCGATCGTCCGCGGCTTCGCCGCCGAGGGCGCCTCGGTCGTCGCCGGCAGCCGTACCGTCTCCCCCGAACTCCTCGCGCTGCAAGCCGAGTTCGACGTCATCCCCGTCGCCGTCGACCTGGCTCACCCGGACGGTCCGGGCGAGCTCGTCCAAGCTGCGCTCGACGCGCACGGCGGCATCGACATCCTGATCAACAACGTCGGCAGCGGCGCGCCGACCCCGTCGATCATCGCGGTCGAGGACGCCGAGTGGCAGCGCATCTTCGACATCAACCTGTTCAGCGCCATCCGCGCGACCCGCGCCGCGATGCCGTCGATCGTCACGCGCGGCGCCGGCGCGGTCGTCACGATCAGCTCGCTCAACTCGCACCTGCCGGCCGCGTCCCTGGTCCACTACTCGGCCTCCAAGGCCGCGCTCAGCTCCTACTCGAAGGCGCTCGCCGAGGAGTTCGGCCCCCAGGGCGTCCGGGTCAACACCGTCTCGCCCGGCCCGGTCCGCACCCCCATGTGGACCGCGCCCGGCCAGTTCGCGGACATGATGGCGGCCGGGGCGGGCACCACCGCCGAGGCGTTCATGGACGAGGTCCTGCCGGCGGCGATGGCCATCACCACGGGCCGCGTCTCGGAATCACACGAGATAGCCGACCTGGTCCTCTTCCTGTCCTCGGACCGCGCCGCCAACATCATGGGCGCCGACTACGTCATCGACGGAGGCATGCACAAGTCCATCTGACCCCTGCCCCTCCATCCGACCCCTGCCCCGCCCTCGTCACACCCGGAATCGTGAACACACGTCGCCAGCGCCGGCGACGGATGTCGGCGACGTGGTGTCGACGACGTGTGCCGACAGCATTTCCGGGTGGGTCCCCCGGCAGAGCGCGCCCGAGGTCAGGTGTGCTCTGCCGGAGGGATCGTCACGCCGTGTTCGCGGGCGGCATGCAGCGCCTCTTCCAATTCGTCCAGCGCCGGGGACAGCGCGTTGCGGTCGTGGGTGGCACTGGCCTCGGACAGCGCGCTCCTGGCCCGGATCACGCGCTCACGCAGTGCCTCGACGGCGCCCTCCTGGGCGAACGCCGGCTTCTGATCGAATCCAGCCGTCATCACTCCTCATTTCCCGCAGCCCCCGTCCCGAGCACGCCTATACCTTTTGTGTTCCGACTTGGGGCGCACTTCAACCGACCTGGGGGCGCGCGGGTGTGAGAAGAGGCTCCACGAACCGCTCACCTCGACGGGATCGGCACCTCGACGAATGTGCGCCCACTCTCGCGAGCGGCGGCGCGGCCACCGGTCAGATCCGTGAGCCGGGCGACGAACCGGTCCCGGTCCGGCTCCGGTACGCACACGTCGATCGCGACCTCGGCCCCGTAGCGGATGTCGCGCACCTCGTGGCCGAGTCCGCGCAGATCGTTCTCCAGTCGGCCCGCGTGCGCGTGGTCGACATCGACCGTCAGGACCAGCATCGGCCGCAGTTCCACCACGCCGATGGTGTCGACGGCCTCGGTCACCGCCGAACCGTACGCGCGGATCAACCCGCCCGCGCCGAGCATGATCCCGCCGAACCAACGCGTGACCACCGCTACCGTCTCGGTCAGTTCCCGGCGTCGCAGCACCTGGAGCATCGGCGCGCCCGCCGTCCCGGACGGCTCGCCGTCGTCGTAGCCCTTCTCGTGACCACCCGCGATCCACGCCGAGCACGTGTGCCGCGCCGATGCGTGCAGCGCCCTGCGCCGGGCCACGAAGTCCTGCGCCTCGGCGTCGGAGGACACCCGCGCGAGCGCACACAGAAAGCGCGAACGGCGCACCTCGATCTCGACCTCACCTTCAGTCTTGACGGTGAGCAGCGGCATGCGGGGTCCTTCGACGAGATACGGGTGACGGGATCACGCTACCGGCGACCGAAAGGCGGCTGCTCCAACGCCCGCCCGGGCGGGCGCGCTCGGGTCTCCGGTCTCCCGGCGCCCGCGCTCCGACGCCCTCCCTCGCCCCCGC
>NZ_WWJX01000449.1 GCF_009865215.1 Streptomyces sp. SID3343 | reverse complement strand
TCGCCGCCGGCCGACTCGACACCCGCCGGCGCGAACTGGCGTCGGCGCACGCCGACGCGACCCGACGCCACGACTCGTGCGCGGACACGCTGCGCGAGGCCGAGGCGGCGGGACACACCACGGCCGCCTTGGCCGCGGCCGGGGCGGTACTGGCCCTGGCACCGCAGCGGCTGGCCGCTCTACAGCGCGAGCAGGTCAGGCTCGCCGACGAACG
>NZ_WWJX01000448.1 GCF_009865215.1 Streptomyces sp. SID3343 | reverse complement strand
GATGGTCGTTGTAAGGCGTTTGCGGCGTCGGCGGATGGTACGGGGTGGGGTGAGGGTGTGGGTGTGTTGTTGTTGGAGCGGTTGTCGGATGCGCGTCGTGGTGGGCGGCGGGTGTTGGCGGTGGTGCGTGGTTCGGCGGTGAATCAGGACGGTGCGTCGAACGGTTTGACGGCGCCGAGCGGTCCGGCGCAGCAGCGGGTGATTCGGCGGGCGTTGGCGGGTGCGGGTTTGTCGGTGGGTGATGTGGATGTGGTGGAGGCGCACGGTACGGGGACGCGGTTGGGTGATCCGATCGAGGCGCAGGCGTTGTTGGCGACGTATGGGCGGGGTCGGGTGGTGGGTCGGCCGTTGTGGTTGGGGTCGGTGAAGTCGAACATCGGTCATACGCAGGCGGCTGCGGGTGTGGCGGGTGTGATCAAGATGGTGTTGGCGATGGATCGTGGGGTGTTGCCGCGGACGTTGCATGTGGACGCGCCTACGGGTGAGGTGGATTGGTCGTCGGGTGGGGTGGAGTTGTTGACCCGGTCGCGGCCGTGGGAGCGGGACGGGCGTCCGCGCCGGGCGGGGGTGTCCTCGTTCGGCATCAGCGGAACCAACGCCCACGTCATCCTCGAAGCAGCCGAGGACGACCCTGCAGCGGCCACAACCGCACCGACCACAACCGCACCGGCCACAACTCCATCGGTCGCCACTGCACCGGTCCCCGACGACCGCGACTTCCCCACGATCCCGCTGGTGCTCTCCGGTCGGGGCGAACTCGCGCTACGGGCGCAGGCGAAACGGCTGCTGAGTCACCTGCAAGCGCGACTCGACACCGACCCCGCGGCGATCGGCGCCGCGCTGATCGCCACCCGTGCCACGTTGTCGCACCGAGCCGTGGTCTGGGGGCGCGACCGCGACGAACTCACGACCGGACTGCACGCCCTTGCCGCCGGTGAGCACCCGCCGGGCGTTGTCACCGGTACCGCGATCGCCGGCAAACTCGGCTTCGCGTTCACCGGCCAGGGCTCGCAGCACCACGACATGGGCAGCGAACTGGCAGCCGCTTTCCCGGCTTTCGACCAGGCGCTCGATGCCGTGTGCGCCGAACTCGACCCACTCCTCGGCCTTTCCCTCCGCCAGGCCATCACCGACCACGAACAACCGCTGCACCACACCGCTCTCGCCCAACCGGCCCTGTTCGCCGTCGAGATGGCACTGTTCCGGCTCCTCCAAGACCTCGCGCCCACTCCCGACATCCTCATCGGCCACTCGCTCGGCGAGATCACCGCCGCCTGCGCGGCCGAGGTCTTCTCGCTGCCCGACGCCGCACGGCTGGTCGTCGCCCGGGCGAGCCTGATGCAATCCCTGCCGTCCGGCGGCGCGATGAGCGCCATCCAGGCCACCGAGGACGAGATCCGGCCCCACCTCACCTCCACGGTCTCCCTTGCCGCCGTGAACGGTCCCGAGGCCGTCGTCGTCTCCGGTGACCAGGACGCCGTCACCCGCATCGCCGCACACTTCGCGCAGAACGGGCGCCGAACCCGACAACTGCACGTGTCCCACGCCTTTCACTCACCCCGGATGGAACCCATCCTCGACGCGTTCCACGCGACCGCGGCCGCCATCACGTACCACCCGCCACGCATCCCCGTCATCTCCAACTCCACGGGCCACATCGCCACCCACGACGAACTCGCCTCCCCCGAATACTGGGTCGAGCACATCCGACGACCCGTCCGCTTCATGGACGGGATCCGCACAGCGCACGGGTACGGCATTTCCCACCTCCTCGAAATCGGCCCCGACGCGGTCCTCACCGCCATGGCCCAGGACTGCCTCGCCGACACCGACCACGTCCTGCACACGTCCACGCTGCGCAAGAACCGACCCGAGACGCACACCCTGATCGCTGCGCTCGCCCGGCTCCACACCCACGGCATCGACATCGACTGGGCCTCCCTGCTCCCCGCCCCCGGGCACACCCCACTTCCCACCTACGCCTTCCAACACCACCACTACTGGGTCCAGGACACCGACCCCGATGCCACCGCGTACGCCCTCGACCCGGGGCCTGCCGTCGCCCTCGCCGACGACGAGGCCACCGTCGCCACCCGCGAGATCTCGCTCGGCGCGCAGCCCTGGCTCAACGACCACCTGCTCGACGGCACCACGACCTTGTCGGGCGGCGTCCTCCTCGAACTCGCCCTGCACACCGGCGACCGCACCGACTGCACCACCGTCGAGGAACTCGTCCTCGACACCCCGCTCACCCTTCCCGAGCACGACACCATCACCCTCCAGACCCGTACCGGCAAGCCCGACTCCACCGGGAGACGCCCCATCCGCGTGTCCTCCCGACCCCGAAACGGCGATCACGCCTGGACACACCACGCCCGCGGAATCCTCGCGCCCTCCCCGGAAGTCGAGCCGGACACCGGTGACTTCGTGCCACCGCCGCCCGCCGAAGGCACGTCGCCGGCGCCGAAGACGTGGAGCGACGGCGACGACCTGTACGCGACTGTCGCCCTTTCCCCGGACATCGAGACCCGCCGATACCTGCTGCACCCGGCCCTCCTCGACAGCGCTTGGCACGCGATGGGTACGTCGACGGACATCGACGCGGCCGACGGCCTTTGGGCCACCGCGTGGCGCGGGGTGCGTTTGCATGCCGTCGGAGCCGGCGCCCTGCGCGTGCGGTTGACTCCCACCGGCACACCGAACGAGTACTCCCTGTGCGCCGTGGACGCCGAGTCCGCGTGCGTGCTGACGATCGACGCGGTGACGCTACGGCGCGCGACGGCGGAGGAACGCGGCGGTCCCGCCCGACAGTCGACCGAGGCGTTGTATCGGGTGGAGTGGACACCCGTGCCGACCGACGGTGACCACTCCGCGGCGCCGCTCGGTTCGGTGCCGCTCGCCGGCAGGGCCCTGGTCGGCAGCGACGTCCTGGGACTGGGAGCCTCTTCGGGCACCCATGCCTACCCCGATCTCGCGGCGTTGGCGAGCGGCGCGCAGTCGCCGGACACGGTGATCGTGCAGTGCCCGCTCCCGACGGGTGACACTCCCGCGGACGTGCGAACGGCGGTGTATCGGGTGCTGGACGTCCTCCAGCAGTGGTTGGCCGACGACCGGTTCGCCCACTCGCGCCTGGTCGTGGTGACCCGCGGGGCCGTGGCCGTGGGCGACGAGGAGGTACCCGAGATCACGCAGGCACCGGTCTGGGGTCTGGTGCGCTCCGCGCACGCCGAACACCCGGGGCGCGTGGTCCTGGTGGACATGGACGATGCCTCGCAGGCGGCCTTGCCGGCGGCCCTGGACACAGGGGAGCCCCAACTCGCGCTTCGCGAGGGCACGATGTTCGTCCCGCGACTGGCACACACGGGCGGACCGGTCGAGGGCCCCGCCCGATCCGTCTTCGGCGCGGACGGGACCGTGTTGGTCACCGGCGCCACCGGTGGTCTCGGTCGGTTGGTGGCTCGACACCTCGTCACCGAGCACGGCGTACGACACCTCGTGCTGACCGGCCGTCGAGGTCCGTCCGCGCCCGGCGCGGCCGAACTGGCGGCGAAGTTGCGCGCGTTGGGCGCGCAGGTGACGCTGGTCGGGTGCGACATCGCGGACGCCGGCGCGCTGGCCGCGCTACTCGCGGACATCCCGAGCGAGCATCCGCTCACCGCCGTGGTGCACGTGGCCGGAGTCAACGACGACGCCCTCGTCGCCTCCATGACGCACGCACAGGTGGAAGCGGTACTGCGCGCCAAGGTGGATGCCGCGACGAACCTGCACGAGCTGACCGAACACCTCGACCTGACGGCCTTCGTGCTCTTCTCCTCCGCCTCGGGTGTCTTCGGCGGACCGGGGCAGGCCAACTACGCCGCGGCGAACGTCTTCCTCGACACGTTGGCGTGGCGACGCCGGTCGACGGGCCGGCCCGCGCTTTCCCTGGCCTGGGGCCTGTGGTCCGAGGAGCAGGGCATGGGTGGCCGGCTCAAGGAGGCGGACCTTCGACGGATGGCCCGAAACGGCATGGGCGCGCTGTCCGGCGCGCAGGGCCTGGCCCTGTTCGACGCGGCTCTGCAGGCTCCGGAAGCCGTGCTGATTCCGGCAGTTCTCGACCTCGCCGCAGTACGCAAGGCCGCCGGTCCCGTACCCGCGTTGCTGCGTGGCCTCGTTCGCGTGCGCGGCGGTTCGGCGCGGCGTACGGCGGCCGCGACGGCAACCGCC
>NZ_WWJX01000447.1 GCF_009865215.1 Streptomyces sp. SID3343 | reverse complement strand
CCCATGCCCTCCCATTGGGAACCCTGACCGGGGAAGACGAACACCACACCACCACGATCACCCCCCACACTCCCGACCACGAGATTCGCGGCCGGCAGACCGTCGGCCAGCGCCTCCAGCGCGGTGTCGAACTCGGCGCGGTCGGTGCCCAGGATCACCGCTCGGTGCGCGAGCGTGGCCCGGGTTCGCCACAGCGACCAGGCGAGTGCGCCCGGCTCCCCCGCCACCGACCGCATCCGGTCGGCCGTCTCCGCCAGTGCGGCGGGCGATGCCGCCGACAACACCCACGGCAGCACGCCGGGGGCCGGCTCCGTGGGGGGCGCGTCGGTGTGGCCGGCCGGGGTCGGGGCCTGCTCCAGGATCACGTGCGCGTTCGTCCCGCTGATGCCGAACGACGACACC
>NZ_WWJX01000446.1 GCF_009865215.1 Streptomyces sp. SID3343 | reverse complement strand
CGCCGCACCCGGTGGCAGCCGGCCCCGGCAGACCGCGTGCGATGACACCTGGGACGGTCTGCCGCGCTCGATCAGGCCCGGCCGCCGGATCCGCGACCCGCGACGGCCGGTCGGCCGCGATCGAGGACGAACGAGCGCAGCCGGTCGATCTCGCGGAAGCCGCCGGCCTCGTCGAAGTCGCCGGTGTCCGCGCCGTCGATGAGCGCCGAAACCTCCCTCGCCCCCAGGTCGTACAGCACGTGCACGGCGTGGTCCGTCACGGCCCGCGTGACGGCCGGTCGGGGCCGCACCGAGGACGCCATGACCGCCCACACCATCGCGGAGCGGTCCTCCGGGACGCTGACGACGGCCTCGCCCAGGCGTTCGGAGTCGGCGTCGAGTACGGTCACCGCCCACCCGGCGGGCCACGGGCGCCACGAGATCGCGCCGGTGCGTCGGGTGGTCACCGGCTCCTGGTCCAGGCGTCGGTACAGGCAACGCCGTTCGCGCAGTTCGCGAAAGCCCACGACGGCCAGCGCGGCGGCGGTGGCGGGTCGGTGCCGGATCGGCAGGCCGCCGACGCCGGTGGTGGTGCCCGCCGGCGCGAGGTCGAACGCGATGACGGTGCGTCGGGCGCGCAGGAGCGACAGCGCCGAGTCGAGCATCTTGGCCACGTTGGAGGGGTGTTCGTGTCCGTGCAGCCACAGGAGCAGACCCTCGTCGCGGCCCGGGCGCGCAGACGTGCAGGCCGCGGCCTGCACCCGGTCGTAGCCGTCGACCAGGACGTCGACGCGCACGTGTTCGTAACCGATCGACCGCCGCCGCGAGTCGGGCGAGACCGCGTCGCGCAGCATGGCCGCGGTGGCCAGGGGCTGTCCCGGCAGTCGATCGTCGTTGATCAGGGCCAACACACTCGACTCGTCGGTGGGTCGGTAGGCGCGCGTGAGCACGCCCCGAACCATCCTGTCCTGCACGCTCGTCCCCACGACTCGCCCTCCCGGCAGTCCGCGCTCACGCTTGATGGCATCCCCAGCCGCCACCGTGCGGCCTCCGACCTTGGCGTTCGCGGCCCCGGTCCCGCATCAGGGGAAACCCTCGTCGGAGCCCCCCACTCGCGTCGGCCGCCCGGCCCGCGGCCGGGCCGGGCGGCCGGCGAGGGGCGTCATTCGGCCAATTCCGCAGGCAGCGGCCGGTGGTGGACGATGTCGAGCCGCGAAACGGCCCGGGTCAGCACGACGTACAGGCGGTGCAGTCCCCTGGTCTCCGCGGCGACGATCGCGGCCGGTTCGACGGCGATCACGTGGTCGTATTCCAGCCCCTTGGCCACGCTCGCGGGCAGCACCGTGACCCGGGCGCTCGATCGGCCGAGGTCGGCGGGGTCGGCGGTGGCGATCGCGGCCTCGATCAGTGCCGCGCGCAGGCGCGGCAGGGCGCCGGCCTCGGCGATGACGCCGATCGAGCCCTCGTGCCGCAGCGCGGCCCGTACCGCCTCGACCGTGCCCGCGACCGGATCGGGCACCTGACGGATCCTCAGTTCGCCGTCGCCGCGCAGGGATCGGGCCGGCGGGACGTCGACGTCCAACGCCGCCAGGAGCCGATTCGCCGGTGCCACGAGCACGGCGGGGATCCGAAAGCCGACGGTCAGCGGGACCACGGTGGTCTCGGGCTTGCCGAGGTGGCCCAGCAGGGCCGGCCAACTGCGAGCCGCCCACGGCGTGGTGCCCTGGGCGAGGTCACCGAGCACGGTCACCGAACCGAAGCCGACCCGGCGGGCGAGCGCGCGGGCCTGCATCGGCGACACGTCCTGCGCCTCGTCGACGACGATGTGCCCGTAGGTCTGCGGGCGTTCGATCAGCCCGGCGACCTCGTCGAGCAGCACGTGATCGGCGGCCGTCCACCGCGCGCTCTGCCACGAGCGCGGTGGCCGGCGCCACCGCAGGGTTCGCTGCTCGTCGGCGGTGAGGATCCCGTCGGCGGCCGCGGCGAGCGTGTCGGCGTCGGTGAGCAGGGCGGCCACGATCTCCTCGG
>NZ_WWJX01000445.1 GCF_009865215.1 Streptomyces sp. SID3343 | reverse complement strand
GGCCGTCCCGGACGCCAAGGCCCGCCTGGACGCGGCCGACATCCGCGCCGCGGTACGGGCCGGCCGGGTGCGCGCGGCCTTCCACGTCTACAACACCGACGCGGAGGTGGACGCGGCCGTCGCGGCGCTCACCGGGTGACCGATGCGGGGCCGGCGGCCCCGCATCGAACCCGCTCAGCCCAGCAACGCCGGAGCGAGCGAGCGCCAGTCGCCGATCATCGGGTCGGTCATCGAATCCCCGAGCACCTGCACGCACACGTGGTCGGCGCCGGCCGCGAGCTGCTCGTCCACGCGCACCCGGATGGCCGCCTCGTCACCCGACACCACGAGCCGATCGACCAACCGCTCGCTGCCGCCGTCGGCGAAGTCGTCCTCGGTCAGCCCGAGCCGCAGCCAGTTGTTCCGGTAGTTCGGCAGATCGAGGTACGTCTTCAGGTGCTCGCGCGCACGGCGCAGCGCGGTTTCCCGATCGGAGGTGAGCACGGCGGCCTGCTCGACCGCGAGCAGGCGGTCCGCGCCGATCGCGGCCCGAGCCTGCGTCGTGTGCTCGGGCGTCACGAGGTAGGTGTGCGCGCCCTCGGCCCGCTCGCGGGCGAGGTCGAGCA
>NZ_WWJX01000444.1 GCF_009865215.1 Streptomyces sp. SID3343 | reverse complement strand
GGGGCGCGCGAGCAGCGCGGCGAGGCCCTGCGCGGCGGGGTCGGCGCGGTCCTCGGCGAGTTCGACGAAGGTGGGCCACAGGTCGTGCACGACGGCGGCGACCGTGTCGGGGCCGGTGCGGCCTGCGACGCGCAGCGTGAACACGGCTTCCGCAGGCGGGATTTCGGCCGGTCGCAAGCGCTGTCCCACGAGCAGCGCGTAGGGCGCGAGCCATTCGGGGGCCCGGTCGTCCCACGGCCGGATCACGTTGAGCCACGCGCGCAGTTCCCCGCCGGCGGTGTCGAGCAGTCGGCGCAGTACGACCGGATGGTTCCACAACGCGTCGTAGAGCGCCGGTACGTCGGTGGTGGCAGCCGGCCCGAGCAGCCGGCACAGGTCGGCGACCAGCGCCTCGGGAGTTACGGTCTCCGATTCGCGCCGCGAGGGGCCTTCGGCCGCCGGCTCGGCGCCGCGCCCGGGCCGGCGGCCGTTGACGGGCCCGGCGGGCGCGGGCGTCGGCAGGATCGGCGGTACGGGGCCCAGCAGCACGTGCACCAGGCGGTCACCCCGGGCGGCGGACAGCGCGGTGTGCCACCCGATCGCGAGCCCGTCGGGCCTGGCCCGCAGTGCGGCGGCCATGTCGCGGGTGACCTCGTCGCCGTCCTCCGCGCGCCAGCGCTCGGCGACGATTCCCGCGAGCGCGGTGTCTCCGCCGAGCAGCCGGTCGAGTACGGCGGCAGGGCGGTCGGCGGCGGGATCGGCGGGCGCGGGGGCAAGCGGCGCGGTGGTGTCGCCCGGCCGGCCCGACGTGCCGGCGTCGGCACGTCGGCCGGCCTCGGCCAACAACTCGACGAGCCGGGTCCCGGCCGTGAGCGTCTGGGGTTCGCGCAGCGTCGCGAGTGCGCCGGTGAGCGCGTCGAGGCCGATCCTGCGGCGCAGCGTGACCAG
>NZ_WWJX01000443.1 GCF_009865215.1 Streptomyces sp. SID3343 | reverse complement strand
GGCGACGGTTCGGGCTCCCGGCTCGCCGAAAGGTCCCCGGCCAACTGTCGCTCGATCGCGCTCGCGTCATCGGTGAGGACCTTGGCGGACTCCTCCAACAGCGCCGCGAGCACCGTGGATCGGTCCACCGCCTCGCGGCGCGGTCCGGCGAGCGCCCAGTCGTTCCACACCGTGCGCACCAGCACGCCGTGCAGCGCGTTGAGTGTCTGGAGCGCGCCGCCGAGCGCGAGCGTGTGTTCCCACGTGCGCGCCCGCACCATCCAGTCCACGCCCGGCAACACCGCGAGGATGCCCAGGCCGAGCACGAGCGCGAGCGGGCCCACCCCGATCGGGGGCCCCCACGCGTCGCCCGCGAACCACCCGCCGACCGCGCCCGCGGCGGCGGCCAGGCCGTTCACCATGATCGTCGAGAGCACCTCGGGCGGCAGCGCCGAGCGCCCCTCGCGGTCCGGGCGACGGATCGCGATCAACGCGGCCGACGCGGTCGCGAGCAGCACCGCGAGCACCGCCCCGAGCACCCCGAGCGCGGGCCAGAACGCGGTCAGGAATCCGCCGAGCACGAGTCCGGCCACGATTCCCGGGTGACCCGGGCCGATCGGGAACGCGGCCGGCCTGGCATAGCGCGCGAGCACCGCGTCGGAACACGTGCGGTCGACCTCGTCGACGCGGCCCGAACCGGGCGCGGGCTTGATCCGGTCGGCGAGTTCGCGCAGTCGTTCGGCGAAACCGAGCAATCCCTCGGGCCGCTCGAACGCGGCCGACGTGCGCTCGAACAACGCGCTCGCCACCGACGTCGTACCGAGCCCGGGCGCCTCGGGGACCACCACGCCGACGTGGTCGAGCCAGGCCCGCCCGTCGGCGTCGAAGCCGCCCCCGCCCCGGCCGACGGTCTGCCGGATCAGGTCGCGGTAGTCGCGCAGGACGTTCGCGGCATCCGCGATCTCGGCCCCGATCGGCCGCCCCGCGCGCCCGGCCGAGCCGTACAGCGCGAGCGGGCTCGCGAACAGCGCGACCCGCTCGCGGGCCCGGGTGAAGCCCTGCCCGGCGAGGCC
>NZ_WWJX01000442.1 GCF_009865215.1 Streptomyces sp. SID3343 | reverse complement strand
AACCACGCGATCTTGGCGCACTTGTCCGGTTCGGCGTTCACCGGCTCCGGCGACTGCCTTCCGATCAGGGGTGGGACCCGGAGGCGGGGCTTGCGCCGGGTGACTCACGGCGCCCGTCCGGCAGCGGCGCGAGGGCGCCGTCGATGTCCGCTCGCGGCACGTCGGCCCAGCCGTGGGGCGAGAAGAACGAACCTTTGCCGAGACGGTAGTTCTCCCCGGCACCGACACCGGCCACCAGCAAGTCCCCCGGGATCCCGTCCATGGTGCCAGCGCGCCCCACAGGAGCCGGTCGTGCGCGATCTCCTCGGCCGAGACGTCCTCGCCCGCGTCGAGCCGCCGGATCAGGTCCTTCTCGCCGGCGTCCTCCGCCGATTCGCGCCAGTGCGCGAGCAGCCCGTCGACATACGCGGGAAGCACGTGCTCGGCGACCGTACGGCGGTCGGTGCCCAGCCACGCGTACCGCCGCAGCACCCAATCGGCCGGCTTCGCGTGAGTCGCGCACGCGGCCCGGTACACCCGCAAGCACTCCTGTGCCTTGTCCAGCGACTGCACGGGCCCGCACAGCCAGGCGTCGCCGAGCCGCGCGGCCCGCTCGACGGCGGCATCGGCGACGCCGGCCACCCACAGCGGGATGCGTTCCTGGACCGGGCGCGGATACACGGTCAGCTCGGGAAAGCTGTGAAACCGCCCCTGGTAGGACACGTTCTCGCGCGACCACACCAGGCGCAGGATCTCCAACGCCTCTTCCATCCGCGCGCCGCGGCGGCGAAAGTCCGAGCCGTGCGCCTGGTACTCCAGCGGCCACCAGCCCAGGCCCACCCCGAGGCTGACCCGACCACCCGAGATCTCGTCGATCGTGGCCACCTGCTCGGCGACGCGCAGCGGGTGGTGCACGGGAAGCTGGAAGATCCCGGTACCCACACGCAGCGTGTCCGTCCGGGCGGCGACAGCCGCGAGGAGGGTGAGCGGATCGCTCATGTTCCCCGCCATGAAATGGTGGTGACCAACGGTCGCCGTGTCGAACCCGGCCTCCTCCGCAATCCGGGCCAGCGCGAACGTGCGGTGATAGGGCTGGGCACGACCGGGCTCACGCAACACCGGCAACGACATCGAGAACTTCATGCGCCGGGAAACTAGCAGCGCCCACCCAAGCTCTCCAGAGGCACGCGATCTTCGAGGGGACTTGGTCGGGCCGGGTCGGGTCGGGTCGGCTCGATCGGACCGGGCCGGGGTCGGGTCGGTCGGGTCGGTCGGGTCGGTCCGGGCGGCTCGGGACACTGGCTCTGCGTGGTCGGCCCGGTTGCGTTTGCTCAGGTCCGGTCGGTCCGGTCGGTCCGGTCGGGCTGTTCGGGCTGTTCGGGCTGTTCGGGCTGTTCGGGTTGGTCGCCCGGCGTGGGCGGAGCGGGTGGGCGGACGGGCACGGTGGCCCGTCACCGGGTCCCTCCGGGAACGGCTGCGGTTCGTCGCTTGGATCGCAAAGTGCTCCCCGTACGAACACTCTCGCATCGCGCCGGCAGGCGGCCGTGTCGTCGGGCGTTACTGCCGACCCGGGCCGTACGCCGGACCGGTCGGGCCGTCTCGCGGAAGGGCGGCGCCCTCGAACCGGCCGAGGAGACCCACCACCCACTCCTTGACGGAGGGGGTTCGACGCACCCTGCGAAACGCGCCGAAGTCGCGGCCTATGCGTCGCGCTCGCCTGCACCGGCCGGCTGCCACCCCTTGCCACGCGCCGCGCCCAGCCCGCGCACCGCGCCCGTACGCAGCCGTTCGTCGGCAAGGGCGATACGCCTCGACTCGGAGCGCTCTCCCGCCACTCCGAGCATTCCTCCTCGGCTCCGAGCGTTCTCCCCCGACACCGAGCGTTCCTCCTCGGTTTCGGGTGTTACGCCGGTCCGGCTTCGGCCGCCCTCGTGGCGATCTCGCGCTCCTGCCTGCGGTGTTCGGTGGCCTCGGCGGGGCGGCCCAGGGCCGTCGCGAGGTCGGCGAGGTGCCCGGCCACCGGCC
>NZ_WWJX01000441.1 GCF_009865215.1 Streptomyces sp. SID3343 | reverse complement strand
GCCCTTGCCGGCGCCCCCGCCGGCGCGGTTCCGGCCGGTTCGGGCCGCCTCCCGGGTGCGCGACTTCGGTCGGTCCGACCCGGTTCGCGGCGGCTTCGACGCGGGCGGCTTCGGGCCTCCCGGGCCGGGGGTCGGCGGCAACTCCACGCGCCTGATGCCACACTTCGCGGAGCAACGGGCAGGACCGTCGGCGGCACGGCACGGAGCGAGGGATCGGACCAGATGGAGGGCAGCGCGGAGTATCGCCTGCCGAGCATGAGCGCGGGTCGACACGCGGCCGGCGGTGCGTTGCTCGGATGGCTCGACGACGAGGGCGCACCGAGGCTGTGTGTGGTGTCCGGTTCGTCCGGGGTCGGCAAGTCGCATCTGCTGGCCTGGTTGCACACCGCGTCGGAGGTCGCGAACGCGCCCGCGCGGCGGCGGATCCACGCCTTCGTACCGGCGCGCGATCTGACCCTGCCCAGCGTCACCGCGATCCTGGCCGCGCGACTGGGAGTGGCCGCGACCTCGCCGCGCGCCCTGGTACGGGCGTTGGCCCGCGCGCCTCGGCGGATCGTGATCGGCGTCGCCGACCTCGACGCCGCCGGTGTGCCCGGCCGACCCGGCGAAGGCGCGCGCGTCGTCGCCGAATTGCTCGACCCGCTGCTCGCACTGGCGCACGTGCGCGTACTCGTGGAGAGTGCCGATCCCGCGACGCGCACCGGCTTCGGCCGAATACCGGCCCCGGCGGTGCTCGATCTCGACGACGCCAGGTGGACGGACCCGAAGAGGTTCGAGCGCTGGTACACGGCGCTGCTGAGCACGTCGGCGTTCACCTCGCCGTTCGGGGCGAGGGACGTGTACCCGCATCCGGGTCTGGCCCGACTGGCGGCGTGCGTGGACGGCGCGCACGCGCCCGCGCTGCCGCCCGATTCGGCGTCGGGGACGCTGGAGGACCGGGCGATGCGGGTCCGCCAAACGTGGTGGGTGTCGGTGTCGCGAGAGGTCAGGGCCGCGATCGCGAGCCTGAGCGGGGTGGGGATACCGCTCACCCTGGACCGCTGGGAGAGCGCCTATCGGGCCCTGGACGGGGCCGCCGACCCGGACGCGGCATCGTCCGTGGCCCGCGCCGCCCGCCACCTCCCGACCGTGTTCGCGGGCCTGGCGGAGTGGGAGTTGCCGCCCGGCCCGCTCGCCGAGTTCGTG
>NZ_WWJX01000044.1 GCF_009865215.1 Streptomyces sp. SID3343 | reverse complement strand
CGGGGCCGGGCGGCCGGCCGGTCGGGCCTCAGCGGCCGGGTCCGGGCAGACCGGGCCCGAACCCGACGAGCATGCCGGGTCGGCCGAATCGGATCGGCTTCAGCATCGGATCGGCTTCAGCGCCCCCACGCGGCGGTGATCGTAGCGGTGTGTTCGCTCGCCCGGTCACGGGCGAGCGCCGCCGCGCCGGATCGGCCGAGGGCGTCGGCGAGTCGTGCCTGCTTGAGCCAGTTGTACGGGCTGCTCGGACGCAGGCCGATGCGCTCGCTGAGCAGCGTGCGGGCCAGTTCGTGGCGCTCGGCGCGCAGGGCCGCCTCGACGAGGGTCTTCTGCACGGCGTCACGCTGCGCGTGGCTGCCGCCGAAGACGTTGAGGCGGTGTCGGATCGGGGCCAGCAGGTCGACGGTCTCCGCGTAGCGGCCCTGCCCGAACGCGACGAGCGCGCGGCACACCGGCAGCCCCACCCGCGCGGTCATCACGTGGTTGCCCACCCCCGGGTGCGGCTCGGCGAGCCACGCCTCACGGTCGCGCACCACCGCCTCGGCGTCGGCGATCCGGCCCGCGCCGACGTACGCCATGACCGCGTGCATGTCGTTGAACGCGTAGTACGCGCCGTCGGCCCGTGCCGCCCACGCGTCGGCGAGCGCCGCCCAGCGCTCGCCCTCGTCGTGGCCGTCGAGGTACACGCGCCACAACAGCGCGGAGGCGTCCAGGAGTTCCATCGCCGCGCCGACCGAGTTCGCGTTGTGCAGCACGGCGTCGTACACGGCCAGTGCCCGGTCGAGCGCATCCGCCTCCAACGCGAACACGCCGTAGTGCCACCAGTTGTGCACGTTGAGGTAGTTGCCGTGCGACCAGTGCGCCATCCGCGCGTCGAGAAAGCGGATGCCCTCGGCGAAGCGCCCCCGCATCTCGTACGTGTGCACCACGGCGTGGACGGCCCACACGTCGTGCGGGTGCGCGGCGACGGCGGTCAGGCCCACCTGCTCGGCCCGGTCGTGGTGGCTGGCCTCCTCCAGGCCGAACGCGTACATCCCCAACACCGGCCCGTAGTGCGGGTCGTCCTCGTTCTCCCACCCGGTCAGCACCCCGCCGACCCGGTCGCGCAGCCGGGTCGCGTCACCCGTCAGGAAGTCGATCTGATGACCGACCGCCAACGCGAGCACGTCCTGCGGGTGCGTCGCCACCACCTCGCCCAGGATCGCGCCGGCCCGGTGGATGTCCCCGTCCAACCACGCCTGCACAGCCGTCAGATGGGCCACCTCGCGCGGCTCGATCCGCGTCGGCGCGATCCGCAACCGCTCGAACCGCTCCCGCGCGGCGGCGGCATCACCGGCCTCGGTGCCCAGCAACCCGAGATACCCCGCGAGCACGTTGGTCATCGGCGCCCCGGGCTCGACCGTCAACGCCGCCTCCGCCGCCTCGGCCACCTCGGGCCGAAAGAACAACAACGCATCGACCGCGCGCTCGTAGTGCCGCAACCCTTCGGCGCCCACCCCGGACATGTCGAGCCCATGCCGATCCTTGCCCATCGAGGTTCCTCTCTCTCCTCCGGCTACCGCGCGTGTGCTCGCGCCGGGCCCCGGCGGCTCTGCGGCCGGGTACTACTCCGGTCCCGGCCTGGGCCCGGGCTCGCGCATGCGCGGCCGGCCTACGCCGATCACCGGCAACATCCTGCCGTAGCCGGCGGCGAACACACCCATCTTCGGCGCGCCGCCCCTCCGGCCCCGGGCGAACCTCACAACGCCCCGACGGCCGTTCGGCGGGCGCCGGGAGATCATCGTGAACTGAACCGACCGAAGCGGATCAGGCGATGGCGCAGCGGGTGGCGAGTGCGCGGAGTTCGGGAGTGGTGCGTCCGCCGAGGAGCAGCCCGGACACGAGGGCGCGGACGGCGGGACGGGTGTGGGTTTCCTCGGGGGAGCAGCGTTCGGCGTTCAGGAGGGCGTGCAAGCTTTGGTCGCGGCGTCCCCAGTGGGCATACGCGGTGGCGACGTCGGTGAAGTAGCGGCAGCGACGTTCCACCGTAGGCAGGCTCGCCGGCGCGATGGCGCGAGCGGTGGCGATGGCCGCGCCGGGATCGCCGGCGGCGTTCTCGGCGGAGATGCGGTGGAGGGCGACGGTCGCGGTCCCGAAGCCGCCACCGTGGTCGCGGAGCATGACCCCGCCCAGACGCTCGGCGATGGCGGCGGCCTCGTCGGTGAGTTCGCGCATCCCGTCGCGATCTCCGGCTCGGGCGGCGGTATATGCGGCGGATTGGATCAGCAGACCGCGTTCGGCGGTGAGGCGAGGGGAGGGGCCGCGCAGGGTGAGACGGTCGGCCGCGTCGAGGGCGATGCGCATGGCCTGTTCGTGCCATCCCGCCTTACGGGCGAGCACGGCGAGATTGCGGGAGGCCTCGGCGGCGACCAGCGCGCTGTTGCCGGTGTGGGCGATGATGCGTGCGCGGTCGGCGGCCATCCAGCCCAGTTGAGGGTCGTCGAGTTTGATCAGCATGCGGGTGGTCAGGACGTAGATCTCCGCGAGCAGCGCTTGATGTTCGACACTCGCGCTCTCGTCGGCGAGGGCATGGCCCGCCGCGAGCAGACGCGGCAGGCGCTCGGCCAAGGCACCGTAGCGACCGGTATGGAAATCGCTCAGGGCCACCGCCAACGCCCCGCGCACCCACGCGGTGGTAGTGGCCGCCGGCGCGGTGTCCAAGCCGAGCATTGCATCCCGCACCCGCGCGACCAGCAGATCCCCCGAGGCCGGTGCACGCGCGCCGGCGGCGCCCCTGCCGACGAAGGGGAGGGAGGCGGTCGCCGCCAGGTTCGCCAACAGGCGTCGTCTGCGCACGTTCTCGCCCTCTCGTGGTTCCTCGCGCCCAACAATAGGACGCGGCAACCAGGGAATCGACCTTACCGAAGCCGGACGCGGCCCCGGTACCGCCGGCACCGGTACGAGCCCGAAGTCCTCGACCGGCAATCCCAGCGCCTCGGCGAACCTCCGGATGACCGTGACGTCCGTCAAGGGCGCGAGACCGCGCTCGTACCGCGAGACCTGCGCGGCCGAGTAACCGGTGCGTCGGCCGAGTTCGGCGAGGGTCCACGCCCGCGCCTGGCGGGCCTGACGCACCCGCATACCCGAATAGAGATGCCGCTGCCGATGCTTGACGGTGGTCACGGGCGATCTCCTCACCTGCCGGTACAGGAATCTTCAGTGATAGCACCCGCATAGCCCAACGATGAACCGTTTTGCACAAGATGCAAGGCATTTGCGGTATGCGCCCTTGGGTGGGACGCAGGAACTCGGTTCGCGGCGTGATGGGTGCGCGGCGCCGCATTTCTCGGGCCGTGCTCGAGGCGGCGCCGCCCGCCATGGCATCACCACAGGAGGAGCGACCGTGCGTACCCTTCTCTCGCCCCCGGACCACAATGAACGCCTCACTCCCGCCTACTACATCGACCGGGACCGGACCACACACCGTTACGTCACCGACATCCTGGGCCGCTGTGCCCGAGTGTTCGACGTCAAGCCGATTCTGACCGCCGACCTGGACCAGCTCACCACCACCGTCGCCGGTGCCGACATCCACCCCGACGCGCGCCTGATCGGGGCGGTCCGCGTCGAGGCGGGCGCCAGGGTGGAAGCCGGCGCCACGATCGTCGGACCCGTCCTGATCTGCGCCGGCACCGTGATCGGACCTGCGGTGATCCGCGACCACAGCGTGATCGGGCCCGGCTGCCGTATCGCGGGCGGTGCGGAGATCACTCGCAGTCTGTTGGTCGCCGACGTGTTGATGGTGCACCAGGCGTTCGTCGGGGACTCGATCCTGGGCCACGGGGTCAACGTCGGCGCGTTCTGCACCACCACCGGTATGCGCATCACCGGCCCTGTCTCCGAACCCGCCACCGAGCAGATCACCCTCGTCCTCGACGGCGAGCGGATCACCACCGGGCAGACCAAGTTCGGCGCCGTGATCGGCGACGACGTCGCCCTTCCCGCCGGCACCGTCCTCAGCCCCGCGACGCTCATCGGTCCCGGGACCGTCATCTTCCCCCGTAACCACGTCGGCGGCGTCCTGCCGCGCGGCAGTCGGATCAGGTGAATCCCATGAGCACCGCACCGCGTACCACTGCTTCTGCCTCTGCCACAAAGGTCACGGACGTTCTGCAGATCACCGGCGGAACCCCGCTCGCCGGCACCGTTGACATCCAGGGCGGCAAGAACATCGCCCTCCACCTCTACGCCGCAGCACTGGCCTGCGACGGCCCCACCGTCCTGCACAACGCACCGGGCATCATCGACACGGACGTTTGCGCCGCGATTCTGCGCCACACGGGAGCTGAAACCACGTACTCGGCCGGTGAGTTCCGGGTGATTCCGACCAACCACCCGTTCCCCGAGGTCCACCCCACCCTGGGCACGCGGGTCCGCGTCAGCACTGTTCTGGGCGCCGCTGTTCTGGCCCGCACCGGCCGCGTGAGCATGCCCCGGCCCGGCGGGGACGCATTCTGTCCGCGCCTGATCGACCGCCACCTCGCTGCGATGACAGCGGCCGGGGCGACTGTCACCGACGACGGTCACACCATTCGCGCCTGGGTGGGACCTCACGGTCCGAGCCCGTTCCGTGTGGACGTGAACACCCCCTACGGCCCCAGCATGGGCGCCACAGTCACGGCGCTACTACTCGCCGCCCGCGCCCCCGGCACGAGCCTGATCACCCACCCCAGTATCGAACCCGAAGTCGTCAACACCGCCGCGTTCCTCACTGCCGCAGGCGCGGGAATCCACTGGGACGACGATGGCCTTCACGTCAACGGCGCCGACCACCTCACCGGCAGCGTCCACACGGTTCCCGGCGACCGGATCGAGGCGGCGACTTGGGCGATGGCCTGCGCCGCCACCGGCGGCCATGTCGTCCTCGAGGGGATCACACTCGCGGACCTTCCCGCCGGCCTGACCGCAGTTCTGCGCGAAGCCGGGGTGACCCTCGCCAACCTGCGCCACGCTGTCGCCGTCCTCGCCCCGGACCGGCTCGCTCCGGTCACCGTGAGCACTGGCCCACATCCCGGGCTGCCCACCGATACTCAGCCCCAGCTCACGGCCATGCTCACCCGATCCCAGGGTGCGTCCACCGTCACCGAAACGGTCTACCCGAGGCGCGATACCCATGTGGCCGGGTTGCGCGCGTTCGGGGCCGACATCGCCACCGACGGCTCACGCATCACCGTTCGCGGCCCTGTTCGACTCCGCCCCGCCGACGTGCGCGCCGACGACATCCGAGCCGCGACCGCCTACGTAGTCGCCGCCCTGACCGCGGAGGGAACGTCTACGATCCGGGCCGTGTACCACCTTCGGCGCGGTTATGAACGGCTGCTGCCCACCCTGGCCACCCTCGGCGCCGATGCCACTCTCACCCCCACGGAGACGCACACCGCATGAACATCACGCCGTTCGACCCGGCCGACGTCCACAGCCTGCGCGACGCCCTCGACACTCTGGTCACCACTGGGGGGAGCCCTGGAGGCGTCCTCGTCTGCGGTACCGCCGACGGAGAACGGCACACGATCGGCGCGGGCGTCGTCGCCCCCGAATGCGGCGACACCCCGCCCACCTCCGACACCGTGTACGATGCCGCCTCCCTGACCAAGGTCATCGCCACCTGGCCCTTGATCGGCCGTGCCGCCGAAGCCGGCCTGATCGAACTCGACGCCCCCGTACGCGAGTTCCTGCCACCGTTCACCTCGGTTACCTCCGGCGAGGCCCCCGGAGGCGGCGCCACCTTGCGGCAACTCCTTGCCCACACCTCCGGTCTCCGTGCCGAGACCCGCCTCGACCGCTACCGCGGCAACCCCCTCTCGCTCGCCGAGCTCCTGTGCCGTGAACCCCTGGAAGAACCCCCTGGCCGGCACCGTTACCTCAACCGGGGCTTCATCCTCCTGGGCTTGGCCCTCGCTCACGTCCATGGCCGCCCCCTGCACGAACTCGCCGCCGACCTGTGGGCCGATGCGAACATGACTGCTACCACGTACGGGCCCATCGCTCGCGCCGTGCACGTCGCCCCCACCGAGCAACGCCTCACTGCCGCGCCTCGCATCTGGGGCGCTGTCCACGACGACAACGCCGCCCTGATGGGCGGGGTCGCCGGCCACGCCGGCGTCTTCACCACCACCGGCGACCTCGCCACCTACGCCGAGCATCTCCTTGATCCCGCCGACCCGCTCGGCCTCGCAGCGTGGTTCGAGGCCGGCCGAACACCGCAAGTGAGCATCGAGCCCGGCATCGACCGTGGCCTGGCTTGGCTGCTTGCCGACGACGCTCAGGCCGTCTATCACCACGGCTGGACCGGTACGAGCTTGTTCCTCGCCCCCGCCACCGGCCGCTACCTCGCGATCTGCACCAACGCCGTCTATCACGGCCGCCCCAGTACCCGCGTCGCACCGCTCCGCGCTCTCGCCCGCAAAGCCCTGATCGCCTGACCTCACGGAGGGCCCGATGGGGGAGCGGCTGTTGGCCTGGTGGGTGGTCGGGATTCGGGCGGGGTCTGCGTCAGGCCGTGCGCAGCGTCGACAGCAGGGCCGACCAGGAGGCGGGGGCGACGGTCAGGTAGCCGATGTTCGGATCCTTGGAATCGCGGACGGGGATGATCGTGAAGCCGGGGGCGACTTCTACGCACTCCGACCCCTGGGGAGCGCTGTAGCTCGACTTGCGCCAGTGTGCAGTGCTGAGGTGAGGGGCTCTGGTCATGGCTCACACTCCGTCCAACTCAGGGGCGGCGGGTCCGCGTTTCCATCATCTTGACGAACTGCCTTCGTATCAAAGCGTGTTGAGCGGTACGACTCCCGGCGTCGTGCCGGCCGGGAGTCGTACCGGGATGGCGTCAGGCCGGGCGCAGGCTGGACAGCAAGGCGGACCAGGAGGCGGCGGCGACGGTCAGGTGGCCGATGCTCGGGTCTTTGGAATCGCGGACGGGAACGACTGCGAAACCGGGGGCGACCTCCAGGCAGCTACCCCCATCGGGGTTGCTGAACGTCGACTTGCGCCACTTTGCGCTGCTGGGAATCGGGGCAGTCGTCATGCGGCGTACCTCTCCATTGCGGTCTTGATCAGGTCTGCCGACTGCCCTGTCGGCAGGGAGTAGGCACTCACGCGATCGTAGGCCCGTTGTCGCTCGCGTACGAGATCCGGGTGCTCCAACATCTGGCCGTGGTTACTGCCCTCAACCCACGCTCCAACCTTGCCATCGGGAAGGGTGAGCAGAACCAACAATCCGCCCAGTAGAGGATGTTCACCGTGTTCGAACGGCAGCACTCGAATGGTGGTGCGGGCTCCATCGCACAACGGCAGGATTCGGGCGAGTTGATCGCGCATGATGGCATGGCTTCCGACTGGCCGACACAAAACTGCTTCGTCCAACACAGCCGAGTAGATGGGCGGGACGTCGCGGGCAAGGATGGCCTGTCGACCCATGCGGGCGGCGACCAGATCGGAGAGCTCATCGTCTGTCGCGTCCGGGCGTCCGGCGCGTAGCAGGGACCGCGCGTAGTCCGGCGTTTGAAGCAGCCCAGGCATGACCTGCCCCGCGTATTCTGCGATCTGAATCGCGACGTCTTCGTACTCCATTGACAGCCGATATCGGCCGGGGTGCACGTCGTGTTTGATCATCCGGTACATGACCGTGAACAGTCGGCCCGTGTTGAAAAGGACATCCAACTTCTCGGGAACGTCCGGAGGGACGGCCCGCTTTGCGTTTTCGAACCGGGATAGTGCGCTTGGGTCGTAACCCAGCTTGGCGGCACACAGTTCGAGCGAAAGCCCTGCTGCTTCCCGGTGTTCGCGCATTGCCTCGCCGTATGACGCCCGTGGCCCGGCCCCGGGATCGATAGGGCGGGGTGTGTATCGCACGTCCGTTCCCCTTTCGTTTGCCAGCGAATTCGGTCAAGGGTTCCCGGCTGTCGACCCTAGCGACGGCGCGTCATCATCGCAGTACAGACAGTGCAATCTCGTCCGTCAGCGGAAGGCGCGCGGCCATGGATCACCCCTCTCGGATCGACCAGTCGAATCTCGACCCGTTCCCCGAACTGCCCAGCAGCAGCATCACGTTGGCCGTATATCGGGTAGGTGTCACAGGGACCGAAATCTTGGTTCCGCCTCAACGTCACACGCGGTTCTCGCGGTCGCCATGGTTCACACCCGACCCGCCGTGCCAATGTTCCCCGGGCTGTCGGTACCGGTATGGCGATACCCCCTGACTGCCCTGGCGCCGGCTCTCGGTCGCACGTGGTCCCGGCGTCAGGGCGCCATGCCCGGCGCGCCGCGCTGACGTCATCGCTCGGCGCGCCGGTTGGGCACCCTGCCGTTCACTGACAGGAGTTGAGGACATGGCAAGCGTTGTTGCGGGTGTGTTTCGGTGGTTGGTGCGGTTGATCCTTCCGGTGTCGATCGGTATCCGTGGCGTTCGTGCGGAACGGACCTTCGGTTCGTTCGAGCCCGGCGAGTCGAAGCGGACGCCGTATCCGGGTGGGTGGCGCGACTTCGTGCCGGTGGCCCAGGATTCCTTGGCCGACGAGCCGCCCATGCAGGACTCGGCGACGGTTGTGCCGCGATATCTGATGACGCCGGCGGAGCTTGCGGCGTGGCGGAGGGGGTGCGGTGAAGCGGATCGCAAGCGGGGCACAGCCGAGCCGGCCGAGAGTGAGGCCGCCGAGCGGGAGCGGCAGCGTGGGCGGCTTGCCGAGCTTGCCGAGGCCGTGGGTCGGCCGGTTCGTGACTGGAGGGCCCCGGCACGGGCGGCGGCGGCGGTGCCGGTGTGAGTCGGGTGTGCCGAGGGGCGTGGGTCAAATTGCGGTGGGTGGGTCCAGGTCGGCGGGGCGGATGCCCAGGAGGCGTTCGAGTTCGGTGCGGCCCAGGGGAGTTGGGCGGACGGCGCGGCGGGTGCCGATGCGTTCGGCCCAGCCTTGGTCGAGGATCAGGCGGCACAGTTCGGCGCCGGCGGTGCCGGCCAGGTGGGGGCGGCGTTCGGTCCAGTCCAGGCAAGGGCGGGCCAAGGGGCGTTTGCGCGTCTCGGTCAGGTCGGCGCCCAGGTCGGTGAGCCAGGCCACGCCGGCCGGGCTCAGCGCGAAGCCGGCGTCCTGGCGGAGCAGGCCCCTCGTGGTCATCGCGTCGGTGATGGCGACGCCGAGGCGGCCCGCCAGGTGGTCGTAGCAGGTTCGGCCGCGGGCCATCGCCTCGCTCGCCGAGTGTGCCCGCAGCGACGTGGGCGGCGTACGGGTCGGCGGCATCGCGTACGCCGCGAGGTCCTCGACCATGCGGGCCACCGCCGGGTCGGCCAGTCGGACGTATCGGTGCCGGCCCTGCCGTTCCTGGATCAGCAAACCGCCGTCGACCAGGCGGGTCAGATGCTCGCTGATCGTCGACGGCGCGACTCCGCAGTGCCGGGCCAACTCGCCGCCGGTCCAGGACCGCCGGTCGAGCAGGGCCAGGCACACGCCCGCCCGGGTCTCGTCCGCGAGCAGCGCCGCGAGGGCCGCGAGGCGCGGGATCGTGTCCCCGTCCGCGCCGGCGGCGGCCGTGTCGGCGGGGGCGGCGGCACGGGCGACGGGGACATCCGCGGGCCGCCCGTTGTGGTTGGCATCCATGTCGCCATCATCGACCGGCCTCGGTTCGGCGCCCACCGAAGGGTGCGCTGGTGGATCTCTCGCCCCGGGTCGGATCGCTGACGCTCTGTCAGTATGGGGATGTGCTCCTTCCCCTCGCCGGCGTCACCGTCGTTTCGCTCGAACAGGCCATCGCCGCGCCCTTCGCGACCCGGCAACTCGCCGATCTGGGGGCGAGGGTGATCAAGGTCGAGCGTCCGGGAGACGGTGATTTCGCGCGCTCGTTCGACGACACCGTCGAGGGGATGTCCAGCCATTTCGTCTGGGTCAATCGTGGCAAGGAAAGTCTCGCGCTCGATCTCAAGGACGATCGCGCCCGGGAAATCCTGGCCCGGCTGCTCGCCCGCGCGGATGTTTTCGTGCAGAATCTCGCGCCCGGCGCGGCGGACCGATTGGGGTTGGGCGCGGCGGAGTTGCGGGAAAGGTACCCGAGGCTGATCGTGTGCGGGATATCCGGATACGGCACCGCCGGCCCGTACCGCGACAAGAAGGCGTACGACCTTCTCGTCCAGTGCGAGGCCGGCCTGCTTTCGATCACCGGAACCCCCGACGCGCCCGCGAAGGCGGGTATTCCGATCGCCGACATCGCCGCCGGGATGTACGCCTACACCGGGCTGCTCACCGCCCTGTACGAACGGCAACTCACGGGCGAGGGCAGCGCGTTCGAGGTGTCGATGTTGGACGCGCTCGGCGAGTGGATGGGTTTCCCGTACTACTTCGCGACGTATGGCGGCACGCCCCCGCCGCGCACCGGCGCCCGGCACGCGGCGATCGCGCCGTACGGGCCGTATCGGGTCGGGGACGGCAGTCAGGTTTTCGTCGGGGTGCAAAACGATCGGGAGTGGGCCGCGCTGTGCGCACACGTGCTCGGCCGCCCCGACCTGGTCGAGGACCCGCGGTTTCGGACCAATTCTTTGCGGGTCACCGGCAACGAGCGGCTCACCGAGTTGATCGAGACGGCCTTCGCGGACCGTACCGCCGCCGAGATCGTCGAGCGCCTGGACGCCGTCGGCATCGCCAACGCGCGTATGCGTACGGTCGCGGAGTTCGCCGATCACCCCCAACACGCCGCGCGGGACCGGCTGCGGTCGGTCGATTCGCCGGTCGGTCCGCTGCGGGCGCTGCTGCCGCCGGTCACGGTGACCGGGCGCGAGGCGGCGATGGGCCCGGTTCCGGCCGTGGGGGAACACACGCGCGCGATTCTGGCCGAACTGGGCATGGCCGATCCGGGTCCGAGTGCGGAGTGATGGAGGCGTTCCCGAGGCGCCGCGCGACCGCCGGAGACCACCGTCCCGGGAAGTACGTTCGTGTTTTTCCCGGGCGCACGGTTTTTCCGTGCTAGCCTCGAACCAGTTGCAGTAGTGGTTCCCATGTATCTCGTGAGCGCCTTACGGTCGTGACCGTCGGGCGTTTTTTGTTTGTGGCCATTCAGTTGTGCCGCAGGCCGAAATAGTGTGAAAAACGTATCGCTGTGCAACTTGGAATTACGCATGTGTGTAATTTCATTTGGTACCACGAAGGAGATTTGTATGGCTACTGGAACCGTGAAGTGGTTCAACGCGGAAAAGGGCTTCGGCTTCATCCAGGCGGACGACGGCGGCCCGGATGTTTTCGCGCACTACTCGGCGATCCAGTCGCAGGGCTACCGTGAGCTTGTCGAGGGCCAGAAGGTCTCCTACGACGCTGTTCAGGGCCAGAAGGGCCCGCAGGCGGAGAACATC
>NZ_WWJX01000440.1 GCF_009865215.1 Streptomyces sp. SID3343 | reverse complement strand
TCCTCGGTCGACGCGCGTCCGGGTACGTTGGGCGTACCCGACGCGGTGACCAGCGGCCGGTCCGTACCGAGCAGGGCGTCGCCGAGCGTCGCGAGCGCGGCTGCCTCCTCGGTGACGGCTCGCGCGAGCGCCTCGGGTGAACCGAAGTCGTTGCGGAACGCGAGGTGGACGACGCCGTCGGCCTGCTCCGCGCCGGTGCGCAGCACGTCGAGGTCGGCGAGCCCGCCGCGGATCACCTGGGCCCCGGCGGATTCGGCGTTCGCCGCGGAGGCGTCGGAACGGGCGAGGGCGGTGACCGAGTGGCCTGCGGCGAGCAGTTCGGCGACGACGGCCGAGCCGATCAGGCCCGTTCCACCGGTGATGAAGACACGCATGGCGAGCTCCCGGGAAGTGATGCGACTGATGTCCCATCACGGTACACCTGATGCGACACATGTCGCATCAGTTAGACTGCTCATATGCCCAGATGGAAGCCCGATGCCCGCCAACGCCTGGTCGTGGCGGCGCTGGGCCTGTTCGCCGAGCAGGGCTTCGACGACACGACGGTCGCCCAGATCGCCGAACGCGCGGGGCTCACCCGGAGCACCTTCTTTCGCCACTTCGCCGACAAGCGGGAGATCCTCACCGCAGGGCAGAAGGCCCTCAGTCGCCTGCTGGCCGAGGGCATCGACGCGGCCCCTGCGGACGCGACGCCGATGGCTGCCGTCGCGGCCGGCCTGGAGCGCGCCTCGGGTGAGATGACGGCGTTCAACCGCGAGCTGGGACCCCTGCTGCACGCGGCGATCGAGGCGAACCAGGAACTGCGGGAGCGCGACGCGCTGAAGAGCATGGGCATGGCCGCGGCGATGGTCGACGCGTTGGGCCGACGGGGCGTCGTGGGACCCGTCGCGCAGGTGGCCGCCGAACTGGGCGTGCTCGCGTTCAGGCTTGGATTCGGCGTGTGGGCCGACCCCGCTCGCGACGAGGACGCCGGCGAACTGGCGGCCCACACGCGAGCCGCGCTCGACGAACTGCGCGCCGCAGTCGCTGAGTTGCGCTAGCCGAAAGAACTCCGCGCAACTCGTCGCGGCCCGGCCGCATCGCCCGCTGCCGGGCCCGTCCGGGCCGAAGCCCGGCCCCGACGACACTGGTGGCTGGTGTCGGGTGGTCCATCGTCCGATGTCCCCGCTGCCGGCGATGTGTCCGGACGCCGGCCTCTCGAGGATCGCGCCCCTCCGACGCGTTCGAGGCAGCGCCGCACGGCCGGGGATTTCGCGCTAAGGGGCCGACAGCTCGGTGAATTCGGCCAGCAGTCCTTCGAGGCGCCGGACCATGAATCCGTAGTAGTCGCCCATGTGCCGCACCCGGTCCTGCTGTTCGGCCGGAAGGTCTTGCGCATGGGCCTGTGCCCGCTCGGCCAGAGCACGCAGCCGGACGTTTTGTTCGAGCTGGTGCACCAGGCAGCCGATCCAGGCGTCGCTGCGCCAGCGGTAGAGGAACTGGCGCGACCCGGCCGGCTTGTAGCGCTGCACCGTGCCGTTGGTGATCAGCAGGCGCGTGATTTCCGATACCGAGCCCTTGCTCGCCCCGAGGGTCGACATGAGCTGCGTCATCGTCAAAGGCGACTCGCTCAGCATCAGGACCCCGGCGGCGCGGCCGGCCATGGGCGGCCAGCCCATCGCCTGGCCCACCTGTAGACCGAAGTCTTCGATCAGGCCGGTCGCTTCGCCGGGTTCGGAGCCGCTCGTTTCCGACACCCGGACCTCCAAAAGGTCAAAGAAAAATGAACATTCACTCTTGACTGAACTTTTCGCACCATGCAGTCTACTTGCCACAGCTGCCCGAGTGTCACGCCGGGACATCGCTGATCCGACTATCGGAGGTGCCGGGTGTCCACTGCGGGCTGGGATTTGATCGTCGTGGGAGCAGGGTCGGCCGGAGCCGCGCTTGCCGCCCGTTCGGCACGGCAGGGCAGGAGCGTGCTGTTGCTGGAGGCCGGGCCGGACTACCGGTCGGCGCAGATGGCCGAGGTGTGGCGGTCGCCGAACCCGGGTCGGGCGCTGTCCGACCCGGCCGCCGCGCAGACGTTGGTGTGGGCGGACGTGAACGCCGCACGGACCGAGAGGCAGCCCCAGGCGCCGTACTGGCGCGGCCTCGGCGTCGGGGGAAGCTCCTCGGTCAACGGGCAGATCGCGATCCGGCCGCCGATGGCGGACTTCGACGACTGGGCCGCCGCCGGGTGCGTCGGCTGGTCGCGCCGCGACGTACTGCCGTACTTCGCGAAGCTGGAGGACGACGAGCAGTTCGGGGACGCGTCCTACCACGGGCGCGGCGGCCCCACTCCGATCTTTCGCATGCCGAAGGAGCGGTGGGGCGGGGTGGACGCCGCGCTGTCCGAGGCGGCGTCCGCGGCGGGCCACGCGTGGGCGCCGGACGTCAACGCCCCCGACACGACCGGGGTTTCGCCCTACCCGATCAACTCGCGCGAGGGTCGGCGGGTGTCGGTCAACGACGCCTACCTGGAGCCCGCCCGGGGCCTGTCGACTCTGACCATCCGCGGCGGGGCCCTGGTCGACAAGGTGGTGTTCTCGGGAGGCCGCGCGGTGGGCGTGCGGATGCTGGTCGACGGCGCCGCCGTCACCGAGTACGCGGACGAGGTGATCCTGAGCGCGGGAGTGATCCATTCCCCGGCGATCCTGATGCGCTCCGGCATCGGACCGGGAGAGCACCTTCGCGAGGTGGGCGTCGAGGTGCGGGCGGATCTCCCGGTGGGCCGCGGCATGCAGGACCACCCGATGATCGTCCTGGGACTGCCACTCACACCGGAAGCGGCGATCAAGAGCCCCGACGACCGACACACCAACGTTTGCGTCCGCTACACCAGCGCTCCCGGCGCGCACGTCAACGACATGATGCTCGTCTCGCTCAATCAGAACGTGCTGGCCATGGCCGCCGCCGACACCGACCTGCCCGCGGGTGGCGTGGGCGTGTGGCTCAATCAGACGTTCTCGCGCGGCCGGCTGGAACTGGTGTCCGCCGACCCCGCCCGACAGCCCGAGGTCCACGAACGGATGCTCTCCGACGGCCGCGACCTGTCCCGGCTGCGCGACGGTGTGCGTGCGCTGGCCGAACTCGCGCGCGGCCCCCGGATCGCCGCCGTCGTCCGCGACGACGTCGCGTCGTACAACCCCGCCCTGTTCGCCGCGCTGGACGACGACGCGGCCCTGGACGACCACCTCCTGGCCACGGCGGTCGACGCCCAGCACGGCACGAGCACCTGCCGGATGGGCGCGCCCGCAGACGAGACGACGGTGGTCGACCCCTCCTGCCGCGTACTGGGTGTCGACCGGCTGCGGGTCGTCGACGCCTCCGTGCTCCCCTCCGTCCCCAGGGCCAACACCAACCTGACGGCGATCATGATCGGCGAGCTCATGGCGGACCGCCTCGGCTGACCACACGACAGGCGATCCGCACGACACGCAATCCGGACCACCGCGTTCGCTCCTGCGGACCCTCGACGGCCGACCTCGGGAGCGAACGAGTCGGCCGCGGCTCGCCGGCATCGAATGCCGAAGCCAACCCACCACGTGCTCCCACCGTTTCCTCCCACAGCTCCCTCCCTACGCGCGAAGGAACCCGCCTTGACGAAAACCTTGCAGAACCTGATCGCAGGGGTGTGGCAGGACTCGCGTAGCGGGACCCGCCACGACCTGGTCGACCCGGCCACCGAGGAGGTCATCGCACAGTGGCCCGGCGGATCGGCCGAGGACGTACGTCACGCCGTCGACGCCGCGGCCACCGCGCAGCCCGCGTGGGCCGCGCTACCGCAGGCCGAACGGGTCGACCTGCTGGAGCGCTGGGCCGACACGGTCGCCGAACACGCCGCCGAACTCGCCGACATCGAGTGCCGCGAGATGGGCAAGCCGGTCGGTCCGGGACGAATGTTCCTCGCCGGCGCGGCCCAAGGGCTCAAGGCGGTCGCAGCCCAGGCCCGCTCCTACCGGTACGAGGAGATCGTCGCCGGCCCCGCGGGAAGCAGTACGAAGATCGTGCGGCGCCCACTCGGCGTCGCCGCCGTGCTCACACCGTGGAACTTCCCCGTGCCCATGGTGCTGGGCGCCATCGGGCCGCTGTTGGCCGCGGGCAACACGGTGGTGGTCAAACCGTCCGAGCGTGCGCCACTGTCCGTGGTACGGCTGTTCGAACTGTTGGACCCGCCCCCGGGCGTGCTGAACCTGGTTCTGGGAGACGCCCGAGCCGGGGTGCCGCTGGTCGAAAGCGACGACGTCCACCTGGTGCACTTCACCGGATCGGTCGCCGCCGGGCGATCGGTGGGAGCCGCGGCCGGTGCGCGGCTGCACCGCTCGATCCTCGAACTCGGCGGCAAGGACCCGGTCGTGATCGACGCAGGGGTGGACCCGGTTCGGACCGCGGCCGCCGTCGCCTTCGGCGCGTTCGTCAACTCGGGCCAGATCTGCACCTCCATGGAACGGATCTACGTCCACCGCGACATCGCCGAGCCGTTCGTCGAGGCGTTGGTGGCAGCGGCGGCCGGGCACACCCTCGGCGACGGCCGCGACGAACGGACCGTGCTGGGGCCCTTGGCCGACGCGCGCCAACGCGACATCGTCCACCGGCACGTCACCGACGCGGTCGAACGTGGGGCCCGGGTCCTCGTCGGCGGGACCGTTCCGGAGGGCAAGGGGTTCTTCTATCCCGCGACGGTGCTCACCGACGTGGACGAAAGCATGCTCGTGATGACCGAAGAGACCTTCGGGCCGCTCGCGCCGGTCGTCGTGGTGGACTCCTTCGAAGAGGGCCTCGCGCTCGCTTCCCGTTCCCGGTTCGGACTGGCCGCCACCGTCTACACCGACGACCCCGCGCACATGGCCGCCGCCGAACGCCTGCCCGCCGGTGTGGTGTGGGTCAACCAATGGCAGGGCGGCGGGCCGGAGCGCTTGTACGAGCCGGCCGGAGACAGCGGCATGGGCGCCACGGGCTCCTCCGCCGCCTTCGACGCCGCCACCCGTCCGGTGTCCGTACACATCACCACCATCGGGAGCGAGTGATGGAATTCGCCACCGCGGCAAAGGAGATCGTCGCCCGCCGCATCAAGGACCACGGCGAGCAACTGGTCGCCCTCTCGCACCGCATCCACGCCCACCCCGAATTGGGCTTCGAGGAGACCCTGGCCGCCGGTTGGGTCGCCGACGCCCTCGACGCGGCCGGCTATGCGGTGCGCCTCGGCGCCTACGACCTGCCCACCGCCGTACACGCCACCATCGGCACCGGCCCCGTGCACGTCGGCATCTGCGCGGAGTACGACGCCCTGCCCGACATCGGCCACGCCTGCGGGCACAACATCATCGCCGCCGCCGCGGTCGGCGCCGCCACCGGCCTCGCCGCCGTGGCGGACGACCTCGGGCTGACCGTCACCGTACTGGGCACACCCGCCGAGGAGGGCGGCGGCGGCAAGATCCTCATGCTGGAACGCGGCGCGTTCGACGGCCTGGACGCCGCCATGATGGTCCACCCCGCGGCAACCGAGACGGCGGCCATGCCCGGCCTGGCCACCTCCCAGTTCGAGGTCGCGTATCGCGGCAAGCCCGCCCACGCCGGCGCGTGGCCCGAGAACGGCATCAACGCCGCCGACGCGATGACGATCGCGCAGGTCGCCATCGGCCTGCTGCGCCAACAGACCCGCGGCGACGACCGGGTACACGGCATCGTCACCCAGGCGGGGAGCGCCCCCAACGTCATCCCGGACCACGCCCACGGCCGATGGATCGTCCGCTCCGCCACCATGGAGGCCCTGGCCGAGCTCGTCCCACGCATCCACCGCTGCTTCGAGGCCGGCGCCCTGGCCACCGACAGCGCCCTCACCATCGAACCCGCCGGCCCCGACTACGCCGATCTCAGGCCGGACGAAACCCTGCTGCGCCTCTACCGCGCCAACGCCGAGCGGCTCGGCCGCACTTTCCCGCCGCTTCCGCCCGGCGGCGGCGTCGGCGCCGCCACCGACATGGGCAACGTCTCCCACGTCGTACCGACCATCCACCCGATGCTGGGACTGGACTGCCCAGGCGCCGTCAACCACCAACCCGAGTTCGCCGCCGCGTGCATCACCCCCGCGGCCGACCGAGCGGTCCTGGACGGAGCGACCGCCATGGCCTGGACCACGATCGATGTCGCCGCCATGGCCTCCGTCCGCGAACGCAGACCCTGAACTCCGCCGTCGCGCGCGCGTCGAGGTGCCCCCGGTCGCGACAAGGCACTCCGGCGCCCGAGGAGAAACCATCACCGGGTGTTGACAGAATGTGCCGAGTCGGTCACATTCGTTGACCGTCGACTTGTGCCCGTGTGAGCGTTTCGTTCGCTCGGGCACGAACCCGGCGCACGCGATGGGTCGGTCCCGCTCACCCTGCGGAGCCGACGAGAGCCGGACTCGTGGTCGAGGTCTGTCCTTCTATCAAGGAGCCTCGATGAAACGCAGCACGGTGACGGCCGGGACGATCCTGGCCTTACTCGCCGGCCTCGTGGCCGGTACGTCCCAGTCGAACGCGGCCACCCCTCCGCCCGCGCCCGGCTTGGCGGCGGCGGTGTCCGCCGCCGACAAGGCCGCCGCGAGCGGCCTGGACGTCCTGGCCAAGGGCCCCGACGAGAGTTATGTGCGGCAGCAGGTGACCCCGTGGGTCGACGGCCTGTTCTCCGTCGCCTACGAGCGCACCTATCGCGGGCTGCCCGTGGTCGGCGGGAGCGCCGCGGTGCTGGCCGACGGCAACGGCACCGTCCGGGCCACCCAGTCGGCCACCGATCGGCCGATCAGCGTCCCCGTCAAGCCGACCTTCGGCAAGGGCGCGGCCGAGAACGTCTCGCGTACGCGACTCAAGGTCGTCGACAAGGTCGAGTCGCGACGCCTGGTCGTACGAGTCCAGGAGAGTTCCGCGAACCTGGCCTGGGAGACGGTGCTGATCGGCAGCACCGAGACCGCGCCCAGCCGGCTGCACGTCTTCGTCGACGCCCGCTCGGGGCAGCTGCTCGACTCCTACGACGACGTCAAGGGCGGCACCGGCACCAGCCAGTGGAACGGCCCCAATCCGCTGACGATCAACACCAGCGGCAGCGCCGGCAGCTACAAGATGATCGACACCACCCGGCCCGGCCTGTCCTGCGCCGACTACAGCGGCGGCGTCTTCACCAAGGCCACCGACACCTGGGGCAACGGCAACGCCACCAGCAAGGAGACCGGCTGCGTCGACGTCCTGTGGGCCGCGCAGAAGGAATGGAACATGCTCCGCGACTGGCTCGGTCGCAACGGTCACAACGGCACCGGCGGAAGCTGGCCGGTACGGGTCGGGCTCCCCGCGATCAACGCCTACTGGACCGGTTCGCAGGTCCAGATCGGCCACAACCAGAGCAACCAGTGGATCGGGTCCATGGACGTCGTGGGGCACGAATTCGGCCACGGCATAGACCAGTTCACCCCCGGCGGTGCCGGCACCGAGGCCGGCCTGGGTGAAGGCACCGGCGACATCTTCGGCGCGCTCACCGAGGCGTACACCAACGAGCCCTCGCCCTACGACCGCCCGGACTACCTGGTCGGCGAGACGGTCAACCTGGTCGGCAGCGGCCCGATCCGCAACATGTACAACCCCTCGCTGGTCGGCAACAACCCGAACTGCTACAGCGCTTCGATCCCGGGCACCGAGACCCACGCGGCGGCCGGGCCCCTGAACCACTGGTTCTACCTGCTCGCCGAGGGCACCAACCCCGGTGGCGGCAAGCCCAGCAGCCCGACCTGCAACAACACGCAACTCACGGGTACCGGAATCCAGACCGCGGGCAAGATCTTCTACGGCGGCATGCTGCTCAAGACCAGCGGCATGACCTACAAGAAGTACCGCACCGCGACCCTGAAGTCCGCCAAGGCGCTCGACTCCACCTGCGGCCTGTTCAACAAGACCAAGGCCGCCTGGAACGCGGTGAGCGTCCCGGCCCAGCCGGGTGACCCGACTTGCCCGTGATGCCGAACGCACCACGATAGGCGTCCGACGCTCGTCCTTCGACGAGGCCGCGGCTCCCGCCGCGGCCTCGTTCGCCGCGACCGGCGGCAAACGGCGAGTGCGCGGCCGAGCCCGCAGGGCCGGAGCCCCAGGGTGCCGAACGCCTCGTCCGTCGGGTGCGCACGCTCAAGCAGGGGCGTCGAACGTGCCCGGGCTGTCGGCGGAACCCTGCCATTCGGGAGCGCGGTCGGGATTCGCCTCGGCCAAGGCCCGGCGGACGCCGTCGGCGTCCTTGTCGGTGGTGTAGACGGGACTTCCGGGCTGCTGCCGCCAGGACTCGTCGAGCGTGCCCGCGTCGACGGCGTCGAAGCCGAGCGCGTCCACCAGGGCCAGCACGGTCGCCTTGGCCGACGGGTCGTCCCCGGCCACCGGCAGCGCGATCCGCCCGGGGCTGCCGGCCGGGCGACCGTCGTCCGCGAGGTGCTGTGCGTAGATGTTGTTGAACGCCTTGATCACCGGGCGGCCCAAGTGCCGCTCGGTCCACCGGCTTTCGGGCAGACCGTTCTCGATGTCCTCGATCCGGCCGTCGCGTTGGCGCGGATAGTAGTTGCCGGTGTCGACGACGATCAGCGCGTCGTCGGCTTGGCCGAACAGGTCCGCGGGCAGGTCGGGCACCCTGTTCAGGGGGATCGTCACCACCACGAGATCCGCGCCGCGCGCGGCCTCCTCGACGGTCACCGCGCGCGCCCCGGTCTCCGAGGCCAGATCCGCCAGCGTTTGGGGCCCGCGTGAATTGGCGACCGCAACGTCGTGGCCGAGGGCGGTGAGGCGCCGAGTGAGTGTGCCGCCGATGTTCCCGGCGCCGATGATGCCGATCCGCATGACTGTGCTCCCGCAGGTATCGGGTGACCGCCGACCATCGTGTCCTCGCACCCTGCGGCGAGGAGACCGGGCCACAACCAGTCAGATGCTAGCCAAGCCGGCGTCCACCGTCGGGACGCCACGCGCGGGAACGTCCGCGCGGCCACGAGCGGGAACGTCCGCGCCGCCACGAGCGGGAACGTCCGCGCCGCCACGAGCGGGGAACGTTCGCGCCGCCACGAGTGATCGAACCCGGCGGCTCGATCCGGTCGCGGGGGAGGCAGCGGGGCACCGCCGCATGGCGATCCCGGCCGTCGGTGGCTTCCGGGGGCGGCCGTCTGCCCGTTCGCCTCGGCCGTCGGCGAGTTCGCGAGCGCCGCAACGTGGAACGGTACGGATCGCCGCGGTTCGGGCGACGGGGGTGACGGCGCCGACGCGCGAGGGCGGTGGGGGACGGGGCGAGGGTGCGGTGCGGCTTTCGCGGTGGGGGGTGCGCGGTGGGTCCGCTGCGCGCACCGGCGCGCGTCGGTGTCACCTGTAAGGGTGGTTTGGCTGCCGGGAAGCGGTCGTCCGGCGTTGTGGGTGCTGTGCTGCTCAAGGCGATGTGCCGGACCGGTCGTGGTGCCCGCGAACGATCCGGCCTCGCCGTTCTCGGCCGCCCCGAAGGGCGGGCCGTGGGGTCGGACACCTTGCGACGTAAGGGGATTCGTCATGTCCACGATGAGAAGAAGGCTCACCGAACGCTTCGGCAGCGTCGGTATATCGATCGCGGTGGCCGTTGCGGGTCTGACCGCACCGTTCGCCGTCGGCAACGCGCAGGCCGCGCCCGGGACACCCGGTGTGCCGCAGGCGCCCGCGGCGATCTTCGCCGAAGGTTTCGAGAACGGCCAGGGTGCGACGCCGACCCTGCTCACGAACTACACCGGCGCTCCGCCGGTGGGCGAGACGTACACCGCCGACCCGGCCTGGTTGACCGCGTGCAACGGCTGGGTCACATCGCCGGCCGCGCCGACCACGCCTCCCGCCGGCAGCGGGTGCGTCCCCGGCGACTGGGCCCAGGTCAAGAACCTCGCGGGCGTACTCGGTCAGTGGTCGGGCGGTTCCTCGACCACCAACCACGCCGTGACGGCGTACACCGCGGGCAATCCGGGCGCCGGCAAGGTGCAGTTGGAGACGGCGACCCCGATCCCGTTGCCCGCGGGGCGGCGCTTCATCGCGTTCTCGGTCGACATCGCCGAAGTCAACTGCTTCGCCAACCACTCCAAGTTCAGCTTCTACCTGCTCGACGGCAACCAGGCAACGCCCGCGTTCACGCGCCCGATCGAGGCGTGCGTGGATGCCACGACGACGATCGGCGGGGCCCGGGTCGGCACCTTCACCAGCAACGGCGCCGTGCTGTTCGCCGGCAACCAGGCCGGCATCCGGCTGGTGAACGAGCAGCCGAGCGGCACCGGCAACGACGTGGCCTTCGACAACGTCAAACTCGTCGACGCGAGCCCGCAGGTCGACATCGGCTTCGCGCCGACGCCGGTCCTCACCGGTGGCACCTCGACCTTGACCTTCACCATCACGAACACGAACGAGCTGGGCGCCAAGCCCGGTTGGTCCTTCTCGGACGCGCTGCCGGCCGGACTCAAGGCGACCGGGGCCACCACGACGACGTGCGATGCCGGTTCGGTCGTCGCGCCGGCGGGTGGGGGCTCGGTCGATGTATCCGGCAACCTGACGGCGGGTCAGGAATCCTGCACGGCGCAGGTCCAGGTGACCTCGGCGGCGCGCGGGACGTACACGAACTGCGCGGCCGGCTTCACGAACGTGGTCGGGGTGAGCCTGCCCGGCTGCGCGAGCGTCGTGTTCGACACGATGCGGTTCGACGCGCACGCGTACGGGGCCGCACTGAAGTCGCCGCTCGCGAACATCGGCCCGATCGCCCCGTCCGACGTGACGTGCTCGAACGTCGCGGCGGTCGACACCGACAACGTCGCGACGGTGTCGCTGGGCGTCGTCGGCAACGCGGGCGTGGTCACCACCCGCGCGGAGGGCACGATCGACGTCAACGGCCTGCAGCGGGCGAACGCGCGTGCGCAGACGGCCGGGGTGAACCTGCTCGGCGGACTGGTCACGGCGGACGTCGTCGAAGCGGTCGCCACGGTGCAGGGTGACGCGAACGGCGGTGCCACGCCGACCGGTTCGGTCGAATTGGCGAACCTGCGGGTGGCCGGGGTGCCGGTGGTGAACCCGAACGTCAACGTGGATATCACGATCCCGCTGGTGGCGACGGTGCGCGTGAACGAGCGGGTGGTCGACCCGGGCGGTCGAGGGATCACGGTCAACGCGCTGCGGATCACGCTGTTGTCCGGCGTGAGCGTCGTGGTGTCGCATGCGCGGGTGGCGCTGACGCTGCCGGGAGCCACGTGCCCGACCGCGTGAGGTGAGAGGACGAACCTGGGCGCGGCGGCCGTTCGCGGTCGCCGCGTCCGTGCGCGTCGGCGTGGCCGTCGGCACTCGTGCCGGTACGCGAACCCCCGCCGCACGTTCGCTGCTTCGCAGACCGCCCAATCGACCTTCGAGCCGAACTTCCGGCAGTTCATCGGCCTCGGCCGCCCGGGTGTCGTGAGGACCGTCCCGCCCCCGCAGACCCGACCGCGGCAGCACTACCGTCGTCCGCGACAACGCGCGCTCGGCGTGGGCCCCGGGACGGGATCGCGACTTTCGGGTCTTTGCGCGCACCATCCGACGCGCGCGCTCGTGGCGGATGACTGTTCCTCTCCCAGCCTGTGACGAAACGATGACCGCCCCTCTGAACAGGGATTTCAGCGGCTCTACTGGACGACATGAACAGCCAGACCAACCCTGCCACCCGCCGTCGGCGAACCGTTCGGCTCACCGCGGGAATCGCCCTCGCCACCGCGACTGGGGTCTTCGGGCTCACCGCCTGTGACGACTCGGACCACAAGAGCCAGGCCACCGGCGGCCGTACCGATACGGCTTCCTCGGCCGGTGCCTCCGCCGAGGCCGGCGCCCGCCAGGGACCGTCCGGCGCCGGGAACAAGAGCGCGAAGCTCGCCAAGCTGCTGTGGATGGGTGACTCCATCGGTGCAGTCGAGGCACCCGCCCTCGAGGCGGCGATGAAGGCCGACGGCGTCGAGTTCGCGTCGATGGCAGCCGCCGGAGGCGGCGGTGTCATCGGCGAGCCGGCCGAACCCACGTGGGAACAACTGCCCAAGGAACTCGGCTCCTTCAAGCCGAACGTCGTCGTCTACCAGATCACGACCTACGACTGGGGCAACCCACAGGAACAACAGGCCGGTTACGAGCGACTGGTCAAGACGGTGACCGACGCGGGCGCCGAACTCGTCATCGTGTCCGCGCCGCCGTTCAAGATCGACGACTTCTACCAGCCGCACGAAGCCGAGATCAAGTCCGCCCCGAAGTCGGCCAGAGACGTGGCGGACAAGCATCCGGACAAGGTGCGCTTCCTCGACGCCGCGGCCCTGTGGGGCACCGACAGCACCGCTGCCAAGGCGCAACGGAGCAACGACGGCATCCACTCCTGCCAACAGGGGGCGGCTGCGTTCGCCCACTGGTTGGGCAAGGAACTCGGCAAGCAGTACTCCTTCACACCGGCGGCGGTGGACCGCTGGGCCACCGGGTCGTGGACCGGCGACAAGGTGTACGCACGACTCGGCTGCAAGTAGCCGACCCCCAGCCGTGCGCTCGCCCCCGTATCCCGGGGCACAGTGATCGAGGGGCGGAACGGGCCCGGGCTCGTTCCGCCCCGCGTCTTTCGGAGACAAACCCCATGCCTGCGCAGACTTTCCCTCGGCGTACCCATCGGCGGGTTCCCACGCCGTCCGCGACGCCCGCGAACCCGCCCACCTCCACCAAACCGCACATCGCGCCGCTGGACGGCCTGCGCGGTGTGGCCGTCGCGGCGGTACTGCTCTTCCACGCCGGGCACTTCGGCGGCGGCTTCCTGGGCGTCGACCTGTTCTTCGTGCTGTCCGGCTTCCTGATCACCGGACTGCTGCTCAAGGAGACGGCGGCCGGCAACGGTCGCATCGACCTCATCGCGTTCTGGGCCCGGCGGGCCCGCCGCCTCCTGCCCGCGCTCGCCGTCACGGTGTCCGGCACCCTGCTGCTGGTGTGGGCCTTCGGTTCGCCCGCGCTGATTCGCAACGCGCTCGACGACGGCCCCTGGGTGGTGGCGAACCTCGCCAACTGGCACTTCATCGCGGACCGGATCGGCTACTGGAACTCCGCCGACACCCGGGTCTTCAGCCACCTGTGGAGCATCGCCGTCGAGGAGCAGTTCTACCTGTTCTGGCCACTGCTCCTGGTCCTGGTGGCCCGGGGCAGGAACGCGGGTCGAAACGTCGCCCTCGTCGCGGTGGCGGGGGCCCTTGCCGCACTGGCCCTGATGCTCGATCTCACCGACCCGGTCGACACCACCCGCGTGTACGAAGGCACCGACACGCGTGCCTTCTCCCTGCTCCTGGGCGCGCTGATGGCCACCGGGCCGGCCACTCGCGCGGTGACCGGGCTGGGTGAGCGCATGGCCGGGTGGATCTCTTTGGCTCTGGTGTGCGGCATCGGCGCGTACTGGGTCCTGGCCGACGGAGAGGACTCCCCTTCGTTGTTCCAGGGCGGAATGTTCCTCCACGCGCTGGCCGCCGCCCTCCTCGTCGCCTGCCTCACCCGGGCCCCGGGCAGCCCCGTCGGCCGTGTCCTGGGCGGCGCCGTATTGCGCTGGACCGGTCTGCTCTCGTACAGCCTCTACCTGTGGCACTGGCCGGTCTATCTGCTGCTGGACGAGGAACGCCTCGGCTTCTCGGGCTGGGGACGCACGGCCGTCGTCGTGGCCGTTTCCGTCGCCGCCGCCGTACTTTCCAAGCTCCTGGTGGAGGATCCGATCCGCTTTCGGGCCCGTTGGGCGCGTGGTCGAAGCGGGGCCGTTGCCCTGGTGGCCACGTTCGCCGCGATGGCGGCCCTGTGGGCGGTCGTCCCGGAGCCGCACACCGGGTCGGCCTCCGTCGACGTCACCCAACTCACGGCCGGACAGGGAGGGTTCAGTGACGGGCCGGTCGGTCCGTCCACCGTGTCGGGCTGTGGCGCATGCCCCGGGCCCGGGTGACGCGGCGGTCCGCGGCCGGTCGTCGAAGCCGGTTCACGCTTGCGGGAAGCTGTAGTGGTAGCCCTGTTCGTCGAACCAGGTCAGGAGCTTTTCGAGGGCCTGGAAGGACTGTTCGCGGTCGCCGCCGCCGTCGTGCATCAACACGGTGGGGCCCTTGGCCAGTTGCTCTTGGACGCGGGTGACGATGGTGTCGACGCCGGGGCGTTGGTAGTCGCTGGGGTCGACGTTCCAACCGAGCGGGCGCATACCGTGGTCGGCGGCGACCTGACGGCTTTCCGGGGTGAACGCGCCGCCGGGTGCGCGGTAGTACCAGATCCGTCGGCCTCCCGACGCCTGGTCGATCATGTCCTTGGCGTCGAGGATCTCCTGCGTCTGGTAATCGACCGGTTTCTTGTCCATGGCGGTGTCGTGGTGCACCGAATGGTCGCACAGGCGGTGGCCCGCGTCGACGATTCGACCCAGTAGCTCCGGATTGGCCTTGGCGGCGGGCCCCAGGACGCAAAACACGGCCTTGGCCTTGTGCTTCTCGAGCAGATCGAGGAAGCGGGGGGTCCAGACGGGGTTCGGACCGTCGTCGAGAGTGAGGTTGACCGTCTTGCCGCCGTCCTCCGAGTGCCGGGTGATCGACGGATCGACCTTGCCGCTCTCCGCCGCCGGACGCCGGATGGCCGACGGTTCGACGCCGGCGGCGCCCGGCACCGGGCGGGCCGCCTGGTGGGTGACGCCCACGGGTCGATCCACCGGAGCGTGCGAGGCGCCACCACAACTCGCCAGGGCCGCCGCGGTCACGGCGAGGGCAATTGCCGCGCTTGCCCCTCTCGCCATGTCGCCGCGACGTATTCCAGCAATCGTCATAGGTATTCCTGTCTCGATATCCCGCGTCTTCGTTCGGCTGCTCGCCGAGCCAAACACGTTCGGGTATCGAAACCGGAGGCTGTCATCGTCTCGTCACATATCGCGCACGAAGCCGTCATCCCGGGACCATACGGTGGTCAACGAGGCCCTGAGCTGTGCAAGCAGGCATCAACACGCCCGCCCGATGCCGGGGAACGGATCGGCCCGGCGAACTCCGTCGTAAAGTCGACTGGCGCCGACCGGCCGCCGTCCCGCCTCACCGAAACGTTTTCGAACGGCCCGGACGCAGTTTCACACAATCCGCCGTGACGACTCAGCAAGGAATTGTCACCACCATGCCACGCGTATTGCTTATCGAAGACGACCCGGCGATCCAAAGAGGCGTCGGTATCGCGCTGCGGCGGCGCGGCCACGACGTCGCCGTCGCGTCCACCGGGGAATCCGGGCTCGCCACCCTGGAGGACTTCCGCCCCGACCTCGTTCTGCTGGACCTGATGCTCCCGGGCATCAACGGCCTGGAGGTGTGCCGCCGGATCCGGGAGCGACACCAACTGCCGATCATCATCCTCACCGCTCGCGGCGACGACATCGACGTCGTGGTCGGCCTGGAGGCCGGCGCGGACGACTACGTCGTCAAGCCGGCCGGCGGCGAGGTCCTGGGCGCCCGCATCAAGGCCGCCCTGCGCCGCGCAGTTCCGGCCGACACCGAAGGCCGCGCCGCCGAGAATGCGACGGCGCCCCGGGTCGACCGGTACGGCGAACTGACAATCGATCGGGCCGCGCTCATCGTGTCCAAGAACGGAACCGAACTCACGCTCGCGCCCTCCGAACTCAAACTGCTGCTGTACCTGTCCGCGTCCGCCGGGCGCGTGTACAGCCGCGACATCCTCCTCGAACGCGTCTGGGAGCACAGCTTCGCCGGGGACGCCCGATTGGTCGACGCGTGCGTGCTGCGGCTGCGCGGGAAGGTCGAGGACGATCCCCGCCACCCCCGCTACGTACAGACCGTTCGCGGCTTCGGGTACCGATTCGGCCCGCTGTGACCGCGTCCGCCGCGCGTTCCGCGCCCCGGGCACCGGGACGGCTCGGACACCGATTGTCGCTGCGTGGTCTTCGCCCCCGACTGATCGTCACCTTTTTGCTGGTCGCCGCGTTCAGCGCCCTGATCACCTCCGCCCTGACGTTCGACAAAGCCCGCGACGCCATCCTCGACCGCACCCAAAGCGCCGCGACCGACGAACTGCGCGCCCAACTCGACTCGCGCGCGCCCGACCTGCCGTACCCGCCCAGCACCGAGAACCTGCTGGAGTTGACCGTCCTGCTCGACCGCGCGGGCACCCCTCGCGACTGGCGCACCCACATCTCGTACCAGGACGGCCCGCTCATTCCCGCCCCACCGCCCGGCGAGCCCGGCGCGGTCACCACAGCGCTGCGATCCGCGGTGCTGCGCGAGAACGGCGCGGTGGCCCAACGGGTGTCCCGGGCCGATGGCCCGTGGTTGGTGATCGGGATGCCGATCCTGCACGCGGGGCAGGGCGCGATCCCCACCCGGATCGTGGTCTACGCCGAAATGTCCCTGCGCGGTGAGCAGGCCGACATCCACGCTCTCGTCACCGCGGCCCGCTACGGCGCGATCCCCGCCGTCGGACTCGCCCTCGTCCCGGCCCTCGTCGCCGCCGCGCACGTCCTGCGCCCGGTACGGAGGCTGCGCGTAGGGGCCCACCGCATCACCGAGGGGCTGCTCGACACCCGCATCCCCATCCGCGGCACCGACGAACTCGCCGCCCTGACCGCGACGTTCAACACCATGGCCGACACCATCGAACGCGACGCCACCGAACTGCGCCGCCTCGAAGCCGGTGCCCGCCGGTTCGCCGCCGACGTCTCCCACGAACTGCGAACCCCCCTCGCGGCGATGGTCGCGGTCACCGAGGTCCTCGACGAGGACACCACCCACCTGGACCCCGACACCGCCGAAGCACTGCGACT
>NZ_WWJX01000439.1 GCF_009865215.1 Streptomyces sp. SID3343 | reverse complement strand
GGTGGGCGCGGGGCGTGGGCGATGGCTCGTGACGAGCGGGTTGGGCGGGTGGTGGCGCGGTGGGCATGGGCCGCGTACGCGATGACAACGTGAGAGGGCGTGCGCGGGCCGTGGTCGGGGGCGACATCCTTCGCCCGGTTACATTGGGCGACATGAGCACGCCCGAGGCCGCACCTTCGGTGACCTTCCGGGTGCTCGGCCCGTTGGAAGCCGTGGCCGGGGGCGAGGCGATCCCGCTCAAGGGGCCTCGGCATCGCGCCGTGCTGAGCCGGCTGCTCGTGGCGCGTGGGCGCGTGGTTCCGATCGACCGGCTCGTCGACGATCTGTGGGAACAGCCGCCCGAAGGTGCGGTGGGCGCGATCCGGACCTTCGTCTCGGCGCTGCGCCGCGCCTTGGAGCCCGATCGGCCGCCCCGGTGGCCGGCCCGGCTGCTGGTGACCGTCGCGCCCGGTTACGCGCTGCGGGCCGAGCGGGACGCCGTGGACGCGTGGGTGTTCGAGGCCGAGGTCGGCGCGGTGGGCGCGCTTTTGGCGGCGGGGCGGGCGGGGGAGGCGTTGGCGCGGGTGGACGCGGCGTTGGAACAGTGGAGCGGGCCCGCGTACGCCGAGTTCGCCGGCCAGGCGTGGGCGCTCGGCGAGGCGACGCGCCTGGACGGGCTGCGGGCGGTGGCCGGCGAGCGTCGGGCGCACGCGCTGCTCGGGCTCGGGCGCGCGGCGGAGGCGGTCCCCGACCTGGCCGCGCACGCCACGGCCCACCCGTTGCGCGAGGACGCGTGGGAACTGTTGGCGCTCGCGCTATACCGCATGGGTCGTCAGGGGGAGGCGCTGGCGGCCGTCCGCTCCGCCCGGGAAGCGGTCATCGCGGAGCTGGGGGTGGGCCTGGGACCGTCGCTGCGCCGCTTGGAGGCCGACATCCTGGCCCAGGCACCGCACCTGACGCCACGCACGAACGCCGCCGCCGCGACCCCCTCGCCCACCGGACCCGAAGCCGGTCGCGAACCCGGGTCCGGCCCCGGCCCCGGCCTCAATCCCAACCCCGGCCTCGGCCCTGGCCCCGAGTCCGGACCGGACCCCTGTCTCGATCTCGGATCCGCATCCGCATCCGCATCCGGGCCCGGGCCCGCACGAGCATCCGGACCCGCACCAGCACCCGGATCCGGTCTCGGTCTCGGTCTCGGTCTCGGGTTCGTACCCACACCCGCACCCGGTCTCGGCCCCGAACCCGGTCTTGCATTCGGCCCTGGCCTGGGCCCCGAACCCGAGCCTGCGCCCACGCCCGTTCGCGATCTCGAACCCGGGCCCGAATCCGAATCCGAATTGCCAGGGCCCGTAACTCGTCTGGGTCCCGCGCCCATAGCCGGCCGTGGTTCCGGCCTCGGACCCGAACACGGCCTTGAACCCGAACCCGAACCTGGTCTGCGTCCCGCGCCCGGACTCGAATCTGCGCCCGCACCTGGTCTGGGTCCCGAAGCCGAGCCCCAACTTGCTCCCACCCCCGAACCCGAACCCGGCCTGCGCACCGAAGCCGCGCCCGCGCCCGGATCCGGGTCCGCGCCGGGACCTGCGCCCGTACTCGGGGCCGCACCTGGTCTCGGCTCTGAACCCGCGCCCGCGCCCGCGCCCGCGCCTGGTCTGGGTTCCCGGCCCGGATTAGCGCCCACGCAGCCCGGACCAGGACCTGTACCCGGCTTCGGTCCCGAACGCGTACCGGGGTCGGTACCGGAACCTGAACCCGCACCTGGTCTGC
>NZ_WWJX01000438.1 GCF_009865215.1 Streptomyces sp. SID3343 | reverse complement strand
GGGGGCCCCCGGCAGTCCGTCGTTCGGCGTGATCCCCTTCGCCTCCGCGGCGCGGGTGGTTCGGTCGGCGGCCGTCGCGGTGCCGCCCGCCCCGCTCTGGGCGACGGCCACGGCCAGCGTCGTGACTGCGGCTATGCCCGCAGCCGAGGCGAGGGACACCCACACCCGGCGCCCCGGCACCAGACCGCGTCTGGGACGGGCCGGGCGGCGCGCGTAGGCCTGAGCCAACGAGGGCGCGGACGAACCGACGTGCGCCCCGGTTTCGTTGTCTTCGGACACGAACTCTCCTTCACAAACAGACAGTTGACGAGGCGGTATGCGGTATGCGGTATGCGGTATGCGGTTGGTCGGTGCGGTGTCAGTCGGCGTCGACGAGTCTCGGCAGGTCCGCCTCGTCGAGGAGGACCAGTTGTCGCGCGTCGGGCGCGTCGATGTCGGCCATGCGCATGGCCTGCCTCTCGGTCATCTGCTGGAACACCTGACGGGCGGTACGGCCGTTGCCGAACTGCGCGTTGCGCGGCATCGCGGTGAACAACTCGCCGAGTGCCTTGTGCGCGGGGACGCTGAGTTCGTAGCGGTGCCGGCCCGCGTGATGCTCGACGATGCGGACCAGGTCGTCCGCCGAGTAGTCGTCGAACAGCAGACTGCGGGTGAAGCGCGACGACAGGCCGGGGTTCGAGGTGATGAACCGCCCCATCTCGTCGGGGTAGCCCGCGACGATCACCACGACCTCGTCGCGGTGGTCCTCCATGAGTTTGACGAGGGTCGCGATGGCCTCGCCGCCGAAGTCGTTCGCAACGCCCGCGGGCACGAGCGCGTACGCCTCGTCGATGAACAACACGCCGCCGCGCGCGCGGTTGAACGACTCGGTGGTCTTGGGACCGGTGTGTCCGACGTACTCGCCGACCAGGGCGCTGCGGTCGACCTCGACCAGGTGGCCGCGTTCCAGGAGCCCGAGCGCCTTCAACAGCCTTCCGTACAACCGCGCGATGGTCGTCTTTCCCGTGCCCGGGTTGCCCGCGAACACCAGATGACGGCTCAGCGGCGGCGCGGGCAGCCCGGCCTCCTGGCGCCTGCGTACCGTCTGCATGAGCTTGACCATGCCTCCGACGTCGCGTTTGACCCCACCCAGTCCGACCAGTTCGGCGAGCTCGGCGAGCAGATCCTCCAGGGTCTCGGGCGGCGGCGGGGCCTCGCCCAACTCGGCCAGATCGACCGACACCGGTGCGGCGGGCATCGGTGGGCCGTCCGCCGGAGCGACCCCGGCCGGAATCGCGGGCGGGCGCGGTGCCGGGGTGGGCCCCTGCGACAGGGTGGGCAGCGCCGCCGCCGACACCCGGACGGACGCGCACTCCTCGAACACCGGTTGCGCGCCTTCGGTGTAGCCGACGTCCTGCGCGCAGTCGAAGACCCGGCAGCCGACGAAGCGCGGTTCGGCGTCGCGGCCGATGTGCAGAGCCGGGTAGGCGCATGCCGACAGGTCGCTGTGCTCGACCAGCCCTCGCGCGCCGTCGCCGAACAGGATGCCGTTCTTGCCGGTCCCCTCCACTCGGATGCCCCGCAGCATCGGTTCGGCGTTCCGTCCCACCACGAGGCCGCTGCCGCCGACGGCGAAGACGCCGCCGCCGTCCATGCGCAGCCGGGCACCGGAATCGACACTGACACCCGCGCTGCCCGTCTCGGCGATCCGGGTCGCGTACAGCGCGGCGACCGCGTCGGCGCCGATCTCGATGCCCGTCCTGCGTTGCCCGCTCACGACGCATTCACGCAGTTCGGACTCCGTGGACGAGCGCAGCCGTACTCCCGTCTCGCCGCCCTCGACCCGGCCGGCGCGCATCGACAGACGCGCCTCGTCGGCCACGTGCACGCCGCACATGCTCGCCCCGGTGACGGTGGTGTCCATGATCTCCGCGTGGGCGGACTCCACGACCGCGAGCCCGTGTTCGTCGCTGCCGTCGAGACGGCAACCGCCGATCCGGCCGTGTGCGTTGCCGCCGAGGTGTACCGCGGTGAATCCGGTGCGCGCGACGAGCGACGCGGTCATCGTCACCTCGGATTCGCCGAGCGCGACGACTCCGTTGGCGGATGGAGCGATGATCCGGCAGCCGTGCGCGGTCAGGTGCGCCGCGCCGCCGACCGCGACCGCGCTGCCCTTGGCGTCGGTGATCCGGCAGTCGTCGAGGCGGACGCGCGCCTGGTGTTCTGCCTGGACGCCGCTGCGGCCGACGTCGCGCACCCGGCAGTCGTCGAGGCGGACCTCGCCGCGTTCCTCGGCCAGGACGCCGTTGCGTCCGACGTCGTCGAGGGTCGTGTCCCGGGCCAGGAGCCGGGCGTCGCCGCGGACTCGCAGTGCCGAGCCGGAGGTGTCGCGCACGCGCAGCCGGTCGGCGAGCA
>NZ_WWJX01000437.1 GCF_009865215.1 Streptomyces sp. SID3343 | reverse complement strand
GCAGAAGCGCCGCAGGATGGGCTCGATGTGCTCGCCGAAGGACACCCTGGCCGGGAACGGCAGTTGCTTCTCGGTGACGAAGACGTCGAAGAGCAGGTCGTAGAGCGTGCGCAGGGTCCGCACGTCGGGCGCGAAGTTGGGCGGCCCGACCACGACCCACGCCGGGTCGACGGGTACCCGGACTCCGTCGATGGTGACCTCGGCGGTGACCGGGCCATCCGAAACGTCGTCGTACCACCCGGTGTTGTTGGTGACCGAGGCGAGCGGCAGTCGGTCGGGGGAGCCCGAGGTGCCGTGCCCGCCGAGCACCACCAGGCGGCCGAGCGCGTCGGTGTGCATCTCGCCCAACGGCACGTCGACCCGGCCCAGGAAACGACCGCCGTCGAACGGCACGGTGGTGCCGTGCGCCGATGCGTCGATGGTCTTGCGACCCGGGTCGATCACGAGCGACCCGCGATCGGCGACCTGCGGGTTGCGCCGCACCGACGGCTTGATCCTGGGATCCCGCGAATCGGGGATGTCCAGCGGCAGGTGGAACTCGTACCACCCGGCCTTGCGGTTGGCCACGTGTACGCCCCACCGCACCGAGGTGGCGGCGTCGCCGACGGTCACTTCGCGCACGACCCGCCCGGCGGCGTCGTAGCCGAAGAGCCGAAATCGGGCCGCCTGGCGCTTGATCGCGCCGTCGCGGTCCTTGTAGGCGCCGGGCGGGGCGACCTTCGGGTTCGGGGTCTCGGGTGCGTAGTACCAGCCGTCCGGGCGGGTGCTGTTGCCCACCCGGGCGATGCCGATGGCCGGATGGATCTTGATCCTCGCGATCCGCGCGTCGTCGGCGGGTCTGCCGTTGCGGTCGTTGCGGTCGTTGCGGTCGTTCGGGTTGCTCGGGTCGGCGTGGCCGCTCGGGTCGTGCCGATTGCCTTTGCCGCTCTCGCCGTTCGGGTCGCTCACAGCACTCCCGTGCTCTCGTCGCCGGTTCGTCCGCATGTCCACCCGTCTGCTCCTCCGAGGCTCGCCGGTCCTCGCGGGTCCCCGCCGGTCCCGACCGGTCCCGACCGGGAAACCGGAGGGCGCACGCGTGCACCCCCACGCTCGTCAACGGCGAGGGGGCCACACAAGGACCAGGCGGGTGACAGATCCGACCCATCGAGCTTGCAAACTTGCGCAATCCTGCAACCATGGCAGCGGGTCCGGACGTCCATGGGAACACGAGCCGACAAACCGGGCCGGAACCGCGCGGCGAACCACCGCATGCCCGACGAACGACGCGGTGACCCACCGCATGCCCGACGAACGAAACGAGAACTCACGCGATGACGATGGAGGATCAGTGGCAGGCGGCCCGGGCACGCCGGCTGCGCGACGTCGAACTGCTCATGGTCGTCTTCGCGATGGTGGTCACGGCCTACGCCGCCGTGGAGACCGAACTCGCGCTCGGCGGCCGACTACCCGAAGGATTCGCGCTCCGGTCGGCCGCTCTCGCGGTGCCGCCCCTGCTCGCGCATCTGGCG
>NZ_WWJX01000436.1 GCF_009865215.1 Streptomyces sp. SID3343 | reverse complement strand
CACGCGCCCGACACCACCCGGGACCCGTCCCGGACACCGCTCGGTCGCCGGCCCGCCACACGCCGAACGCCGCTCCCGAGCGGATCGGGCAGGATGACTCGGTGATCGAAACCGAACGACTGCTGCTGCGCCGCTGGCACGACGACGACCTGGACGACCTGGCGGCGATGAACGCCGATCCCGAGGTGATGCGCTACGTGGGCGATGGCCGCCCGCACACCCGCGAGCAGAGCGCGACCTCACTCTCCCGCTACGAACAGGACTGGGAGGCACGGGGTTTCGGTCTGTTCGCGGTCGAACTGCGGGCCGACGGCGCGTTCGCCGGCTGGGTGGGACTGGCTGTCCCCGCTTTTCTCCCCGAGGTGATGCCGGCCGTCGAGATCGGCTGGCGCCTGGCCCGCCCGCACTGGGGCGCCGGGATCGCCACCGAGGCCGCGCACGAAGTCCTGCGGTTCGCCTTCGAGTACGCCCGGCTGCCCCGCCTGGTGAGCATCTGCCACGTGGACAACACGGCCTCCGCGAAGGTGATGGCCAAACTCGGCATGACCGAGGAACGCCGCACCGTGGTCCCCTCCCACGGTAAACCCGTCCTGGTGAGCGAACTCCCCCGAGGCCGCTACCTGCGCGAACGCCCCTGAACGCGCGACGCCCACCGCCGCCGACGCGCGATCCGTCGCGTCGTCGGGGGTGCCGGTGCTGTACTGGGCGCCCCGGTTCGGTGGGTGAACGGTGAGGAGAGTGGCGTGGGAATCGGCTCTGGTGGGCGGCGGTTGCGGTGGGCGGTGCCGGTGGCCGGGGCTGCGGCCGGCGGGGTGTGGTTGTGGCGCAATCAGGGCGACCTGATGATGCGGCGGCCGGTGAACGAGTGGACGTTCACGCACATGCGGTCCTTGATGCCGACCACGCGAGTCCCGCGCGGCCGTGCGGTGCTCGCCTTGCCGGAGCGGGCCCGGGAGTTGGCCGCGACCTACACGTTCGAGGGCGTCGAGCGGCCGTTCGCCGACGTTCACGCGCGGACGTTCACCACGTCGTTCCTGGTGCTGCATCGCGGCCGGATCGTGCACGAGAGCTATCCGGGACGGTTCGCCGGCCCGGGCGTGCGGTTTCAGGCGTTCTCGTTGACGAAGTCGGTGACCTCGATCCTGATCGGAATCGCGCTCGCCGAGGGGGCGATCAAGAGCGTCGACGACGCCGTGACCACGTACTGCCCCGAGTTGGCCGACAGCGCGTTCGACGGGCCCACGATCGCGCACCTGCTCGACATGTCGAGCGGCGCCGGCGCGGTCGAGGACTGGACCATCCCGGACAGCGCGATCAACCGGTTCGAGCGGGCGGTCACCGGCGGCGGTTCGGTACTCGACGTCGTACGGTCGCTGCCGCGCATGAGCGCGCCCGGCAGCGCGTTCAACTACTCGACGATCGACGCGCAGGTGCTCGGCCGGGTACTGGAGGCCGCCACCGGGACGTCGATGGCGGACTACGCGCACACCAGGCTGTGGAACCGGATCGGCGCCGAGCACGACGCGTACTACTTCCTCACCCGGGCCCGCCCGCGCACCGCCCTCGGCGGCGGCTCACTCAACGCCACCACGCGTGACCTGGCCCGGATCGGCCTGTTGATGGCGCGTGGCGGCGAACTCGCCGGCGAGTGCGTCGTGCCCGCCGCATG
>NZ_WWJX01000435.1 GCF_009865215.1 Streptomyces sp. SID3343 | reverse complement strand
GGGGACCCGTCGCGGTCGGGCCGTGCGGCGGTGTCGGGCTCGTCGAACCGCGTGTGGGCAGCGCGGGGCGCCGTCCCCCTGTCGTTCATGTGTCTCCATCCGGTTCGGCGTGCGCCGGGCACACCGTACCCGTGTCTGCCTTGCCCCTATCCAGAGCGCTGCCGACCCGAATCGGTTGACGGCCCGACGACGATATTGCCGAGAGTCACTCCTTCGGACCAACGCGCGAGCTGTTCGCGGATCAAAGACTGTGCGCGCGGCAGGAAGGCCGACGAGCTGCCGCCGACGTGTGGGCTGATCAACACCCCGGGCGCGAAGCGCAGCGGATGGTCGGCGGGCAGCGGCTCGGGGTCGGTGACGTCGAGCGCGGCCCGGATCCGGCCCGAGGTGGTTTCGGCGAGCAGCGCCTTGGTGTCGACGACGGGGCCGCGCGCGACGTTGACCACGAGCGCGCCGTCGGACAGGCGGGCGAGGAAGTCGGCGTCGACGAGGCCGCGGGTGTCCTCGGTGAGCGGGACGGTCAGGATCACCACGTCGGCGCGTGGGAGTAGTTCGGGCAGTTCGGCGAGGGCGTGGATCGGTCCGTGCGCGCTCGCGCGAGCCGTGCGGGCGACGCGTACGACGTCCACCTCGAAGCCGGTCAGGCGCCGGTCCACGGCCTCGCCGATCGCGCCGTAGCCGACGATCAGGACGGTTTTGTCGGCGAGCGCGGGATAGAACCCGCTGCGCCATTCGCCCGCGTCCTGACCGCGCACGAACGAGGGGATGTCGCGCAGCGCCGCGAGGGTCAGGGTGATCGCGAGTTCGGCGGTGCTCGTCTCGTGGATCCCCCGTCCGTTGCACAGCGCGACGCCGTCGGGCAGGTACGGCAGCACGTGTTCGTAGCCCGCGGTCAGGCTCTGGATCGCCTTGAGCTCGGGCATATCCGCGATCCGGCGCAGCGGTTCGCGGTCGAACGTGTAGGGCAGGACGTAGAACTCGACCGCCGCGGCGGTCTCGGGCACCGGACCGTCGGCACCGACGTAGACGTCGACCCCGCCGAGCCCGGAGGGCAAGGGGGCGAGCTGTTCGAGGGGATAGGGGACCCAGATCCTGCCTGCGCTGACCATGGGCAGCACTCTAAATGTCGTGTCGGGATGCTCCGCTTCGGCCGGGATCGGCTTAGGGTCGGGGCATCCCGAGAAGGTGGTGTTCCCGGTGCGCACACGGCATCCGAAGGCTCGTTGGACCTCGCTCGTGCTCGCCGCGACGGTGGTGGGCGGGCTCACCGCGTGCAGTGACGACGGCAAGTCCCCCACGGCCGCGAAGTCCTCGGCCACGCACGCGGCCACGGCCGCCCCGACCGGCGCGGCCCGCAACGAACCGGCGGGCCCGACCGCGACCGACGTCAGGGACCCGGTGGTGGCGGGCGAACTGGCGCGCGGCCTGAACACGCCGTGGGGCCTGGCACCGCTGCCGGACAAGGACGCGCTGGTGTCCTCGCGCGACACCGGCGCGATCGTGCGGATCGGCCCCGGCACGCCGACGCCGACGACCGTCGGTACGGTCCCGGGTGCGGTGCACCGGGGCGAGGGCGGCCTGCTCGGCCTGGCGCTGTCCCCGAACTACGCGAACGACCACTTCCTGTACGCGTATCTGACCACTGCCGAGGACAACCGGATCGTGCGGATGACGTACCTGCCGGACCAACCCCTGGGACAACCCCAGGTGTTGCTGAGCGGGATCCCGGCCGGGTCGAACCACAACGGCGGCCGGATCGCGTTCGGCCCCGACGGCATGCTGTACGCGGGCACCGGCGAGGCCGGCGAGAAGCCGAACGCGCAGGACCCCGGCTCGCTCGGCGGCAAGATCCTGCGGGTGACCCCCGAGGGGAAGCCGGCTCCGGGCAACCCGTTCCCGAACTCGCCGGTGTGGAGCCTGGGCCACCGCAACGTGCAGGGTCTCGCGTGGGACTCGACCGGGCGGCTGTGGGCGAGCGAGTTCGGCCAGGACACGTGGGACGAGCTGAACCTGATCCGGTCCGGGGCGAACTACGGCTGGCCGGTGGTCGAGGGCAGCGGCAACGACCCCCGGTACGTGAACCCGGTCGCGCAGTGGGCGACCGACGACGCGTCGCCCAGTGGGATCGCGATTCTCGGCGACGTCGTGTATCTCGCGAGCCTCAAGGGCGAACGGCTGTGGCAGGCACCGATCGACGGCTCGACGGTGGCGCCGCCGAAGGCGTTCCTCCAGGGCAAGTACGGCCGGCTGCGGACGGTGGTGGCGGTGGCGCCCGGGGAGATGTGGTTGGTCACCAACGAGACGGACGGGCGAGGCAGTCCGCGCGAGGGGGACGATCGGGTTTTGCGGGTGGTCTTGAGCTGACGAGGGTGGGGGCGGCGGGGTCGAGCGGGGGCTCGGGGGCGGCGACGCTTTTGTGCTTGGTTGTGCTTGGTTGTGCTTGGTTGTGCTTGGTTGTGCTTCGTTGCGTTTGGTTGTGCTTCGTTGCGCTTGGTTGCTCTGTGTTGCGCTTGGTTGTGCTTTTGTTGTGCTTTGGTGGGGTTCGCTGGGGATCGTTGGGCTTCTTTCGGGGGTGGTGCTCAGCCGGCGGCGGCGTTGGCGAGGTCGGCCAGTTCGAACAGGGTGCCTTCGAAGTCGGGAATCAGGGTGTTGAAGACCACCCAGGCTTCGGGATTGGTGCCGATCCGGCGGGTGATCTCGGCGAGCGCGGGGCGGGGTGTGCTCGGCGCCCAGTGGTAGCTGTCGACGGAGACCAGGGCCCCGAATCCGTGGCGCGCGGGGTGCGCGAGCCGCGGTATCTCGGCGGGGTCGAGGTCGCCGGTGACCACGGCCGTGACGACCCAGGAGAACCACGTGTCCAGCGGCGCGGTGCTCAGGCGGTCGGTGGGTGGGCGGCGGTATTCGGGGAGGGCCGGCTCGCTGCGGGGGCGCCGGTTCCAGCGGGCGCGCAGCTCGCGCAGCGGTGTGGGGTCGTCGGCGGCGAACGCGGCCTCGGCGGTGGTGCGGACGGGGGCGGGGAACAGGGCCGCGTGGTTGCGCAGGATGTCGCTCGCGACGCCGGCGTCGGCGCGCTCCCACACGCTCAGCAGGATGTCGACGAGGTCGATCCGGCGCAGGCGCTTGGGCTTGCACAGCGGCAGCGCGTGGTCGACCAGGGCCGGGTCGCCGGACAGCGCGTACGACTCGTACTCCGCCGCGTACTCGGGCTGTTCCAGCAGCCGGACGCGCAGATCGGGGTGCATCGGTACGCGGGGCCGACCGGCGCGGCGGCCGGCGTAGATCTCGCGGCGCAGCGCGGTGGTGACGCCGGAGGAGTTGTCCACGAGCGCGAGGTCGAGCGCGTCGTCGCCGAGGTCCCGCAGGCGGGCACCGTACTCCTGGCCGACGTGCTGGTGCCGGGCGAGCGCGTCGAGGAGTACGGGGCTGCCGCTGCGCAACGCGGCCTCGGCGACGTTGGCGAGCGGCGGCACGTTGCCGGGCAACAGTGCGGCGGTGGTCGCGTCGTCGAGGAACGGGACGAGTTCGGTCAGCTCGTCGGCGTCGAGTCGCCGCAGCAGGAAGACCACGCAGGGGCGAACTCCGGCGGGGACACGAATCTCGCCCGGCTGCGGGCAGGGGGCGGTCGACGCAGCGGAGGCGTCGGGGGTGGCTCGGGCGGCGCTTGCCTCGGTGAGCAGTTCGGGGAGCGTGCCCGGGTGTCGGGCCAGCGTGCGGGCCAGGTGTGCCCAGGCGGCGGGGTCGGTCGCCAGGGTCGCCCGGACGACCGGACGGAGCAGGTCGTGGACCGGGGCCTCGCCCGTGCGGTAGGCGTGTTCGCGCGCGACGGTGGCCATCACCTGAGCCGAGACCAGTGCCGGCCGCACCCGCTCGAACACGTCTGCGGGGGCCAACACGCCGGCCACCGAGGCGTGTTCGATCTGCTCCAGCGCCTCGGCTCGGGTCACCGGCGCTGCGGGTGTGTGCAGCAGCCCGACCGGTCCCGGGCGCCTGGCGGTGTGCGCGAGTACGGGGTGGGCGCGGACGAGGGCGAGGGCTTGTTCGACGGTGACGCCGGGGCTGCGGAGTGCGGTGCGGGGGGCGGCCAGGGGGTCTTGGTGGGGCGTGGGGTCGGTG
>NZ_WWJX01000434.1 GCF_009865215.1 Streptomyces sp. SID3343 | reverse complement strand
CCTCGGCCTGGCGGTCGCCCAGTGGCGCCGAGGTCATGGCCGCGAGCGGGACACGGCGGTACTGGTCGACGTCGAGGGACACGGGCGCGAGGAGATCGTGCAGGGCACGGACCTGTCGCGCACCGTGGGTTGGTTCACGTCGCTGTATCCCGTCCGCGTCGATCCGGGCCCGCCGGCGTGGGACGAGGTCGTCGACGGCGGTGGCGGGCCGGCGCTGGGACAGGCGCTGAAACGGGTCAAGGAGCAGGTGCGAGCGCTGCCCGACCGGGGCATCGGCTTCGGTCTGCTGCGCCACCTCAACCCGGAGACCGGGCCGAAGCTGGCCGAACTCGGCGTGCCCCAACTCGGTTTCAACTACCTCGGCCGCTTCCCGTCCGCAGGAACACCGGTGGTGCCCGGCAACCCGGCGTGGACGGTGGCGGCGGAGACGGGCCTGCTGAGCGGGGCCGATCCGGCGACCGCCCTGGCGCACGGGCTGGAGGTCAACTCCATGATCCGGGACACCCCGGACGGGCCGTGGTTGGAGGCCGTCTGGACGTGGGCCCCCGACGTCTGGCCCGAGCAGCACGTCCGCGCCCTCGCCGAACAGTGGTTCCAGGCGATCCGGGGCCTGGTCCGGCACGGTCATCGGTCCGACACGGGCGGCCACACACCCTCGGACTTCCCGCTGGCCGAACTCAGCCAGCACGACATCGAGCAGCTCGAAGCCGCGTGGAGGATTCAGAAATGACGTCGTCGGGCCTGGAAGACATCCTTCCCCTCTCACCCATGCAGGAGGGGCTGCTGTTTCACTCCCGCTACGAGCAGGACGGCGCGGACGTCTACGCGGTGCAACACGCCTTCGACATCCAGGGGGCTTTGGACGCGGCGCGGCTGCGAGCGGCGGTCGGCGCTCTCGTCCGGCGGCATCCGAATCTGCGCGCCGGGTTCCGGCAGGTGGACTCGGGCCGGACCGTTCAGCTGATCCCACGTCAGGTCGACGTGCCCTGGGAGGAGTTCGACCTCTCGTCGCTGCCCGGCGCCGAGGCGGAGGCGGAACTGACCAGGCTCGCCGCCAAGGAACACGGCCGCCGCTTCGACCTGGCCGAGCCACCGCTGCTGCGCTTCACCCTGGTACGGCTGGCCGGGGAGCGCCATCGCCTGATCATGACCACCCATCACATCCTGCTCGACGGCTGGTCGACACCGATCCTCGTCCGCGAGCTGATCACGCTGTACGGCAGTGACGGCGACGTCGCCGCGCTTCCCCGGGTGACCCCGTACCGGCAATACCTGAGCCGACTCGCGCAACAGGACCGCCCGGCGGCGGAGGCGGCCTGGCGACACGCGCTCGCGGGCCTGGAGCAGCCGACCCTGCTCACTCCGGTGGATCCGGCACGAGCCGCACTGATGCCGGAGCGGATCACCGTCGAGCTGGACGAGGACCGCACCGCGGCGCTCGCCGACTGGGCGCGCCGGCAGGGCGTGACCATGAACACCGTCCTGCAGGCCGCCTGGGGCCTGGTGCTGAGCCGGTGCACGGGGCACGACGACGTGGTGTTCGGGGCGATCGTCGCCGGACGCGACCCGGAACTGCCCGGCGTCGAGGCGATGGTGGGCCTGTTCATCAACATGGTGCCCGTCCGGGTCGTGCTGGACCCGACCCGATCGCTGTCGTCCGCCGTCGTGCGGCTGCAGGACGAGCAGTCGCGGCTGACCGCGCACCACCACCTCGGGCTGCCCCGCATCCGGCAACTGGCCGGATCGGGCGAGCTCTTCGACACGTCCCTGGTGTTCGAGAACTATCCCTGGGACGACCCCGCCACGCTGCCGGACACCGGTCTGCGGATCACTCCCGACCTGGGCCGCGGACGGGACGCGACCCACTATCCGCTCACCCTGATCGCCGCCCCGGGGCGCCGCCTCTACCTACGCCTCGACTACCGTGACGACCTCTTCGACCGGGCCGCGGCCGCCGGGTTCCTCGACCGACTGGCCCGGGTGCTCGACCTCGTCGTCACCGATGCCGAGCGGTTGATCGGCCGGATCGACCTGCTCACCGACGAAGAACGCCGAGACCTGCTCGTCAGCCGCAACGACACGGTCACGCGGACCGATGGGGCCACGCTGCCGGGGTTGTTCGAGGCGCGGGTCGGGGCGTCGGCGGATGCGCTCGCGGTGGTGTGTGACGGGAGTGGGTTGACGTATCGGGAGCTCGACGAGCGGGCGAACCGGTTGGCGCATCTGTTCGTGGCTCGGGGTGTCGGTCCCGAGGACGTCGTGGCGTTGGCGCTGCCGCGTTCGACGGATCTGGTCGTCGCGCTCCTGGCGGTCCTCAAGGCGGGCGCCGCCTACCTGCCCCTGGATCCCGAGTATCCGCCCGCCCGCCTGGCCCACATGCTCGCCGACGCCCGCCCCGCGCTG
>NZ_WWJX01000433.1 GCF_009865215.1 Streptomyces sp. SID3343 | reverse complement strand
ACCACACCCACCCACACCACACCCGCCCCCGCGTTCCCGAAACCGGACCCGGCTCCCCGAGACCGCCTCCTCGACGCCGCCGACGAGCTCTTCTACCGCGACGGCATCGGCCGCACGAGCGTCGACCGGGTTCTGGAGCAGGCGCACGTCTCGCCCGGGACGCTCTACGCCCACTTCGGCGGGAAGGACGGCCTGATCGTCGCCGCCCTGCAACGCCGGTTGGACCGCTGGGACACGACCTGGCAGGCGGCCGTCGACGCGGCGGACACCCCGGCCGACAAGCTGCTGGCGCTGTTCGACGCCGTCGCCGCCTACCGATCCCGATACATCCCCGGACGCGGGTGCGCCTTTCTCGCGACCGGCACCGAACTGCCGTCACCCGAGCACCCCGCCCACGCGGTCATCGCGGCGGAAACCGCGCTGCTCGGCACCAGACTGGCCCTCCTCGCCGACGCCGTCGGCGGCCCGGACCCCGCCGCCCTGGCCGCCGACGTACTGCTCGTGTACGACGGCGCGATGGCCGGCCTGCTCCGCGCCCGAGAGCCGGATCCGCTCGCGCACGGCCGGACGGTGGCGGCCCGACTGCTCCCGGCGGCCGGCCGACTTCCCGCGTCGCCGTGACGCCGATTCCCGGTGCCGCGGGAGAGGCCACCGAGCGAGACCCACCCGGAGAACATGCCGGCCCCGTCCGCCCGCCGCCGGCAGGCCCCGCCCGAGGTGCGCCACGAGCACGCCCACCGGGAAACCCACGACGCGTGACGACCCCGACGCCTTGGCCACCCGCTCACCACGCCGGAGTCAACGTCTGTTCGGTCCAGATCGTCTTGCCGGTCGTGGTGTAGCGCGTGCCCCAGCGCTGGGTGAACTGGGCGACCAGGAACAGGCCGCGGCCACCCTCGTCCGACGTACGGGCGTGGCGCATCCGCGGGCTCGTGCTGGTGGCGTCGGTGACCTCACAGATCAACGTGTCGTCGCGGATCAGCCGCAGCCGGATCGGCCCGTCGGCGTAGCGGATCGCGTTGGTGACCAGTTCGCTGACCACGAGTTCGGTGGTGAACGCGATGTCGTCCAACCCCCACTCGGTGAGCTGCCGGCCGGCCAGATCGCGGGCCTCGGCGACGAACGCGGGGTCGGCGGGCAGGTCCCAGGAGACGACGCGCGACGAGTCCAGGGTGCGGGTACGGGCGACGAGCAGGGCCACGTCGTCCGCCGGGGTGCTGTCCACGCTGTCCAGGACGGATCGGCAGATCTCGTCCAACGGCCGCTCGGGGCGGGCGAGTGACGCGCGGAGCCGGTCGAGGCCGGTGTCCACGTCGCGGTCGCGGGTCTCGATCAGGCCGTCCGTGTAGAGCACGAGGAGGCTGCCCTCGGGCAGTTCGTACTCCGCGAACTCGAACGGCAGCCCGCCCAGCCCCAACGGCGGTCCGGCCGGCAGGTCGAGGAACTCCACCTCACCGCCCGGGCGGACCACGGCCGGTGGCGGGTGGCCGGCGCGGGCGAGCGTGCACATGCGGCTCACGGGGTCGTACACCGCGTACAGGCAACTGGCGCCCAGCGCCGTCGTGTCGACGCCGCCTTCGCCGGTGCCCTGCTCGTCGACGAATCGGATGACCAGGTCGTCGAGGTGGGCCAGCAACTCGTCCGGCGACATGTCCAGGTCGGCCAGGGTCTGGACCGCCGAACGCAGCCGTCCCATGGTCGCGGCGGCATGCAGACCGTGACCGGCCACATCGCCCACGACCAGCGCGACCCGCGCCCCGGACAGCGGGATGACGTCGTACCAGTCGCCGCCGACCCCGGTGCGATCGTCGGCGGGCAGGTAGCGGCTGGTCACCTCGACGGCGGTCTGGGCCGGCAGCCCGTGCGGTAGCAGGCTGCGCTGGAGGGTCAGCGCGGCGGCGTGCTCGTGGGTGAAGCGGCGCGCGTTGTCGATGCACACGGCGGCACGCGAGACGAACTCCTCGGCGAGGATGAGGTCGTCGCTCTCGAACGGGTCGGGCGTGCCGCGCCGGAAGAAGTGGGTCACGCCCAAAACGGTGCCGCGCGCCTGGATCGGGACCACCATCATCGAGTGCAGCCCGACCGCGCGGGTGCGATCCGAGGACTCCCCGTCGTCGGCCAACCACGGCAGGATCGCGGGGTCGAGCACCGGTTCGAGGATCGCCTTGCCGTCGGCGAGGCAGCGGGCGGCGGGCGAACTGGGCACCACCGACGCGCGCTCGCCCGTTCGAGCGATCGACTCGTACAGGTCGTCGCGCAGGTCGCCGTGCCTGCCCCGCTCGACCGAGCGCTGCCCGACCCGGCGCAGCACGGTGTTCGACCCCACCGGGCCGGGCGCCGGCTCGATGCCGTCCAGGACCGGTTCGAGCAGGTCGACGGCGATGAAGTCGGCGAGGTCGGGCACCGCGACGTCGGCGAGTTCCTGGGCGGTACGGGTCACGTCAAGGGTCGTCCCGATCCGCGCCCCGATGTCGCTCAGCAGCGCGAGCCGCTGACGAGCGCGCCAGCGGTCGGTGACGTCGACCACGATGTAGCACAGTCCGAGCGCGCTTCCGTCGATGTCCTCCAGGCGGAAGAACGACGTCGAGTAGGCGTGCAGGTGCGTGGGGTCGGCGGCGGTGCGGCCCTGATACTCGTGGTCGATCAGCGGCGTCCCGCTGTCCAGGACCAGTTGCATCCGCGCTTCGATGAGGTCCGCCGGCAGGCCGGGGAGGACGTCGCTGAGCCGTTTGCCCAGGCGCTGCGCGCGCGGGATGCCGCCGTTGCGCTCCAAGGTGTCGTTGAGCCAGACGCACCGCAGTTCGAGGTCGACCACGGCCATGCCGATCGGCGCCTGACCGAGCAGGTGCCCCCACAGGGCCCGGTCCGCCCCCCAGGGCATGATGGACGGGTTCCCCGCGTCGTCGTCGTTCGGAGTGTGCGATGCGCTCATCGTGAACCTTTCCGTCCTCCGTCTCCCATGGTCGCGCTTCGGCGGATCGACGCACGCCGGCCTCGGGTTCCTTTCAGCGGGCGTCCTCTCAGGTCCAGCGGGTGAGCAGTACGGCCACGTCGTCCGCACGCTCCCTCAGGCGGCCCGCGTCGCTCAGCATGCGGTCCACGAGTCGGGAGACGGGTGCGTCGGAGGAGGGGACGGTTCCCTTCGAAGCGGGGGCGGAACCATCGAGGGGGCGCGAGAGCGAAGCGCACATCCGGGTGATGGCGTCGTCGATGTCGACGCCGACATCCTCCACCAGCCCGTCCGTGTACAGCGCGAGCAGCGAGCCCGGCGCCAGGGACAGCCTGGTCACGGGATACTGCGAGTGGCGGTCGACACCGAGCAGGGTGCCGCCGGTGGTCTCGACGACGTGGGTTCGTCCGTCGGGATCGCGCAGCAGCGGGGGCGGGTGGCCGGCGCGGACCACTTTCGCGTCGCCGGTGCGCGGATCGAGTTCGATGTAGCAGCAGCTCGCGAACAGGCCGGTGTCCAGATCGGCGAGCAGTCGATTGGTGCACCGCACGACCCCTTCGGGCTCCTGGCCGCCGGTGGCGAAGGCACGAACCGCGCTGCGCAGTTGTCCCATCGTGGCGGCCGCGGCGACGCTGTGTCCCTCGACGTCGCCGATGACCAGGGCCACCGCGCGCCCGGTGTCGATGACGTCGTACCAGTCGCCGCCGATCTCCATGCCCTGCGTGCCGGGCAGATAGCGGGCCGCGATCTCCAGGCGGGCCAGGGACGGCAGCCGATGGGGCAACAGGGCGTGCTGGAGGCCGCGGGCGAGGGCGAACTCCGCGTCGTAGAGTCGGGCGCGCTCCAGCGCCTGCGCGATCAGGCCGCTGAGCGCGGTCAGCACCGAGCGCTCCTCCAGGGTGAACACGTGCGGTTGGGCGAACCCGATGATGCAACTGCCCACCGGGCGGTCGGAGGCGATCAGCGGCAGGAACGCCCACGCGCACATGTCGTCGAGCGGGATCCCCGGATACGCGGAGGCCAGATCCTCCGCCGATTCGAAGAAGATCGGCAGACCGCGGGCGAGCGCCTGGACCCCCGGCAGCGGGGCGTCCAGCGGGACACCCTCGAACCGGTCCAGGAAGCCTTCGGGATAGCCGGCCTGCCGGGCCAGGTAGAAGCGCTTGTCGCGGACGATGTTGATGGCGATCTCCCCGCCGCCGAAGGCGGGCAGGATCTGGTCGGCGACGACCTTGCAGACCTGGTCGACGGACACCGCCTCGGTGAGCGCGCCGGCCATCTGGAGGATGTGGTACATCGCTCCCGGCCGCGGCGAGGCGGCGTCGATCTCGCCGTTCTCGCCCGCCGACGAATCGGCGTCCAGGTCACCCGGTCCGCCCGGCTCGCCCGGCGCGTCCGACGGGGCCCCCACGGGCACGACCTTGCCGGTCACCCCGTACGGGTCCGGGTAGAGCGCGAACGCCAGCCACCGATCGCGCGGCGCCCGGGCCAGGAACGACGCCGGGTGCTGGGACAACATCGCCGCGCGGTAGCGGTCCTCGTAGGAGGGGTCGGCGAGCCACGGCAGGGCCTCCCACGGGGTCTTGCCCAGCACGTCCGCGAGCCGGACGCCGAGCAGGCCCTCCAGCTTGTGGTTGGCGTAGGTGATCCGACCGTCGGGATCGAGCGAGAAGACCCCGTCGTTCAACCGCTCCATCGCCCCCGCGGCGGCGGCGCCCGTACCCAGGTCCAAGACCGCGCCGACCAGGTGCCGCGAGTGCCCGCCGAAGTCGTTGTCGGCGACTCGGCCCCACACCTCCAGGGGTCGCCGCACCCCGTCGGCGCCCAGCACCTGGAGTCGCCACGCGAGCACCCGGCCGGTCTCCGCCGCGCTTTCCGCGGCGTCGCGGAACGCCCGGCCGCCACCGGAGACCACCCGGGCGGCCAGCGTCGTCGCACGCCGGTCGTACTCGGCGGGATCGACCCCGAACAGGTGGCACATCTCGTCGTCGGCGTCGAAGTCGCCCGTCGCCACGTTCCAGTCGAAAAGCCCCACCCGGATCAGCGGAAACGCGGGGGCGGGCAGCGGGGTCACCGTCGGCCGACCGTCGTATTCGACGGACAGGCCGCGCACGGACAGTTCCTTGAGCCCGCTCGCCAGGTGCCTGGCCGCGGCCCGCAATCCACGTCTTCGCGAGGACGGGAGGCCGCGCCTGGGGTTGGCGGGCCACATCACGCAGATCACCCCGAATGCCTCCGCGCCCGCGCGCACCGGCGTGGCCGCCGAGGCGAACGCGTACGGAGTGCCCAGGGCCAACTGCGGGAAGCGCCGCATGGTCTCGCCCTCGTCGGCGAGGAACACGGTTCGCCCGGTGCGGAACGCCTCGGACGCGGGCAGCGCCCCGCTCACCGGAAACCGGAACCACGGACCCAACTGGGAGACCGCCAACCCCGCGACCTTCACCAGCACCAGCGAGCGCCGATCCCGCGAGCGGATGTACACCACGCCGCCGTAGGCGCCCGCGGCCTGGACCGCTTCCCCCAGGCAGGCGCTCAGCACCGCGTCGAACGCCTCGTCGAGCTCGGGTGCGGTCCGGGGCTCGCGCAGCACGCCGTGCGCACCCTCACGCCCGGGTTGCCGGCCGGTCACGGGGCGCACCCCGGTCGTCGCGCGTCGCGGTGCGCAGGCTCCTCCACCGCTCGCTCGCACATACTCCCAGGGCACGCCCGCCCGCTGCCGATGTCAAACGCACGGACCGTCCGAGAAACGGCCCACCGCCGACCTCGGCGTACCCGCGCCGGCCGGGCCGACTCGGGTACGCCGGCGAGCGCCCGCACGCGCTCGATGCGCGACCACCCTCAATGACCGGGCAGTACGCACACGCTGTCGAGGCCGAGCACGTGGTTGAGCCGGCCGAACGCCAACCACGAGCCGATGCTCATGCTCAGCTCGACGATCTCGACCTGGCTGTAGTGCGCGCTCATCCGGGCCCAGAACTCGTCGTCGAGGTTGTGGTGGTCCTCGGCGTAGCGCTCGGCGTACTCGGCGGCCAACCGGGTGCGGTCGTCGAAGGCGTCGGTGGTGCGCCACTGCGTCACCGCCTCGGGAAACTCGTCCTCGACCTTGAGGCCGTCGCGTTCGGTACGCCAGTCCAGGCAGAAGACGCACCCGTTGATCTGGGCGATCCGCAGCCGTGCGGCCTCGAACTCGCGCAGCGACAGCGTCGTGTGCTCATACACCGACATCGAGAAGTTCGCGGCCGCGAGGCCGATGCCGGGGACCATCTCCCCCCACACGTACGCGATCGGGTCCTTGTCCTCGGGGACATCGATGTTCATGCGCGTTTCCTTCCGAGTCTGCCGACTGCGGGCCGCAGCGGGACGTCGAGGGCGTCGTAGAGTCCGGGATCCGCGTCCACGAGCCAGTCGATGGCGTTCACCAGCCGGCCGACCGCGGTGGCGTTGCCGCCCGCGGATCGGTTCTCGCCCTCGTCGGTGGCCTCGATGGTGACCTCGATACGCGGCCGGCCCTCGATGATCACCCGGTGCGCCCCGTCGCCGCCGGGCGGCGTCGGCCAGTCCGGAGCGCACGACGGGTGGATACGGGTGACGTGTTCGATGACGATGCGCGGCTCGCCCTCGACGATGCCCTGCACCTCGAAGCGCACCGCGCCCTGGGTGCCGGCCTCGAAGTCGCCCATCGTGCGGGTGCTCACGGAGGTGTCGAGCGGGCGGCGGTCCATCGTCTCGCGGATCTCGTCCAGTTCGACGCCCAGCGCCCTGGCGATGAGCCGAATCTGGCCGCCCCACACCATGGTCGGCATCTCCGGCCACAGCATCGGCGCGCCGTAGTCCATGGGTTGGCCCATGCCGACCAGGTTGCGGACCGAGTCCTCCTGGTCGTAGGTGGAGTAGTCGAAGATCTCCTGGCAGCGGATCACGTCCACCCGGCTGCCCAGCCCGCTGATCAGCAGCGGCAGCACGTCGTTGCCCCAACCGGGGTCGACCCCGGACACGAACAGCGAACCGCCGCCCTCGGCGATAGCGGCCACCACCGGCTCGCGGAACTCCGGTGCGGCGTTGTGCGGATCGTAGAGCGGGTACAGCGCGGTGCTCACCACCACGGCGCCGGCCCGGATCGCCTTGACGATGTCGGCGAGGGCCTCGTCGGGACGGATGTCGCCGGACGCCGCGTACACCACCGCGCCGGGCCGCGCGGCCAACACCGCGTCGATGTCGTCGGTCGCCGTGACACCCAACTCGTCGTCCAGGTCACCGAGTTCGCCCGCGTCGCGGCCGACCTTGTCGGGATTGTGGACGAGCACGGCCGCGAGATTCAGTGCCGGGTGGGCCTCGACGGCGCGGATGGCCGCGCGGCCGACGTTGCCGGTACCCCAGACAACCGTAGAAATCATGCGCTGGAGGGTAGCTCCAGCCGGCTTCGGTTCATAGGGCCGTGCGCGCAACGATTGCCTGATCGGCTTTGGTGGACTCGACGCCGAAACCGCCGAAGCGACCGCGAAGTCACGCCACAAGTCGGCCGGATTGACACGTTCTTCTTTCGCCGCCGTCCAGGAGACTGTGGCGGGTACGACGGCCCTCGCGTCCCTCGACGTCCGAAGGGGCGGTCGCGTGCGCAACGCGGCGGCCGCGCACGGCCGAACGAAACCATGTCCTGTCCGTCCCCTTTGCAGGAAGGATCGATATGAGCCCCGTGGTACTGGAGATCCGCGACGCCGGCCCGCTCGACGTGGAGGAAGAGGCGATCGAGTTCGAGGACGGGTCGGACCCCGACCGCAGCATCGAGGCGTGTCTGCCCGAACCGTGGCCCACCGCGACCACCCGCGTCGGGTGCGACCAGTAGGTCCGATCCGGCGCCACCGACTCGAACTCGCGTGCCCACGCGGGCGCGGTTCGGGTGCGCGGTGAGGTGACCGACCCGGTTCACCCGGTCTCGGGATTCCGGCCGCGGCCGTCGACCGTCGAGCGCACCGCCGTTCGCCTCCCGGGTGCGCTCGGGAGGCGAATCGACGGTGCGCGGGCCGGCGGCGGGTGCGGGACGTCGCGATACCACCCGTTGCCGCGTATGTGATGCGACTCCGGTAGCCGGTGGCGGACTTCGCGCGGACGCGCGATGGTGGGATCGGCGGGGGAACGGGGCCAAAGTGCGGTCGGTGCGAAAGGGATCCGCGCAGGATCTGCGTGAGCGAATCGACGTCCTCGTTGCCGGCCACGACCGGCGCCGCAGCGCGGACGACGCCTGGCTCTACCTGTTCGACCCGCGCATGCCCGCGCTCGAACACGGCTGGAAGCTGCACGTCTCGGCGCGGCCCGACGACTTCCTCGCGACGTTGGATCTGCTCGTGCCGGTGCTGCTGCGCCACATGTGCGAGGCCAAGTTCGCGGTGAGCGTGGCGGTGTTGCAGGAGATGAACGCGGGAATCAAGGATCCGGCCCTGGTCGGGAAGGCGATCACCGTCTACCCGCGTGGCGACGACGTGGCCGCGCTGGGCCGGGAGTTGGCCGACGTGTTGGCCGGCCGCGGCGGACCGCGCGTGCTCAGTGATCGGCGGGTGCGCCCCGACGCCCCGGTGTACTACCGCTACGGGCCCTTTCGGGCGACCGGGACCGATGACGCCACGCTGGTGATGACCGGACCCGACGGGCAGCGCTTTCCCGGTCGCGCCGGCACCCGCTACCGCCAACCGCCTTGGGTGGGCGACCCGTTCGGTGCCGCCGCCCCCGGCTCGGCGCGAACCGAGCGCCTGGTGGGCGGGCGCTACCGGCTCACCGCTGGCATTGCGCGATCCCCGCACGGTGACGTCTACCGCGCGCTCGACACCGCGACCGCTGCGCGGGTGGTGGTCAAACAGGCCAGGGCGTACGCCGGTGAGGACCGGCTCGGGGTGGACGCCCGAGGCAGACTGCGCAACGAACGCGCCGTGCTGGCGGCCCTGCACGACCTCGACGGGGTGCCGCGCGTCGTCGACTACGTGCGACACGGCGAGGACGAGTATCTGGTCACCGGCGACTGCGGTCCGCTCGATCTGCGCCGCGACGTGCTGGAGCACGGTCCGTACCGGCCCGGGGACGCTCGGGCCGAGCGCCAAGTGATCGCGCTGGCCCGCCGGTTGCTGGCGGTGCTCGACTCGGTGCACGCGCGCGGCGTGGTGATGTGCGACCTCAAACCGGGCAATGTCGTGCTCGCCGCGGACGGGTCCTGCCGGCTCGTCGACTTCGGCATCAGCGCACTTGCGGGGCGGCGACCCGCAGGGGCGACACCCGGCTACTCCCTGCCCGTGTATCGGGCCGGTGGCCTGCCCGATCCCGCCGACGACCTCTACGCGTTGGGCGCGACGCTGCACTACGCGCTGACCGGCATGGAACCGGTGATCGTCGATCCCGACCACGCGATCAACCGCGACCGCACGCTCGCGTGTCTGGCCGCCGTGCTGCCGGGCGCCGTCCACCGGCCGGTTCGGGCGCTGATTGCCGGGCTGCTCAGTCTCGATCCGGCCGAACGAGCGTCGTGTGCGGGGTGGTTGCGGGACGGGTCGCCGGTACCGGTGCGCGGGCGCCGACTGCCGGCGCCGCCGCGGATCACGCCCGGGCTCCTCGACGCGGTGATCGCGCACACCGTCGACTCGTGTGCGCGCGCCGCCGCCGAGTTGCCGGCCGGGCCGGGGGCGCGCCACCCGGGGTCGACCCTCGCGCTCTACGCGGGCGCGGCCGGAGTGGGCCTGGAACTGCTGCACCACACCGACCACCCGGGCGTCGCGGAGGCCGTCGCCGACCTGGCCCGGCGCACCGCGACCCACCCCGAACTGGCTTCGCTGCCCTCCGCGTTGTACACCGGCCGAACCGGCGTCG
>NZ_WWJX01000432.1 GCF_009865215.1 Streptomyces sp. SID3343 | reverse complement strand
ATCGGTGAGCAGCGCGACCGCGCCGGCCGCGGCGGCCTGCGCGGCGAACGCGGCGCCGTGGAACCGGGCGCCGGGCAGACCCGCGTACAGGTCCCCCGGGCGCACGGCCCGCGAGTCGTGGGTAACGCCCGTCAGCGTCGCCTCCGGGTCGGTCCGAGCCCCCGTGAGGGGGGCGCGGACGAACCCGGCCAGGCCGGTCAGAGGTTGGGGGCGCACCTCGGTGGGGCGGCGCAGATCACGGTTGGGCACGGCGGGCAGGCTACCGCGCTTTGGGTGCCTGCCTCGTCCGCGCGGGGTTCACCACTGGACCGGGAGATCGACCGGCGGGGTGCCGCTGGGGGCGATCTTGCGGCTTTGCAACGCGAACGTCATCACCTGCTGGAACACCGGCGCGCACAGGCTGCCGCCGCCGCCGTCGATGCCGGGCGCCTGGAGCGTCACCGACACCACGACCTGCGGGTTGTCGGCGGGCGCGAAGCCGATGAAGGACGTCGTGTAGCCGTTGTAGCGGCCGGTCTTGGGGTCGACGCGGTTGGCGGTGCCGGTCTTGCCCGCGACCCGGTAGCCGGCGATCCGGCCGTTCTTGCCGGTGCCGCCGTCGTCGGCGACCACCGTCTCCAACATGTCGCTCACCTGGCGCGCGGTCTCCGGGCTGACCACGACGTTGGACGCGGGCGCGGCGGCGGGCTTGAACGTGCCGTCGGGGCCGGTCTGGCCCTTGACCAGACTCGGTGCGATCCGCACGCCGCCGTTGGCGATGGTCTGGAAGACCGAGGTGGCCTGGACCGAGTTGACCGACAGTCCCTGGCCGAACGGAATCGTGTACTGCTGTGAGCCGTCCCACTTCTGCGGCTGGGCCAGGATTCCGGGCGTTTCGCCCGGGAAGTCGAGGCCGGAGGGGCGGCCGACGCCGAACCGGGTGAGGTAGTCGTGCAGCTTCGCGTTGGCCTCGGCCCGGTTGGGCGAGAGCGTTTCCGACGCGAGGATCGTGCCGATGTTGCTGGACTTGGCGAGCACCCCGGCCAGGGTCAGTTGTTGGGTCGGGTGGTCGTGCTCGTCCTTGAACTGTTGGTCGGCTCGCGCGAGTCGGTTGGGCACGGTCACGTGCGTGCCGGGGGCGGCCTTGCCCTCCTGGATGACCGCGGCCATCGTCATCACCTTGCCGGTACTGCCCGGTTCGTACGCCTCTTCGACGGCCCGGTTGCCGAGGTTGTGCACGTCGCCCGGGCCGATGTGGTTGGGGTCGTAGCCGGGCGCCGTGGACATCGCCAGGATCTGTCCGGTGCGCACGTCCTGGACCACGACGGTGCCGGACTCCGACTTGGTCTCGGCGACCTTCTGGGCGATCAACTGCTCGGCGTACCACTGGAGGTCGCGGTCGACGGTCAGTTGTACGTCGGCGCCGGGCACGGCCTGTTGGCCGGTCAGGTCGGAGGTGGGGACGCGGCGCCCGTAGACCACTTCCTGTGTGGTGCGGCCGTCCTTGCCGGCGAGTCGGTTGTCGAGCGTCATCTCCAGCCCGCCGCCACCGTGCCCGGTGGCGTTGACGAAGCCGATCAGGTTGGCGCCGACCGGGCCTGCCGGATAGACGCGCTTGCTGTGCTTCGTCGAATAGATGCCGACGAGGTCGTCACGCCCCACCTTGCCGAGGTCCTTCTGCACCTGGCGGATGTGGTTCCACACGGCCGGGTCGACCTGTGGCGCGAGCACCACGTAGCGCGACTTGGGCACGCGCAGCTTCTGTTCGATGGCGGCGGGGTCGCCGCCCACGAGCGGGGCCAGCGCGGCGGCGGTCGCGCGCGGGTCGTACTTCTGCACCTGGGTGGGATCGGCGGTGACGTCGTACGCGTCGACCGACTTGGCCAGGCTCACCCCGTGCGCGTCGGTGAGCGAGCCGCGCTCGGCGGGCACGTTGACGGTCTGCACCCGCTTGGCGGCGGCCTGCGCGGCGTAGGCGGGGGCGTCGAGGGCCTGGAGCTGGAGCAGCCGACCGGTGAACAGGGTCAGCACGACCCCGAGCGCGACCAGCCCGATGCGCAGTCGCTTGCGCGGGTCGCCCATCCGCCCGCGGTAGCGCCCCTGGCGCGCAGTGCCCGGGCGCGGGGGGTGAGCGTCGCGGGTTCGGGTCGGGCGCGGGCGCGAAGC
>NZ_WWJX01000431.1 GCF_009865215.1 Streptomyces sp. SID3343 | reverse complement strand
CTGGCCCGGCAGGCGCCGCTGCGGCTCGCGCTGCCGGGCCTGGGCGGCGACGCCGTGGCTCGGCTGGTCGCCGACGTCGCGGACGCCCCCGTCGACACGGCGACGGTGGCCGCGCTCACCGAACGCACCGGTGGTAACCCGTTCTACGTCCGCGAGAGCGCCCGTCTGCTGGCCGGCGAAGGCGCGCTCGTGGCGCTGTCCGACGTTCCGGAAGGGGTACGCGACGTCCTGCGGCGCAGGTTCGCCCGGCTGCCGGAAAGCGCCGTCGCGGTGCTGCGGCTTGCCGCGGTCGCGGGCCGCGAGGCCGACGTCGACGTGTTGGTCGCGGCGGCCGACACCGACGAGGACGGCGTCCTGGACGCGCTCGACGCGGGCTTGATCGCGGGCCTGCTCACCGAACCCGCGCTCGGCCGGGTGCGGTTCGTGCACGCGCTCGTCCGCGACACGATGTGCGCCGACCTCAGCCGACTGCGCAGCACCCGGATGCACGCCCGGATCGCCGCCGCCCTGGAGCGCCTGGGCACCGGTGACGTGACCGCGCTGGCCTACCACCACAGCCGCGCGGTGAGCACGGCCACCGCGGCCCGCGCCCTCGAACTGTGCCTGCGGGCCGCCGAACTCGCCGACCGGGGCAACGGCCACGACGCCGCGGTCGACCTGCGCGCCCGCGCCCTCGAATGCTTCGATCGACTCCCCGCCGACCACCCGGGCGACCGGGCCGCGGAACGCGTCGACCTGCTGGGCGCGTTGCTGCGGGCCCAGGTCCGCGCGGGCAGCATCGTCCCCGCGCGGGCCACCCGTCAGCGGGCCGTCGACATCGCCACGGCGGAGCGCCGCGACGACCTGCTGATCGCCGCGTTCACCGCGTGGACCGAGCCGTCACCGTGGCAGACCCGGCCCTACGCGAGCGTGGACGAGCCACTGGTGGCCGCGCTCGATCGGCTGCTCGAACTCCCCGACCTGCCACCGCTGCATCGCTGCCGGCTCCTCGACGCGTACGCGGTCGAACTCTCCGGTGAGAGCGCGGGCGAGAACGCCGACGCGTCCGGGCGCCGCGACCCACGCGCCGCGGCCCGGGAGGCGATCACGATCGCGCGCCGCATCGGCGACCCGAACCTGCTCGGGATGACCCTCTCCACCCTGCTCCAGCAGCTGCCCACGCCGCTCGACGCGCCCGAACGCGTCGTTCTGGCACAGGAGTTGATCGACGTCGGCGACGCGCACGAGATGCCGGCCTACCGCTGGTACGGCCGCTTCAACCTGGCCGCGTCCGCCGCGGATCTCGGCGACGCCGAACAGACGCTGCGGCTGGTGCTGGAGAGCCGGGAGGTGGCCCGCGCCTACCTGATGCCCGAGGCGACCAGCGTCGTCGAGTACACGCTCGCGATGTTCGCGAATCTCGAGGGCCGTCCGGAGGAGGCCGAGCGGCGCTACGCCGAGGCACTCGCGCCGATGATCGCGCGCGGCTCGCCGCACGCGGCGGGCTTCGGCTGGATCGCCACCGCGACGATCCGCGTCGAGCAGGGCCGTGCCGCCGAACTCGCCCCGCAGGTACCGCACATCCTGGCCGGCTACGGTCCGTTCGTGGCCGACCTGTTGGCCGTGGTGCTGGCCGCCGACGGGCGAATCGACGAAGCCCGTCGGATGCGGGCGCTGGCGGTGCCGATCCGCGTCGACTTCTTCTTCACCGTGCTGTCCACCTACCGGGCGATGGCCGTCGTCGCGCTGGACGAACACGACGTGGCCGCCGCCCTGTACACCGACCTGCTGCCCTTTCGGGACGCACCGCCGACGTGCGCGGGCCTGTCCCTCGCGCTGCGCCCGATCGCGCACACCCTCGGCGAACTGGCCGACTACCTCGGCCGACCCGACGAGGCCGCCGCCCACTTCGCGCACGCCGCCGAGACGGCCCGGCGCTGGGGCGCGGCACCGTGGCGCAGGATGACGCGGCCCGCGCCGGCGATCGACGCCGGGACCTGACCGACGACGCGCTCCAGGGCCGCCCGAGGCCCCCTGGATCGCCCGTCCCCCGCCCCCGCCCCATCCCCCGTCACACTCCCGCTTCGGGCTTCGTCAGTGCTGTGACAAGGCGGACGGGCCCGGCTCCGGCCGGCCCGCTCGGCCCACCGGCCCACCGGCCCGATCAGCGAGGACGACGACGACCATGACCGCCAAGACCTACCGGAACGACATGACGATGATGTTCGCGATCCACGACGCGCTCCGGCGCGAGCTGGACCACATCGCCGAGATCATCGCCCACCCCACCGACGATCCGCAGCAGGTGCTCCGGACCGCCGTCGGCTGGGAGATGTTCAAGACCTACCTGCACGTGCACCACGGTGCCGAGGACGACGTGCTGTGGCCGGTGATCGGCGCCGCGGTGGCCGACCGGCCGGACGAGGCGGCCGTGATCGCGGCGATGGAGGCCGAGCACGCCGTCGTCGATCCCGGCCTCGCGGCGGTCGACGCCGCCCTGGCCG
>NZ_WWJX01000043.1 GCF_009865215.1 Streptomyces sp. SID3343 | reverse complement strand
GAAGCGGATCAGCTGCGGCGCCGCGGTGATCGGGGTCGAGGCCGGCTCGGCGATCCGTACGGGCGCGGGCACGGGCACGGCGGGCGGTGTCGCGGCCCGGACCGGCTCGGGCTTCCGATTGGCCGTCCGCTCGGGCTCCGGCGAAGCCTCGGCCGCGGGCACCGGCTCGGAAGCACTCGCGGGCTCCGGCTCGGCCGACGACGTCGCGGGACCGAACATCGAGGCCGCGTAGGCCGGAACCAGCTCCGGTGACGAGACCGGAGGGCGCCGCACGGCCGGCACGATCGACGAGCGCGTGGGCGGTTCCTCGCCACCCCGGCGGTCCAACAGGTCCAGCACCGCCGCGCCGCGCGCGAGCAGATCGGGCGTCAGTCGCTGCGCCCGCGGCGCGGCACCGGCGGCGGCGAGCGACAGGGCTATCTCGTGCTCCCCCGAGCGCTCCAGCGCGAAGCGCAGTTCGTCCGCCATCCGCTCGCGTTCACGACGGCGCGCGACGGTCTCCTCGGCCAGTCTCCGCTGTTGCGCGGTGGTCCCCCGGATCACCCACGCGATCGCGCCGGCGGCCGAAAGCACACCGAGCAGCACGGCGATTCGAAGGGTGGTCGCACCTCCCGCGACGGCCGCCAGGACGACGGCGACGAGCGCCGGCGCACATATGGCGGCAAGCAGGGATATGCGTGTGGCGGTCGAGACCTGACGGTGGCGTCCACGGGGCATGGCACAGACGTTAGCGCGCGCCCGTACGGGCACGCATGGCGCCATGCCGCACAAGGGCTGTCGGGCCTCGACCACGTTCGCGCCCCGCACCGAAGTGGCGGGACGCGAACGGTGGACGACGTCTCGTCGGACACCCCGACGACATCCGGACGAACGGCCCCGAAACTAGATCAGGCCCTTGGACTTGAGGTACGCCTTCGCGACGTCCGCGGGCTTCTTGCGGTCCTGGTCGACCTGCTTGTTCAGGTTCGTCAGGTCCTCGGTGGTCAGCACCGGGGCGAGCTTGTCGAGCAGCGGCAAGATCTTGTCCGCCTTCTTCGCGTTGACCACGGGCAGGATGTTGTCCGCGTTCTGGAGCTTCTTGTCGTCCGCGAGCACCACGAGGCCGAACTGCTCCAGCGTGGCATCGGTGGACGTGGTCAGCACCAGGTCGTCCTTGCCTTCCTTGACCGCCTGCTTGGCGGCGGTGGTGCCGACGCCGAGCGGGTCCACGCCGGAGACCTTGATGCCGTACGACTTCTCCAGACCCGGCGCGCAGAACGGACGCGTCTTGCACTCCTCGCCCGCCGCAATCTTCACCTCGACACCGGACTTGCCCAGGTCGGAGAGGGTCTTGAGGTTGTTCTTGGCCGCGAAGTCCTTGGAGACCGCGAACGCGTTCTGGTCCACGGCCTGCGCGGGCTGCCCGGTCTTGAGCCCCAGCGGCCCGGCCAACGTGTTGAGCGCGGTCACCGTCGCGCCCACGTCGGGAGTCGCGACCGGCGCGTTGGTCGAGGCGTCCTTGCCGTTCTTCTTGACGTTGAGGAACTCCGCCATCGTCGCCGCGTACTCCGGCACGACCGCGATCTTGCCCTTCTCCAGCTCGGGTTCGATCAGCTCGCGGTTCTTGACCGTCTTGACGCTCGACTTCACCCCGCCCTTGTCGAGCAACTGTTTGTACATCTGCGCCAGGACCTCCGACTCGGTGAAGCCGGCCGAACCGACCACCGTCTTGTCGTCGTCCGAGGAGGAACAACCCGTAGCGCCCACCAGGAACACGAGGGAAAGGCCTGCGGCCACCCCCGCCGTCACGCCCGTCTTACCGCGCCGCATAGGCATGCGGTGCACCGCCCTTTCCGTTCTCACGAGGTCACACCGCCACGCGGTGTCCGGGCCGTGAACCGCTGCGCGAGCGCGAACAGGCCCTCCACCACCAGAGCCAGGGCGGCGACGAGGATTGCCCCCGCGACCACCTGGCCGTTGTCCTGCAGGTCGAAACCGGCCGTGACGATGCGTCCGAGACCGCCCCCCGCGACCAGCGCCGCGAGCGTTGCCGTCGCGACAACCTGCACGGCACACGTACGAATTCCCGTCATGATCAACGGAAGTGCCAGCGGGAGCTCGACCCGAAGCAGCATCTGGCTGCCCGTCATGCCCATTCCCCGAGACGCCTCGACCACATCCCGGTCCACCCCGCGCATACCCACGTACGCGTTGGTGAGCACCGGCGGGATCGCGAACAGCACGAGCGCGATGATCGTCGCGGTGTCGCCCATACCGATCGGACTGAGCCCGAGCAACACGAGCACCGCGAACGTCGGGATCGCCCGACCGATGTTGGAGATGTTGATCGCCAACGAGCCGCCTTTGCCGAGGTGCCCCAGCCACAGCGCGAGCGGCAACGCGATCGCGACGGCGATCAGCACACACACCACGGTCAGCACGACGTGCTCGGTGAGCCGATTCCAAACCCCGCTCTCGCCACTCCAGTTCGCGCCGTCGGCGAACCAGTCCCACGCGTCCCCGAATACGTTCACGCCGCGGCCCCCGCCTCGTCGAGTTCGACTTCACCGGCAGGACTCGCCACGATCCGCCGCTTGCGCCCGCCCGCCCGCGTCCACGGCGTCAACAGCCACTGGACGCCGAGCAGCAGCACGTCGGCCACCAACGCGAGCGCCACACACAGCACCGACGCGACCAGGACCTGCGCCTTGAACAACGTGTCGATGCCCGCGTAGATCAGATTGCCGAGCCCGCCCGACCCGACCACCGCGCCGACCGTGGTGAGCGCGACGGTGGACACCGTCGCGATCCGCAGGCCGGCCATGATCGCGGGCAGCGCGAGCGGCAACTCGACCTGGAACAGCAGCCGGCCCGGGCCGTAGCCCATCCCCTTGGCCGACTCCACCACGTCCGGCGGCACGGACTCCAGACCCGCCAGGATGTTGCGGACCAGGATGGTCAGCGAATACAGCACCAGGCCGATGATCACGGTGGTGTCGGTCAGACCCGTGAACGGCTGCAGGATCGCGAACATCGCGAGCGAGGGAATCGTGTAGAGGATGGTCGTCGAACCGAGCAGCACACTCGCCGACATCCGCCATCGGCGCGCCGCGAGCGCCATCGGGAACGCGACGAGCAAACCGATCGCCACCGAGACGACGGTCAGATAGATGTGCTCGCGCAACGCCGTGGTGATCTCCTCGGAGTACTCGTCCAAGTACTTCCCGCAGACCCACGAGTTGCGCGTCAGGCAGTCACCGGAGGCCACAATCACGGGCGGACAGTACCCCAGCGTTCATATGACCATTCCCGTGACCACCGCCACACCCGGTGTGTGAGGCGGGGCACCCGGGTACGTTGCCACCTCTGGGGGCACGCGTGAATCGGGTCTCCCGACACCTGCCACGTCTCGATCATCTTGCCCCGGAGGGTCCCCATGATCCGGCTCGACCGCGTCACCAAGCGGTACCCCGACGGCACCGAGGCGGTCGCCGAACTGTCGCTCGAGGTCGAGCGCGGCGAACTGGTGACCCTCGTCGGCCCGTCCGGGTGTGGCAAGACGACGACCATGAAGATGGTCAACCGCCTCATCGAGCCCACGTCGGGGCAGATCTTCCTGGACGGCGAGGACATCACCAAGGCCGACCCGGTCAAGCTGCGCCGGCGGATGGGCTACGTGATCCAGTCCGGTGGCCTGTTCCCGCACCGCACCGTGATCGAGAACACGGTCACCGTGCCCAGTCTGCTCGGCTGGGAGCGCAGGAAGTCCCGCGCCCGCGCCGCCGAACTTTTGGAGATGGTCGGCCTGGACCCGGCCAAACTCGGCGACCGCTATCCGCACCAGCTCTCCGGCGGCCAGCGTCAGCGGGTGGGGGTCGCCCGCGCGCTCGCGGCCGACCCGCCCGTACTGCTGATGGACGAGCCGTTCGGCGCGGTCGACCCGGTCGTGCGCGAGCGGCTGCAAACCGAATTCCTGCGGCTCCAGCGCGAACTCAAGAAGACCATCCTGTTCGTGACGCACGACATCGAGGAGGCCGTCCGGCTCGGCGACCGGATGGCGGTGTTCTCGATGGGCGGACACATCGAGCAGTACGACACGCCCTCCAGCGTGCTGGGCGCGCCCTCGACCGACTATGTGGCCGACTTCGTCGGCGCCGACCGCGGCCTCAAGCGGCTCTCGGTCACCGAGATCACCCCCGAGGACCTCGAACACCCGCCCGTGGTCCGGCTCGACGACCCGATGTCGCACGCGCTCGCCCGGTTGCGCACCCAGGGTTCGCGCTGGGCCGTCGTACTCGACGACGACGGCAACCTGCACGGCTGGGTCGACGACCGCGAGAGCGACGGCAAGGTCCGCGACCGCGCCCGCCGGATGGAGGCGTGGGTGCCGGTGCACGCGTCGCTCAAGCAGGCGTTCGGCGAGATGCTCCAGCACGACGCCGGGTGGATCGCGGTCGTCGACGGTGATCGCTTCCTGGGCGTGCTGACACCGGCCCGCCTGCACGAGGCGCTGCGCCGTTCGATCGGCGCCGAGGAGAGCGGCGTGCCACTGGAGGAGGTCGTCCTCGACACCATCGAGGGCTAGCGCCGCCCGAAAGCTTCGGGACTCAGGTCTTCTTCTTCGCGTCGTCCTCGGGGTCCTCCGGGACCCGCAGCACTCGCTCCAGGAACAGCGCCGCCGCCACCAGGAGCACGCCCGCGCCGACCGCGAACGCACAACGCCGGGCCTGCACGGAGCGCTCGGTGACCTCCAGGAAGCCCGTCAGGTAGAGCGCGTAGCCGCCGTACAGGCCGACCACGAGCGAGCCCACGAGCGAACTCGCCTTGGCGAACACCACCGCCCGCGCGGCCGTCAACGGATCCACGTGCCGCGCGTCCACCCGGCGCGCGCGCTGAGCCTTGAACCGCGAGCGCATCGACAACGCGGTCGCCAACGCGACCGCGGCCAGGCACAGGAGCACGATCGGGGCCAGTACCGGGACACCCGGCGGCGTGCCGCGCGAGTCCCACAGTTTGGTCCCGGCATACGCGATACCGCCCGCCCCCAACGCGAGGGCGAGCAGGACGAGCGGGCGCGTGGGCTTCATCGGTCTGCGGTCAGCTCCAGGTCCTCACGGCGGTGTACCCCTTCGAGGCCCACCTGCGCGAGCAGGTCGGCGACCCGGCCGTGACCCGGTACCTGTGCCTCGGGGTCGATGTCGAGCCAGGGCGCGAGCACGAACGCTCGCTCGTGCGCGCGCGGGTGCGGCAGGGTCAGGCGCGGGTCGTCCTGCACGACGTTCTCGAACGCGATCACGTCCACGTCGAGTGTGCGCGGGCCCCAGCGCTCCACGCGCACCCGCTGGAACGCCTCCTCGACCGAGTTGCAGCGCTCCAGCACCAGGTCGGGGGTCAGCAGCGTGCGCACCTCGACCACGGCATTGAAGTAGGAGCCCTGCTCGGGGCCGCCCACGGGCGCGGTCTCGTACACCGGGGAGACCCCGATCAAGCTCACGCCCGGCGTGTCGGCGATCTCGTCGATCGCGCCCTGCAGTGTCTCCAGGCGGTTGCCCAGGTTGCTGCCGAGGGCGAGCACGACCCGGTTCCAGCTGAGCAGCGCGCGCTGTGCGGTGGACTCGACGGCCGACTCGGCCGCGGGCGGGACGACCGGCTCGTCGGCCGTGGGGGCCATCAGGACCTGCCTCGCACGATGGTGACCGTCACGTCGTCGAACGGGACGGTGATCGGCGCGTCGGGCTTGTGCACGACGACCTCCACCTCCTGCACGAGCGGGCGGGCCAGGCACACGTCGGCGATCCGCTGGGCGAGCGTCTCGATCAGGTCGACCGGGTCGCCCTGTACGACGCCGACCACGTCCTCGGCGACCTCGCCGTAGTGCACCGTGAGCTTCAGGTCGTCGGAGGCGGCGGCCGGTCGGGTGTCGACGCCGAGCACGACGTCGACGACGAAGGTCTGACCCTCGTCACGTTCCTTCGCGAACACTCCATGATTGCCGCGGGCCTTCAGTCCCCGCAGCGCGACGCGGTCCAGCATCAGTCGCCTCCTCGGCGCGTATCCCATCCCTGCGCACCCCGACCGGTCGGTTGTCGACTCGTCGAGGGGCGGTCGCGCCGACGGCCGGACCACCTCTGTGCGGTACGAATGTACCCAGCGCCGCCGACAGCTTTCGCGCAGCGGGTGCCTCCCGAGCGCTCAAGCAGTACGCATGGAGGGTCGCAAGCGCGCACAAACGGCGCCTGTTCGGTCGCGGAGGCGATCAGATCTCCTCTTCGGCGTCGACCTCCGCCATCACCGGGGAGGCGTGGTGGAGCCACAGTTTCCAGCCGGCCGGCGTCTTGCGGAACACATTGGTGACCACCGCGCGACCGCCCGCGAACCCGGTCTCGTCACCGCCGTCCTCCTCGGCCATCCCGGTCAGCATGTTCGCCGTGCACGAGAGCACCGCGACCTCGCCGGCGAGCTTGACCTCGACGTCGGTCAGGAAGAACTGCACATAGGACGTGTTGGCCATGATCAGCGCATAGGAGCGCAAAATCTCGGCGCGCCCGTGCAGCGCGGGCCAACCCGGGTGCACGCACGTCACGCTCGGCGCGTCGGTGCCGTCGGCCCAGATCGCGCCGAGGGCGTCGATGTCGCCCTCCTCGACGGCCGTCCACAATGCGAGATTGACCTCTCGTACCGCGTCCGCCTCGGGCGAGGTCTGGTCGTCGTCGGGATTCATCGGGCCTCCTGCCAGGCAGCCGCCACCTTGACCGCGTCGAGCGAAGCGGGCACCTCATGTACTCGGACGGCCCACGCGCCCGCCGCGGCGGCCAGCGCGGAGATCGCCGCCGTCGCGTCGTCGCGACCGCGGGGCGGGCGCAGCGCGCCCGTACCGTCCTCGGCGGCGAGCAGCCGCCCCAGGAACGTCTTGCGCGACGCGGCGACGAGCAGCGGACGACCGAGCTCGTGCAACACGTCCAAGTGGGCCAGCAGCGGCCAGTTGTGCTCGGCCGTCTTCGCGAAGCCCAGGCCGGGGTCGAGCACGATCGCCTCGGGGTCGACCCCGGCCGAGACCACCTTGTCCATCCGCTCGGCCAACTCGCCGCGCACCTCGGCGACCACGTCGGTGTAGACCGCGTGGTCCTGCATCGAGCGCGCGTGCCCACGCCAGTGCATGACCACCACCGGAACCCCGCTGTCGGCCACGAACGCGGCCATCGCGGGATCGGCGAGGCCGCCGCTGACGTCGTTGACCAGACGTGCGCCCGCGGCCACCGCGGCGCTCGCCACCTCGACGCGGGTGGTGTCCACACTGACGACGGCGCCGGCGACCGCGAGTTCGCGCACGACCGGGACCACCCGGCGCAGTTCCTCGTCCACGTCGACTCGATCGGCGCCCGGCCGGGTCGACTCGCCGCCCACGTCGATCAGGTCGGCGCCTTGGCCCAAGAGCGCGATCCCGCGCTCGATCGCGGCCTTCGAGTCGAACCAACGGCCGCCGTCGGAGAAGGAATCGGGGGTCACGTTGACCACGCCCATGACCGCGCACCGGCCGAATTCGGGCAGGCCGCGCACCCGCGGCGGGCCGCCTGGGGCCCGATGTCGGGGGCCGGTCGTCGCTGTCATGGGGAACAGAGTAGGGGTTGACCGGGCGGTGCCCGGTCAACCCCTCTGTACTGCGTCACGACTTGTCGCCGGCCGTCGGCCGCACGGGCTAGCGGCTGAGGATCAGGCTCATCGCCTCGGCCCGGGTCGCCGCGTTGAGCAACTGGCCGCGAACGGCCGACGTGACCGTGCGCGCGCCCGGCTTGCGTATACCGCGCATGGTCATGCACAGGTGCTCGCATTCGACGACCACGATCACCCCGCGCGGGCGCAGGATGTTCACGAGCGCGTCGGCGATCTGGGTGGTCAGCCGCTCCTGCACCTGCGGACGCTTGGCGTACACGTCGACCAGGCGCGCGAGCTTGGACAGACCGGTGATCTGCCCGTCCTCCGAGGGGATGTAGCCCACGTGCGCCACCCCGTGGAACGTCACGAGGTGGTGCTCACACGTGCTGTAGACCTCGATGTCCTTGACCAGGACCATCTCGTCGTGGCCGAGGTCGAAGGTCGTGGTGAGGACGTCCTCGGGCTCTTGGCGCAGGCCCGCGAAGATCTCCTGATACGACCTGGCCACCCGTGCGGGGGTGTCCTTGAGACCCTCGCGGTCGGGGTTCTCCCCGACCGCGATCAACAGCTCTCGGATCGCGCGCTCGGCGCGATCCTGGTCGAACTCACCCACCGCACGACCGTCAAAGGTGACCGGGTCGATCGTCACGTCTATTTCTCCGGAGAATCGGACGGCGGCTCGGGAAGCGTTACCGCCCCTCCGGACCCCGTCGTGGTGCCCGTCGCAGAGGTCGAGCCACCGTTGAGAACCCCGTTCCCGTTGTCGCTGCCGCCGCTGGAGAGCGTGAGCTCGCGCGGTGTCATGACGGGGGGACGGCTGGACGGCTGACGCCGGCTGGAACCCGTCCACGCGGGGCGGGCCGGGCGCTTGGTGACCGGAGCGAAGATCTCGGCGACCTGGGCCTTGTCCAGGGTCTCCTTCTCCAACAGCTCCAGCACCAGGTTGTCCAGCACGTCACGGTTCTCGACGAGAATCTCCCACGCTTCGTTGTGGGCGGTCTCGATGAACCTCTTGACCTCTTCGTCGACGATAGCCGCGACTTCTTCGGAATAGTCGCGCTGGTGGCCCATGTCACGACCCAGGAACGGCTCTCCGCCGTCCGTACCGAACTTGATCGCGCCCAGGCGCTCCGTCATGCCGTACTGCGTCACCATCGAGCGGGCAAGGCCGGTGGCCTTCTCGATGTCGTTCGACGCCCCGGTGGTCGGGTCGTGGAAGACGAGCTCCTCCGCCGCGCGCCCGCCCAGCATGTAGGCGAGCTGGTCGAGCATCTCGTTGCGCGTGGTGGAGTACTTGTCCTCTTCGGGCAGGACCATCGTGTAGCCGAGCGCGCGACCGCGGGACAGGATCGTGATCTTGTGCACCGGGTCGGTGTTCGGCAGGGCGTGGGCCACCAGGGCGTGGCCGCCCTCGTGGTACGCGGTGATCTTCTTTTCCTTGTCGCTCATGATCCGGGTGCGCTTTTGCGGCCCGGCCACGACTCGGTCGATCGCCTCGTCCATCGCCAGTGCGTCGATCAGCTTGGCGTCCGCGCGGGCGGTGAGCAGCGCGGCCTCGTTGAGCACGTTGGCGAGGTCGGCACCGGTGAAACCGGGCGTGCGTCGCGCGACGGCCTTGAGGTCGATGTCGTCGGTGACCGGCTTCCCCTTGGCGTGCACCTTGAGGATGTCCCAGCGGCCCTGCATGTCGGGACGGTCGACCGCGATCTGCCGGTCGAAGCGGCCCGGGCGCAGGAGCGCGGGGTCGAGGATGTCGGGCCGGTTCGTGGCGGCGATCAGGATCACGCCGCCCTTGACGTCGAAGCCGTCCATCTCGACGAGGAGCTGGTTGAGCGTCTGCTCGCGCTCGTCGTGGCCGCCGCCCATGCCCGCGCCGCGGTGTCGACCGACGGCGTCGATCTCGTCGACGAACACGATGGCCGGGGCGTTGGCCTTCGCCTGCTCGAACAGGTCGCGCACTCGCGAGGCACCGACACCGACGAACATCTCGACGAAGTCGGAACCGGAGATCGAGTAGAACGGCACGCCGGCCTCACCCGCGACGGCGCGGGCGAGCAGGGTCTTGCCGGTTCCGGGCGGGCCGTACAACAGCACGCCCTTGGGGATCTTGGCGCCGACCGCCTGGAACTTGGCGGGCTCCTGCAGGAACTCCTTGATCTCGTGGAGTTCCTCGACCGCCTCGTCGGCGCCGGCCACGTCGGCGAACGTCGTCTTCGGCGTGTCCTTGGAGATGAGCTTGGCCTTGGACTTCCCGAAGTTCATGACTCGGGAGCCGCCGCCCTGCATCTGATTCATCAGGAACAGGAAGACCACGACGATGAGCACGAACGGCAACAGCGAGAACAGGATGCTGACGATCGTGCTCTGCTTGCTGAGCTTGACCGTGTACGAGTCCTCGATCTTGCCCTGCTCGTACTTCGTCTGCAGCAGGCGCTGGATCTCCACGCCCTGCTCGTCGATGTAGGACGTCTTGATCTTGTTGCTCTTGTCGATCTTCACCCCCTTGTCGAGGGTGAGTTCGAGTGACTGGTCGTTGCCGCCGATGAGCTTGGCTGACTTGACCTGGTCGTTTTGGATCGCCTGGATCGCCTTGCCGGTGTCGACACCCTTGAAGCCGCTCGAAGAGGAGACGAGCTGCATCAGGAGGATCACAGCAATGACGGCCAGCGCGATCCACATGACCGGCCCGCGGAAATAGCGCTTGACGTCCATCGATGCGGGGCAGCAGACGCCCCGTCCCTCCTGCCGACTTTTGACCCGGACGCCTTATGGCCCCCGGGTACGTTGCCTGTCCGGTATCGCCCCGGCACGGTCGCCCCGTGCTGATCGGTTGTCGCTGCGTTGAACGGTACACCGGGCGTCATCACGCCAATGCGCCGCGCGTGACCTCACCGTGCGCGCCTTCGCGTGACGACCCCTGACGAACCCTCCAACGAGGGGAAACGTTCACCTTGTTCCCGGAAGCCGTCCCGGGATGCCGATTCCGCTGTCGGCTTGCGCCGACGGTGGTGCGGCGGACGCGGCCGAGCGGGTCAGGTCGGCTTCGAACCGCCGTACACGTGCTCGGCCAGTGTGCCGACGAACGGGAGGTTGCGGTAGCGCTCGGCGTAGTCGAGGCCGTAGCCCACGACGAACTCGTTCGGGATGTCGAAGCCCACGTACTTGACGGGGATGTCGACCTTGGCGGCCTCCGGCTTGCGGAAGAACGCGCACACCTCCAGCGAGGCCGGGCCGCGCGATTCGAGGTTGGCGAGCATCCACGACAGGGTCAGCCCCGAGTCGATGATGTCCTCGACGACCAGGACGTGCCGTCCGGCGATGTCCGCGTCGAGGTCCTTGAGGATGCGCACCACGCCCGAGGACTTGGTCCCGGAGCCGTAGGAGGACACCGCCATCCAGTCCATCTTGACCGGCGAGTGCACCGCCCGGGCGAGGTCGGCCATGACCATGACGGCGCCCTTGAGCACGCCGACGAGGAGCAGGTCCTGACCCCGGTAGTCCTCGTCGATCCGCTCGGCGAGCTCGACGAGCTTCGCCTCGATCTCCTCCTGCGAGACGAGGACCCTTTCGAGGTCGGCGCCCATGTCCTTCTCGTCCACCACATGCCTTACTACGAAGTTTTCGGCTGAGCCCCGCGGTCACCGGTCACGATCGAGCCGGCCGGTGAAAGAGAAGCCTGCCACACCGCCTGCGTATCTCTACGCCCCCGGGCAGATGGATGGGTCCCTGGCCGTGCCAGGAGATGACCAGCTTCTCCACCGCCTCGACGTGACGCGCGAACAACGCGCCGGACGGGCTGCCCGCGACCACGGCGGTGCGACGCAGCACCCGGCGGCGGACCGCGGCGGGCAGTTCGGCCAGGCCCGCGACCTCCAACTCGCCGTCGTCGTGGGTGACGTCGGCCTGGGCCCGGTCGGCCCACGCGTCGAGCGCCTCCGCGTCGTCGCGGAACAGGCGCGCCGTGCGTGCGAGGGCCTCGGAGACGCCCGGGCCGAGCGCCTTTTCCAGGACCGGCAACACCTCGTGCCGCACCCGGGCCCTGGTGTAGGCGGGGTCGGCGTTGTGCGGGTCCTCCCACGGCAGCAGGTTCTGTGCGACGCACGCCTGTCGGGTGAGATCGCGGCCGAGGTCGAGGAAGGGACGCTGATAGTGGCCGGTCAGCGGTGGCATGCCCGCGAGCGAGCGGGCGCCGGAGCCGCGGGCGAGGCCGAGCAGGACGGTCTCGGCCTGGTCTTCGAGCGTGTGGCCCAGGAGCACCAGCGCGGCGTCGTGCCGCTTCGCCGCCAGGTCGAGCGCGTGGTACCTGGCCAGCCGGGCGGCGCCCTCGGGGCCGCCGCGGGTGCCGACCCTGACGCCGAGCGCGTCCACGGGGCCGAGGCCGAGTTCGCGAAGCCGGCAGACCAGGTCGACGGCGCGGCGGGTCGAGCCCGCCTGCAGGCCGTGGTCGACGGTGACGGCTCCCGCGCGCAGACCGGCCCTGGGGGCCTCGAACGCGGTGGCCGCTGCGAGCGCCAACGAATCCGCGCCACCACTGCAGGCCACCAGGACGAGAGTTCCCGGTTGCAGCGCGCGCAGGGTCTTGCGGACGGCCAGCCTGGTGGCGGCCACGGCGGGATGGGGTCCCACGGCTCGACGACACCTCCTTGCACGTCCGGTTTCGGCCCGATTCGGGGAGGTCGCGGCCTCCGCGATAAATGCCGAAGAGAATTGGTTCGCCCACGCTACGTCACCCGAAGCGCCCCGCACGGCAGACACCACCGGAAGTCGCCCGGATGGGGACGGTGGCGCGGGCCACCGTGCCCCTCGCGAGGCATCCCGTCACTCGCGAGAGGTCTCGCCCCTCGCGAGGCACCGCGGCACCGCGCCCCTCGCGGACGGCCGCGACCGGCTCGCCCGATCGCCGCCGTCGACCCGCCCGGTCGCCGCGGGTCACTCCGGGTCGCTCGCCCCGTCGCCGGTCCCGCTCGTGCTCGCCTTGCCGTGCACCCGGTCGACCCACGTGCCCGGCTCGGCCACCTCGGCCTTGGTCGGCAGCGTGTTCGGCGAGGTCCAGACCCGGTTGAAGCCCTCCATGCCGACGCGCCCGACGACCTCGCGCACGAAGCGCTCGCCGTCGCGGTACTGGCGCAGCTTGGCGTCCATGCCCAGCAGTTTGCGCAGCGCCAGGTCGAGCCGCCCGGAGCCTTGTGCGCGGCGCTCGGCGAACTTCTCCCGGATGTGTCCCACGGTGGGAATGACCTGCGGTCCGACGCCGTCCATCACGAAGTCGGCATGCCCTTCGAGCAGCGACATCACGGCGGTGATCCGGCCCAGGATCTCGCGCTGCTCGGGGGTCTGGACGAGTTCGACGATCGAGCCGCCGTCGCGCTCGCCGTCGGCACCGGCGCCCGCCTTGCGCGCGCCGACGAACGCCTGGACCGCGTCGCGCAGTCGGCCCATCACCGCGGACGGGTCCACCTCGGTCTGGGTGAGGAAGCCGTGGATCTCCTGTTCGAGGTGGTCACGCAGCCACGGCACGGCGGTGAACTGGGTGCGGTGGGTCTCCTCGTGCAGGCACACCCACAGCCGAAAGTCGTGCGGGTCGACCTCCAGTTCGCGCTCGACCTGGACGATGTTGGGCGCGACCAGGAGCAGCCGGCCGGGCCCGCGACCGGTCGCGCCGGGCGCCTGGGGCGCGAACGTCTCGTACTGGCCGAGCACGCGCGAGGACAGGAACGCCAGGAGGGTGCCCAGTTCCAGCCCGGTGACCTTGCCGCCCACGGTGCCCAGGGCGCCGCCGCCGGGCATCGCCTCGCGGCGCTCCTCGACCTTGTCCAGGAGTGGTCGCAGCACGTGCCTGAACCCCTGCACGTTGGCTCGTGCCCATCCCGGTCGGTCCACCACCAGGACCGGAGTGTTGTTGTCGCCCGAGTCCAGGCCCGTGAACGCGCGCACGTGCCCCTCGGACGTCTTGGCATGCGCGCGCAGTTCCGCCACGACCGCCCGCGCCTCGTCCCGCCCGACGTCGGGTCCCGGCCGCACGAGCCGGTTCGCCGTCGCCACGGCCAGGTCCCAATCGATCATGTCCGCACCGTTGCCACCGTTGCCGCTCGTCATATGGCCACGTTACGTGCTCGGCGCGGTGACGAAAGAGGAACGGAGCCGCGCACCTGCGGCACCCTGCGGATTTATTGCGCTCGAAGCCGTCCCGTCGGGCCCGGCCCGGGCCCGAACCCACCCCGTCGTACCCGGCTTCCGGTGCGGACTCCGCCGGATCGGCGTCCCGTCAGGATCCGGTGCACCCGCAGTCGGCGAGTGCCGCGGCCATCCGGTCGATCACGGCACGGGCCGCGTCGGCGTCGCCGGGCACCTTGTCGGCCAGAATCGCGAACGCGAGGAGGCGGCCGTCCCGGTCGCGGACCACGCCGGACAGCGTGCTCACGCCGGTCAGCGACCCGGTCTTGGCCCGCACCACACCGGCCGCGTCGGCGGCCCCGCCGGTGGGACCGTAGCGGGCGGAGAGGGTGCCGGTGAATCCGGCGATGGGCAGTCCGGTGAGGGCGGGGCGCAGTTCGGGGTGCTCCGGGGACGCCGCCAGCGACAGGGTCTTGACCAGCGTCTGCGGGGTGAGCTTGTCTTCCTTGTCGAGCCCGCTGCCGTCCTTGAGGTTGGACGCGCCGTACGCGGCGCCCAGGCTCTCCAGAACCTGCCGGGCCGCGGCGGTGCCGCCCTGGAAGCTCACCGGCTGTCCCTTCGCGATCGCCACCTGGCGCAGGAGTGCCTCGGCCATGTCGTTGTCGCTGACGGTCAACATCTGCTCGACGAAGGCCGACATCGGCGGGGACTGTACCGACGCGAGTTCGGGGGCGCCGCCGGCGGGCGCGGTGCCCGCGGTCGGCGCGCCGTCGACCGCGACTCCCGCGGCCTTGAGCATGTCGGCGAACTTCTTGGCGGCGTCGGCGCCGGGGCTCGACAGCCGGGTGCTCTCCTTGCCGGTGACGGTCGGGTTGGTCCGACCCTCGTCGACCATGAGCGAGACGACCGGCGCGATGTTCTCGTTCGGGCCGATCGCGTGCACGGCCGGGCCCGTGTACAGCGTCGTGTCGTAGTGGAGCTTGACCTGCGTGGTGCCCGCCGACTTGAGCGCGGCGGCGGTCGCGGCGGCCAGGTCGGACAGCCGCGCGGGCTGATAGCGGCCCTCGTACTGCTTGCCGTCGAGCGCGGTGAGGGTGGGGTCGCCGCCGCCGACCAGCACGATCGTGCCGGGTGTCGCGCCCGGCACGACGCGGGTGGCGATCCGGTGGTCGGGGCCCGGCGCGGTGAGCCCGGCCACGGCCGTGGTGATCTTGGTGGTCGACGCGGGGGTCGCCGCGCGGTCCTCGCCCGCGCCGTACAGCGCGCGGCCGGTCAGCGCGTCCACCACCGCGATCGCAGGCGGTTGGCCGAGCGCGGGCGACTTGGTCAGCGCGGTCAGTACCGCCCGGATGCCGGCGTCGGTGGGCGTGGGTCCGGCGGGGTCGCCGGAGACCGGCACGAGCACCGGCGGCGCGGGGTTCGAGCCGCCGGATCCACTGGAGCCGTCGGCGGCCTGGAGCGCCATCACGGTGCCCTGCCACGGTCCTCGGGCGACCGTCGCGAGTAGGGCCAGGACCACGGCCGCGACGGCGGCCACGACCGCTTTGGTCCTTACGCTGGGCACGCGAGACCATCCCCTTCCGCCGGACCACCGGCCATGCGAGACACTGAGTGCTGATCAGGTTCTGTCCGGGACCACCGCCGGGTTCGGCTTCGCGGACAGAACGACCCTAACGGTCCCGGCAACGGTCCCGACGCAGCACATGGAGGAGCCTTGGAGTTCGACGTCACCATCGAGATCCCCCGGGGATCGCGCAACAAGTACGAGGTGGACCACGAGACGGGCCGCATCCGGCTCGACCGGATGCTGTTCACGTCGACGCGCTACCCGGCGGACTACGGCTTCATCGAGGACACCCTCGGTGAGGACGGTGACCCGCTGGACGCGCTGGTGCTCCTGGAGGAGCCGACCTTCCCGGGCGTCCAGATCCGTTGCCGCGCCATCGGCATGTTCCGCATGACCGACGAGGCCGGCGGCGACGACAAGGTTCTGTGCGTGCCTGCCACGGACCCGCGGGTGGAGCACCTTCGCGACATCCACCACGTCTCGGAGTTCGACCGCCTGGAGATCCAGCACTTCTTCGAGGTCTACAAGGACCTGGAGCCGGGCAAGTCGGTCGAGGGCGCCAACTGGGTCGGCCGCGACGAGGCCGAGGCCGAGGTCGAGGCGTCGCGCAAGCGCCTCACCGAGCAGGGCCACCACTGATTCGGTAGCCCGAGTCGTCACGTACGAACGCCGGTCGGCGGCATCGCCCCTCGTGAGGGTGCGGGTGCCGCCGACCGGCGTTCGCGCGTGCGGTCGGGTCGGGTCGGATCGGGCTCGACCGGGTCAGGACGGGCGGGCGTAGTAGTCCGGGGTGCCCATGTAGAACATGTCGCTGATCTTGACCACGTCGCCGGTGCGCGGCGCGTGGATCATCGTGCCGCCGCCCAGGTACATCGCGACGTGGTGGATGTCGGACGGGCTGGAGGTCTCGGTCCAGAAGATCAGGTCGCCCGGGATCAGGTTCTTGTACGACACCGGAGTGCTCTCGAAGTACTGCGTGGCCGCGAAGTGCGTCAGCTCGACGCCGGCCCGGCGCCACGCCTGCATGACCAGTCCCGAGCAGTCGTAACCGTTCGGGCCTTCGCCGCCCCAGACGTAGGGCTTGCCGAGTTGGGCCCTGGCGTAGTCGATCGCGGCGGCCGCGCCACGGCTGTCGGTCTTGGTGGTCTTGTTCGGCGTGGTTTTGTTCGGGGTGGTCTTGTTGGGCGTGGTCTTGTTCGGGGCGGCCGGCTTGTTCGCGGCGACCGGGGTGGTGTCCTCGGGCTTCGCGGGCTTGGCCGGTTTGGCGGGCTTGGCGGGCTTGGCGGGCTTGCTCGCTTCCTTGGCCGCCGCGTCGTCGCGCGCCTGTTGGGCCTCCCGCTCCGTGCGGGCCTCTTCGGCCTGCCGGGCGGCCTCCTGGCGGGCCTCCTCGGCCTCGGCGCGCGCCTTGGCCTGTGCCTCGGCCCGGCGCAGCGCCTCTG
>NZ_WWJX01000430.1 GCF_009865215.1 Streptomyces sp. SID3343 | reverse complement strand
GTACCCGGCCGAACGCGGCGAGCCCGTCCCTGCCCGGATGTGTTCCTACGCGGCGTCATCCGGGCGGTGAAGGCGTCCATCGCCGCCTGTGACTCCCACAGGTCGACGACCTGTACACCACCCTCGATCGCGACCGCCACGTGCGCCACGCAACCGTCGGCGCGGACCTCCCCCGACTCGACCCGGGCGGTGAGCGCGTCGTACTGCTCCTGATCGACACCCACGAGATCCGTGTGCATGAGACCGGATCCCCGGAACTCGGCGCCCCCGCGAGGGCACATGCGCGCTCGCCGCTCCCCCGCCGAAACTCTTGTAAAGTTAACGCACTCGCGTTAACTTTCCTTTCATGAACAGTCCGGTCGTCTCGACCCGGCTCCGGTTGATCGCGGCGGCGGAACAGTTGTTCGCCGAGCGCGGGATCAACGCGGTGTCGGTACGGGAGATCGCGGTGGCGGCGGAGCAGCGCAACAACAATGCGGTGCGCTACCACTTCGGGACCAAGGAAGACCTGGTCGCCGCGATCTTCGAACACCGCATGGCGCCGCTCAACGCCCGCCGGTTGGGCTTGCTCGACAGCTTCGACCGCCACGGGAGGTCACGTGATCCGTTCGCCGTCGCGGAGGCCTTCACCCTGCCGTTGGTCGAACTGCTCGCCAACCACGAACACCCCAGCTGGTATCTGCGGTTCTGCGTCCAGGCCGTCTACACGATCGATCCCGACGCGGCCGTCGCCCGGCTCGCCGAACTGGGTGAACGCCCGCACACCGAAGGGTTGTTGCTCCTCCATCGACGAGCTGCGCAGCTGACCCCGGAACTCCCCGAACCGGTCCGCTCGCAGCGGTGGCACCACTTCTGTGCGTTCGTCGTGCACGCGCTCGCCGACCGCGAACTGCGCGAGTGCGGCGGACTTCCCGGGCGCGGAAGTGCCGCCACCGGCAAGCCCGTCCCGCCGGAGTTCTTCGTGTCCGACCTCGTCGACGCGGCGGTCGGCATCCTGACCGCCCCCGCCCGTCCGGCCACGGTGCACCTGGCCTCGTCACCCGCCACCACCACCGACTGACTCCGCACTCCTGCGCGAGGCCCACGACCGGCACCGGTCCGCGATCACGCACGTCCGCATGCCTGTCCGTCCGCACGCCGCCACGGTCGACCCGCTCGCGCGAACAACCCTGGCACAGCGGCGCGTTCGATGCGCGCCACCCGAGAAGCAGCCGAGCCGCGCCTCGAACCGGATGCCCCCTGCCCGCGAACACCCGCAGCAAAGACAAGGACCCCACACCCATGACCGACGCCACCACCACCCGCCCCGTCTTCGACAACGGCGTGTCCGCCGTCCCGGTGCGCGAGCTCAGTCCCACCGGGAGCTTCGAACCGACCGCCCCCTACCGGCTGTTCGACCTCGACCCGTGCACGCCCGTGATCGGCGCGGAGATCGGTGGTGTCGACCTGGCGCAACCGCTGACCACCGAATTGCACGCCGAACTGCATCGCGCGCTGCTCGAATGGAAGGTCCTGTTCTTCCGCGACCAGCGCCTGACCGCGCTGGAGCACCGCGATCTCGCGCGCTGGTGGGGAACGCCCGAGATACACCCGTTCCTGCCCAAGGCCGAAATCCCGGAGGTGGTCCTGCTCAGCCGCGGTGCGGACTCCCCCGCCGTGGAGAACGTCTGGCACTCCGACGTGTCCTTCCACACGACACCGCCGATGGGCTCGATCCTGCGTGCGGTGCACATCCCCGGCGTCGGCGGCGACACCTTGTGGGCCGACATGGGCGCCGCGTACGACGGTCTGCCCGACGCCCTGAAACAGCGGCTGGACACGCTCACCGCCGTGCACGACTTCACCAAGACCTTCGGACAACAGCTGAGCGCCGACGAACTGGCGCGCCGGCAGGAGAAGATGCCCCCCGTGGCTCACCCGGTGGTGCGCACCCACCCGGAGACCGGCCGCAAACTTCTCTACGTCAACAGCATCTTCACCAGCCACATCGTCGGGCTGCCCGACGACGAGAGCCGCGAACTCCTGGCCCTGCTCTGCGACCAGGCCCGCCACCCGGAGTACCAGGTCCGGTTGCGCTGGCGTACCGGCACCGTCGCATTCTGGGACAACCGCGCCACCCAGCACTACGCGAGCGCCGACTACTACCCGCACACCCGCGTCATGGAGCGCGTGACGATCGTCGGCGACCGCCCGCGCTGATCTCGTCAGCCTCGCCTGACGCCTACGAACAGGCCGCCCCCGCCCGCCGCAAGCCCCGCTTCCGCGCCCCGGACGTCGGCTGACGCGCCGACGAGCCGGGCGCCAACCCACCATCGGACCGACGCAGAACATGTACGGGCGCGCCGCGAAACCCGCAGCGCGCCCGTAGTGTCTCGGGGCTCAAGGCGCCGGCCGTCAGCGGGCGCGCGTCGGCACACTCGGCGGAACGCTCGGCAGCGAAGGACTGCGCTCCGGGGCCCGCAGCGGTGGAGCCTCGGGAGCGATGGGCGGCCGGATGGTCCGCGGGGCCTCGGTCACCGGGTCCACCGGGTCCACCGGGGCCGGTGGCTCCAACGGGGGTGTGGCCGACGCCGATTCCGACGGCGTAGCCGGCGTCGAGGGCGTATCCGTAGTGGTCGCGGCGGGAGCCGGTGCGGCCGGCCGTACGGTCACCGGGGTCGGCGCGTCCGAACCCGTCGTCGCCACCGCCCAGCCCGCTGCGGCCAACGTCAGCGCCGCCGCCGGAACGGCCCACCGCAACGGGACGCGGCGTCGGGCTGCAGGGGCGTGTGGCAGGGGTACTTCGCGGGCCCGCACGGTCGCGGGGGTCACCTCGTCGGCCCGTCGCCCGAGCCAGTCGCGCAGTTCGGCCTCGAGAGCCGCGTGCTCGTTGGTCCTCGATCTCCTGGGCTCACCGCCGGGCCGAATCACGTGTCCTCCTCCAACAACTTGTGCAGTGCGGTCAAACCGCGGCTCGCGGTCGATTTCACCGTGCCGGCCGGAACGCCCAGCGTGCCGGCGATCTCGATCTCGCTGAGGTTCTCCCAGTAACGCAGCACCAGCACCTCACGTTGACGTCTCGTCAACTTGGTCAAGGCGAGCCGCAGTCGCCGGTCTCGCTCGGCGCGCAGCGCGTCGTCCTCGGGCGAGGCCACCGGCGGCAGCACGGGTGGTATCCACGCCCTCGCGGTCCGCCGCCGGCGCAGCACGGAGCGCGCGCCGTTGACGACGCAGCGCC
>NZ_WWJX01000429.1 GCF_009865215.1 Streptomyces sp. SID3343 | reverse complement strand
GCTCTTGCCGAACTGCCGCAGGTTGCCGTTGGGGTCCGGGTAGTCGGGCGGGGTCGAAACGAGCGTGCCGGCCTCGTCGTGGACCGGGAGTTGCTTCCACGTGGCGCCGCCGTCGGCGGACACCTCGACGAAGCCGAAGTCCCAGTCCTCCTCCAGGACGTAGTCGCTCCACCACCGGAACTTCACGTCGGAGCCCGCGGGCACCGCGACGTCACGGACGATCTTGACGTCCGCCCAGTCCTGGTCGTTGCTGGAGTACCACGCCTTTTGGCCACTGTGCGGCGTGCTGAATCTGATCACCTTGTCCGGGAGGTTGACCCGCACGGCCTGTTCGGTGCCCTTGGGCGTCTTGGCCGCCTGCCCGATGGTGACCAGCTTGGCGTTGTCGCCCGCCTTGAGCACCTTGGGCGTCAACCAGCCCAGCGAGTACTTGGACCACGCGCTCATGTGCGCGGGCATCGACTGGAACAGCGGACCGGAATGGGACCCGCTCGCCATCAGGTCCCAGAAGTTGACGTTCGACTGCGCGCCGCTGAAGTTGTCGTACAGGTCCGGCAGACCGAGGTCGTGGCCGTACTCGTGGGCGAACACACCCACTCCGGAGTCCTCCGGCTGCACGATGTAGTTGGCGACCTTCACCTGGGTCCCGGGAACCGTGTACCCGTTGGGCACCGAGCTCGCGTGCGCCCAGATCGCGTACGTGCCCTCGGCGCCGCCGTTGGCGGATTTGTCCTTGCCCGCGTGTACGAGGACCAGGTGGTCGACCACACCGTCCGGCTCCTGCGTGTTGCCGTCGCCGTCGGCGTCGCCGACATCCTCCTTGTCGTAGTCGGCCCACGGGAAGTTCGGTTGGCTACGGGCGAGTTCGTCCACCGCGTCGATCGCGAGTTGCTGGGGCCCCCGCGGGTTGTTCGGATGTCCGCCCATGTCCTGTTCGCGCGCCCCGCAACGGCCGGCGCCGTACCACGCCTCGGAGTGCGGAGCCTTGATCCACGACGTGGCTGTGCCGGAGACGGTGTACTTGCCGCCCGACATCTCCTCGTACATGTTCTTCATCGTGTAGCCGGAGACGTCGATGCCCGGCTTGCCGTCGGGACCGGTCAGGTCCTTGCGCATGCGTTCGGTGATGCCCTGCTTGGTGTAGAGCATCTTGTTGAAGTGCTCTGGGCTGAAGTTGTCGACCCACTGCGAGTTGTTGTCGTGCCCGGTAAGCGCCGGGTCGGGGATGCTGTTGTGCAGCGGCCCGTTCTTGATCGTGCCGGGCGGTTCGAGTACGCACGAGGGGTCGGCGACGCTCGCCCGGCGATTGAAGCCGGAGAAGTCGTCGTTGGCGTTCTCGTTGAACTCGACGAGGATCGTGAGCAGTTTGGCTTCCTGCTTCGTACCGGCCGCCAAGCCGCTGCGCTCCGCCTTGACCTGCTCCGGGCTCTTGCCGGTGCGCTGGGCCTCGGCCTCCAGGAGCCGCAGTTGGGACGCCGCGCGCGGGTTGCCCTCGCGATCCTTGCGGCTGCCGCCCTCCTTGGCCTTGCGGGCCTTGTCCGCGCCGGTCTGCGCGGCGTCGTCGGAGGTGTCGTGACCGTCCTCGGACTCGACGGCGTTGAAGTACTGGTCGTCGGGGCCGGGATTCCACACGGCTCTGGTGTCGTCCACTCGCGCGGTCACGGCGGACGACGCGCCGGTGGCGGCCGTGAGGCCCGTGACCGCCAGAACCGAGGCCGACAGTAACGTCACCGGGCCACGGAAACGCCGGATGCCTCGCGGCGGGGTTCCGCCGCGTCCGGGTATCGCTCGACTCAAGATGGTCCCCCTTCCGCCCGGGAGGTGATCCCGAGCGCGAAGCGACGCCGATCAGGGTGCTGTGGTGCCGTACGCACCCACGACGTCGAGCTGATTCGGCAAAACCCGACGCCTGCCCCCCACCAACCGTCGGGTCACGGCGGTGGCGAGAGTTGGGCCGGGCGTCCGGACACTAGAGGCGGGAGTGACGAGAGAGGCAGGGGAGGCCGAGATCTCTTTGGAAAAGCTTTACTCAATTATTGGCGGGGCGTGTCCGACGAACGAGCGGGGCACTCTTGATCGACTCCGGTCCGCCGACCTCGGCGCACGATCTCGGCGCGCCCGCGCAACTCGTCGACGGATGGCCGAACTTCGACCCCCGCCGACCGGGCCTCGCTACCGGGCGGTCGGCCTCGCGGCCGGCCGCCCGAAGGGCCGGGTGCTGTCGAGCGGTCACTGCCGTGCCCGGTCGGCCTCCCGAACGGCGTGCAGGTGGATGAGGACGTCGTAGGAGCGGCCGATCGCGATCTGCCCGAGCGGGTACGGATATTGCGTGCCCATGTCGTACGTGGGCCGGCTGACGCCCAGCCAATCGCGCGCCGCGCGCGGGGCGTTGCGCAGGTCGAGGTAGTAGTCCCGGTGACCGACCCGATCGAGGGTGTACTCGTTCGAGCCGGGCTCGGCGGCGCCCACGGTGAACGTCTTCCAGTCGCCGCCGAGGGCGGCGTCCTTCGACAGAAAGGAACCCCGATCGAAGGTGAAGCCGATGGGAAGGTAGTCGCGGCCCATGGCGTCGCGCAGGAACGACCCCTGCGTCTTGGGATACGTCTTGGGGTCTCCCGCGACGTAGCCGACGTGGCCGTTGTGTGCCGACACCAGGATCTTGTGGCCGGTGTGCCGGTGCCACCAGGTCACGTTGCGGGCCATCACCTCGTCGCGGAAGCGCTCGAAAGTGGTCACCGAGTCCGGGTCGGTGACGTCGATGGTGAGGAACGTGGCGGTGTCCGCGATGGATCGGGCGTTCTGCTCGGCCCAGGCGAACGCGTCGGTGCCGGAGTCCTCGCGACCGCCGATCAGTTCCAGGACCTGCCGGGCCTTGGCCGCGAGCCGCTGCCGTTCCGCGAGCGGCCTGCCCAGGTAGGCGTAGACGTCGTCGATGGGGCGCAATCCGGTGTACAGCTCGTCCACGCGCGACAGCAAGTCCGGGTGATGGCGGCCCACATAGCCGGTCACCCGTCCGAAGAACTCGTCGCTCAGGGTGGGGGCGCCGACGTCGGCGCCCATGAAGTGGACCGTCCGGTAGGGATGGCGGCGGTTGTATTCGCGCATCCACCGGATCAGACTCACGAACTCCTCGCGGTCCCACGGCGAACCGGCCAGCGTCTCCTTGGCCACCGTGCGGGCGTCGCCCTTGCCACTGTGGAGATATTCGTCGATCAGGAGGCCGGCGGACCAACTCAGTTCGAGGGAGAAGGTGGTGAAGCCCTTCTCCTCGACGAGGTAGCGAAAGACGCGCTCCTTCATGGTGAAGAACTCGTGGGAGCCGTGGGTGGCCTCGCCGAGGCCGACCACCTCGGCGTCGCGGATCATCGCGCCCAAGGCCCGCAGGTCGGCCGTGTTCGTCCCGGGCTCGGTCGAACACAGCCGGTGCGCCGCCTCCTCCAGGGCCCGGATCGGGTTCCGCGTCGCGCCGGACGGGTCGACGGGGGCCGCCCGGGCGGCCTGGACCGGCAGCGGAGCCACGACGGTTCCCGTCGCCACCACCGCTGCCGTCAACAGTCCTCGTCGGCTGATGCGTGTCCGGGATTCGGCATCCATGCCGCTCACCTCTCGCTCGCGATTCGCAACGTGGGGAGGATCGTCGCCGACGCGGGCGGGATCGCGCATTGGGGCGCGGCCACCGATTTTCGCCGGAGCTTCCTCCATATCGACGTAGCGGCGGTGGCCGGTCGTCGATTCGGGGTGGAAACGGTCTTCCGGCGCGCGTGAGCCGGGCAACGGACGCGGCGCGTTGGCACGTTGGGGTTCACATCCGCCAAGTGCGACGCCGATCCGCGACCCCTGAAGTACGCTCCGTGTCGAAATGGCGACACAGGGTGGGGAGCCGCACGTGGTGAGTGATGACGTGGTGGTGGTGGCCGGTCGATACCGCCTCGTGACGCGGGTCGGTGCCGGCGGGATGGGCATCGTCTGGCAGGCGCGAGACGAGTTGCTGCGGCGCCCGGTGGCGATCAAGTGTGCGCGGGTGAACGATCCGCAGAGCGTGGAGCGCCTCAAGGTCGAGGCGGCCATCGCGGCGGGATTCGACAGCCCGCACATCGTCACGGTGCACGACGTACGGGTCGAGGACGACACGTGGTGGCTGGTGATGGAGTACGTCGAATCGCGCAGCCTCAGGCAACTCATGACGGACTCCGGGCATGTCCTGACGCCGGCGCGGGTGGCGTGGATCGGATGGCAGATCGCGGAGGCGCTTCGGGAGGTGCACGCGCATCTCGTGGTGCACGGAGACGTGACGCCGGAGAACATCCTGGTGACCGCGAACGGAACCGCCAAGCTTGCCGACTTCGGGATCTCGCGGGCGTTGGGCGCGGAGGGCACCCGCACCGAGGGCGGCATGGTGCAGGGAAAGCCCCGCTACCTGGCGCCGGAGGTGGTCCGGGGCGAGGGAGCGGGTCGAGCCTCGGACGTGTTCTCGCTGGGGGCCTCGCTGTTCGCCGCCCTCGAAGGGCACTCGCCGTACGGCAGGAGTGACGACGTACAGACCCTCCTCGGGCGGGCCCGCGACGGCCGCATCGACCGACCGGTCGCCTCCGGGGAACTGGGCCCACTGCTGTCGGAGTTGCTGCGGGTGCGGCCGACGCGACGTCCCGAGCCGGGCGACGTGGTGCGGCGACTTCGCACCATGGCGCCGCCGGACGACGTGCCGGCGCCGGGCGCGC
>NZ_WWJX01000428.1 GCF_009865215.1 Streptomyces sp. SID3343 | reverse complement strand
GTGCCGCCAGGCCGGACGCTGCCAGGCCGGATGCCGGCGGGCCGGGTGCCGGACGGGCGCCCGGACCGGCCTTTCGGGGCCGCGAGTGCCACGTCCGATTCCCGCCGGACGAGGCGTCGGTCAAGGCGCAGAGTGGGATGTGGCAGTACCTACGACGAAGGACTCGACATGACCGTCCACAGCACCATCGACAGCCCCCTGGGCGAACTGCTCCTGATCGGCCACGACCGCGCGGACGGCTCGTTCGCCCTCGCGTCCCTGTCCGTACCGGGACAAAAGGGCGGTGCCACACCGCCCGCCGGCTCGCACCGGGACGCCGCCCCGTTCGTCGACGTCGCGGGCCAACTCGACGCGTACTTCGCGGGCGACCTGCACGGCTTCGCACTCGACTTCGCCACCCGCGGCTCGGCGTTCCAGGAGCAGGTCTGGGCCGCGCTCGACGCGATTCCGTACGGCACCACGACCAGCTACGGCGAGATCGCCGCCCGCGTGGGCACGTCGCGCGCGGGGGTACGCGCGGTGGGCACCGCGATCGGGGCCAACCCGCTGCTGCTGGTCCGCCCGTGCCACCGCGTGATCGGCGCCGACGGCGCGCTGCGCGGCTACGCCGGCGGCCTGGACCGCAAGGAGTACCTGCTCACCCACGAGGGCGCGCTGCCGGCGCGCCTGGGCTGAGCGCCGTGGACACGCTGTTGGCCGTCGATCCGGCGACCACGGAGAGCACCGTCGATCGGGCGACCACCGCAAGCACCGCGCTCGTGGAGCAGGTCCACGAAAACGGCCACGCGCTCACCCACCGCATCCTCGAACCGGACGCGTGCCGCGAGATCGCGGAACTGTACGACCGGGCCGAGCTGTTCCGCGCCACCGTCGACATGGCCCGGCACCGGTTCGGGGCCGGGGAGTACCGCTACTTCGCGGACCCCGTCCCCGAACCGATCGCCGCGCTGCGCGCGTCCTGCTATCCGCACCTGCTGCCGATCGCCCGCACGTGGGCCGAACGGCTCGGCCGACCCGCGCCGTGGCCGGACACCCTCGCCGAATGGCTGACGATGTGTCATGAGGCGGGCCAGTTGCGGCCGACGCCGCTGCTGCTGCGCTACGGGCCGGGCGACTGGAACGCGCTGCACCGCGACCTGTACGGCGAACTCGTCTTTCCGCTCCAGGTGGTGATCGGCCTCGACGAACCCGGCGTCGATTACACGGGCGGCGAGTTCCTGCTCGTCGAGCAACGCCTGCGGGCCCAGTCGCGAGGCACCGCGATCCCGCTGCCGCAGGGCCACGGGCTGATCTTCACCACCCGCGACCGGCCGATCCGCTCGACCCGGGGTTGGTCGGCCGCGCCCGTGAGGCACGGGGTCAGCACGGTACGGTCGGGCCGGCGCCGCACGCTCGGCCTCGTCTTTCACGACGCGACATGACGCCCGCGACCCGCGCGTACACGCTGCTCGGACCGGATGGGCGACCGTACCGAACTCCCGTGCCAGGCACGCTCGGTGGCACTCGGAGCGGGCGACTGTACGGGCGGCTGGACTGCCGCAGCGCACTGCGCGCGATCGAACGCGGCGGCTATGTCACGAGCCGGGTGTTCTTCGCCGACGAGGCCACGGCCATCGCGGCCGGGTATCGGCCGTGCGCGGTGTGCCTGCCGGCCGCGTACACCACGTGGAAAGCCGGTCTCCCGGCTCCGCACACCGAGGCCGAACTCGCCGAGCTGCTCCGGCTGCTGACCGGCCGTCACACGATCACCATCGGCCACGGTCGGGACCGCGCCTCCACCGCGGCGGCTCAAGCGCTGGCCGCGGCGTGGACGGGCGAGGCGGCGGCGGTGGTGTCGTGGCCCGAACACGCCGCGTCGTGGCTTCGCCCCGCGCGCCGGTTCGTCGCGCACGCACCGGACGCGTGGGTGATCGCGGGTACGCGGCCGGGCTGGACGGGCATGCGCGACCGCCTGCTGCGCGGCACCGAATGGGACCCCTCCCGTACCTACGCGTTCGCGTCGTTGGCGGGCGCGGTCACGGACGAGCACGGCGACGGTGGTGGCGGTTCGCGGTGGTGGGCGGCCGACGGGGCGCGCCCGGAACGGGCGTAACGGGTGGGGGGTATCGGGAGAGGGGTATCGGGTGACGAATGTCTATCGTGTCGCGGAAGCGGCCCCGTCGGCGGGCCGGGCCGCGTAGCGCACCGCCTCGAACGGCCAACAGCCGGACAGCCACGCGCCGACGACGCGATACAACGGCTCGTCGAGCTCGGCCCGGTCGGCGCGCACCCACGAGCGCACGGCGGCGACGTGGGGGTCGTCGTGGTCGGGGTAGATGTACACGCAGCCGATCACATCGCCGTCGTCAAGCGGGTCGAGAACGGTATAGGTGAACCCGGTTCGATGCGCGAAGTCGTCGGCGTGCCCGGTCAGATCGCGCAGGTTCTCGGGCGAGGACATCCCCTGCGCAGGGGCCAGTCGCGGCCACCGAAACCGGGCTGGACCGAATGTGCTCGATACTCGCCGTCCACGCGGCGAGGTCGGCGTCGTTGTGCCGCGGCCCCAGCGGTTCGAGCCGAAACCGCTCGGTCGCCGGGTGCGCGGGGATGACGAACTCGGGTGCTACGAAAGGCAGTCGGCCGGGCATGCGCAGAGCCTACGCCGGGGCCGGAAGCACCGCCGAACCGTGCCCTCTGTTCGGCGGCGATCCCGGCTGTCACGCGGCGACGCCCTCCGACGCCCCGGCCCTACTGCCCTACTGCCCTACTGCTCCGTCCTGCTCAGGAACTCGGGGGAACCGAGAACGCCGATGCGTGCTCGCGCGCCCAGTCGGCGAACGAGCGTGGGGGCAGACCGGTGACCTCCTCGATCGTCGACGAGAGGCTGTACGCCTGCTCGGGAGGGTTACGGTGCCAACCGATCACGAAGTCGACGACGTCCTCGGGGGTTCCGGCGGCGCGCATCCGCTCACGGGCGGCCGACTCCGACAGCTCCACATAGCGCAGGTCACGACCGAGGGCGGCGGCCAGGATCCGTACCTTGTCCGGCACGGTGAGCACTTCGGGGCCGGTGAGCGAGTAGGACCGGCCCGTGTGGCCGTCACCGACCAGGGCCGCCGCCGCGACCCGGGCGATGTCGCCCTCGTGCACCATCGCGCTCGGCTCCTCCGGGAACGGCTCGCGGACGAGACCCTCGGCGCGGACGGACTCGGCCCAGGCGAGCGCGTTGCTCATGTACTCGACGGGCTCCAGGCGGGTCCACTCCAGACCGCCGGCGGCGACCGCCCGTTCCACGTCTCCGACTTCGCCGCTCCACAGGGTCGTCGCCCGGCGGACTCCGGCCTTCACCGCGAGCTCGACCAACTCGCGCCCGTTCGTCAGCGGACCGGACCCGTCGAACGTGATCAGATGCACGGCGACCACGCCGTCGAACACACCGCCCAGAGTGTCGGGTTCGGCCAGATCACCACCGACCACCTCGACCTCGGCCGGCAGCCCGGCCCGCGCCGGATCCCGCGACAAAGCCCGTACCCGCCGCCCGTCGTCCAGCAGTTCGCGCACGAGGTGCCGACCGACATTCCCTGTCGCGCCGGTGACCAGAACAGTCATGATGTGCTCCTTCGTTCGTGGTCCACGTGACGCTAATTCCTCAAGGCCACTTGAACACAAGCCCCGAACGCGGACACCCGACCCGCCCGGACACCCAGCCGGGCCGGACACCCGACCCGTCGACTCGTCCGTACCCGAAGGCGAGAGCCGACGCGGGCGCTCGACGAAGGCGTCCCGGGCGAGCGACTCGACCCCAAAAGCAACCGGATCCGCCCGGCCGCAACTCCGCCCCGCAACAGTCCGCGAGGCCTGATCCGCCCACCCCGCGCAGTAAATCCGCAGCCCACTTCCCGGACGCGACGGGTGGTGCGGGTTGGAACACCTCCCGGCCCCACCGAACGCCCAAGCCCAAAGCCCCCGAGAACGCGACCAACCCCTCAAGCGCCCCCGCGCCCCGCCCACCAAAGAGTCGCCACCCGCCGCGGCCAAGGAGGCCCGACT
>NZ_WWJX01000427.1 GCF_009865215.1 Streptomyces sp. SID3343 | reverse complement strand
GCCGAGACCCCCGCGCCGCCTGCCGCGGCCGACGCCGCCGCGGAAACGATGCAGCTCGCCAAGGTCGGCGAAGCGCTGATCCCGCGCATCGACGACAGCGACGACCGGCACGACGGATACGACGTGTACGTCCCTCCGCCGCCGCCGCGTCAGGCCGGCGCCGGGTGGCTGCTGGTGGCGGCCCTGGTGGCGATCGCGCTCGTGGGCGGTCTGCTCGCGGGCGTCGCGTACCAGCGCGGCCGTGACGACGACGAGCGCTCCGAAGGGAGTTCGTCGAGTTCGCGGACGCCCACGCCGGCCCCCGGCGACCCGCTCGCGGTGTTCGCGTCGAGCGTGCGCATCGGCGCGTGTGTGGACTTCGCCACCGACGGCTCGCCCGATTGGCAGCCGAGCGCGCCGCGTGACGTCCCGTGTGAGGACCCGGCGGCGCGCCAACGAGTGTTGGCGCGAACCGCCGCCGTGGGGGGCGCCGAGGACTGCATGAACACCGACGGCCGCAGCCGTTGGCAACCGCGTCCGGGCGGCGCGGCGCTGTGCCTGGAGCGGGTGTTCCACGCCGACGAGTGCGTGCCGGCCGACGTCCGCGGCGACCGCCGGTTCGCCTACCTCGCCTATCTGGTGCCGTGCCAGGGCCCGTTGCCCAAGGACCGCGCGGCCAGGCTTCGGATAGACGAGATCAGACCCCTTCCGGCCCCGAACACCACCGGCTGCCCGTCCCGTTCACCGGTGTACTACCCGCTGCCCTCGCGCGGCCAGGAACTGTGCATGTCGATGGTGCCGTAGGACTTCGACGCACGAACGATGTCGGAGTCGGTGGGCGCGCGCTTTCGGTGGTCCCGACTCCGAGATCGTGCGTTCGGTCCTCAGCCGGCCAGGTCGGCGAGGAGCTTGAGGGCGTCCCGGTTGCGAGTGGTGACGATCATGTCCGTGACGTGCGGGTCCGCGGCCCAGTCCCGGAAGCGTTCGCGGATGCGGTCGGCGGGGCCGACCAGGGCGATCTCGTCGACGAAGGCGCTGGGAACCGCGGCGATCGCGGCGTCGCGGTCGCCGGCCATGAACAGCTCCTGGATCCGGTCGGCCTCCTCGGCGTAGCCGAAGTGCCGCATCAGGTCCGCGTGGAAGTTCTTGTTCTTGGCGCCCATGCCGCCGACGTAGAAGCCCATCGCGGCCTTGATCGGATACATCGCCTGCTCGACGTCGTCGCCGAGCGCGACCTGCACCATCGGCGCGATCCGGAAGCCCTCGGGCTTGTCGCGCAGCGCGTCCGCGTACACCTCCGGTCGGGTCGGCGCCCAGTGCAACGGCAGCCATCCGTCGGCGATTTGCGTGGTCAGGTGCACGTTCTTCGGGCCTTCGGCGCCCAGGAAGATCGGCAGGTTCGCGCGCAGCGGGTGGGTGATCGACTTGAGCGACTTGCCCAAGCCGGTGCCGTCCTCGCCCGTGTACGGGTGTTGCGCGTAGCGGCCCTCGGCCACGACCGGGCCCTCGCGGCGCAGGACCTGGCGGATCACGTCGACGTACTCGCGCGTGAAGGTCAGCGGGCTCTTGGGAAACGGCCGACCGTACCAACCCTCGACCACCTGCGGACCGGACAGACCCAGGCCCAACATCACGCGCCCGCCGGAGAGGTGATCGAGCGTCAGCGCGTGCATCGCGGTCGCGGTGGGGGTGCGCGCGGTCATCTGGGTGACCGCCGTACCGAGCCCGATCCGCGACGTGTTGGCCGCGATCCAGGTCAGCGGCGTGAACGCGTCCGAACCCCAGGACTCGGCGGTCCAGACCGCGTCGAAGCCGAGTCGCTCGGCCTCCTGCGCGAGTTCGACGAAGTCGGCGGACGGGCCGCGGCCCCAGTACCCGAACGTCAGACCCAGCCTCATGGCGCTACCTCCACGGAGTTGCTCGGAGCTTCACAGGGAATCGCCATCGCAGGGTAGAACACGTTTTAGTTATGGGGGAGGCCGCCCCCGGTGTGACGCCGACCCGGTGCGACGCCGACCCGCTGCGGCGCCTGCCCCGCCGCGCAGGACGCGGACACGCCGAAGGGGCGCCGTCCACACGTGTGGACGACGCCCCTTCCGCGGCTACCCGATCGTTCGGTGTCGCCGATTCCTCGGGAGTACGCGCGCTACGAGCGCTGGATGCCGATCGTGTTCTGCAGCACGCCGCGCACGTTGTCGACCTCGACCAGCAGGCCACCCGGGTGCTCGGCCACCGCCAGGTACCAGACGCCCGTGTTCAGGACGCCCTTCTCCTGGTTGGTGTGTTCGTCCAGCATGGGACGCGACTCCGGCACGGAGAACCAGAACGGCTGGAACGGCGCGCGGGCTCCACCGGGCGGGGTGCCCGGGTTGGGCTGCTGCAGGCCGCCCTGGGGACCCTGCGGGCCCTGGGGGCCGGGGCCCTGCGGGCCGGGACCACCGAAGCCGGCCTGGGGACCCTGGGGGCCCTGCGGGCCGGGGCCGCCGAAGCCGCCCTGGGGAGCGCCCTGCGGGTTGCCGTAGCCCTGCGGACCACCGGGCTGCTGCTGGCCGCCGTAGGGCGCGCCGCCGTACGGCTGCTGACCCTGCGGGGCGCCGTACTGGCCCTGCGGGCCACCCTGCGGTCCCTGCGGACGCGGGCCGCCCGCGCCCAGCAGCGGTGCCTGGAAGACGGGCACCACGGTGGTGGCGATCACGAAGCCGCTGAGGACGATCGAGAAGAGGATGACGAAGATGCCGCCGACCTTCATCTCCAGGCCCTCGGTGGCCGCGCCGAACGACCACAGCGCGTTGATCGGCGTGACCACCGCGAGCGGCAGCGCCCACTGACGTGCCGTCAGACCGAGGATCTGTCGGTCCGTCAACTGCGGGAGAATCCCGCCGAGGACGAACAACACACCCGTGAGAATCGGAATGAGCACGACAGCCGAGGCGATCGGTGCGACCTGGCCGGACCAGCTGTTCCAGGACAGGTCGCCGAACGAACGGCCGTCCTTGACGCCCATGAAATCCAGGAATGAAAAGATGAAGATGAGCAGCGCGGCGACCCCGATGACCGCGTCGCCACGCGAGAGCTTTTTGACGTCCACTGATACTCCTCCCGAGGGGGATGGGCGCCGACAGCGTACGGGGGCCACCCAAGTCGTGCCACCGACGTAGCCCCCGCGCGTCACCGGTGCATTGGTCCGGGACACTGTGCCAGACCGTGCGGCCATTCGTGTCCCGACCCCACTCGCCGCGCCGCGAACGGACATTTTGTCGGATCTCCGTCCGAGGCTATTCGCCTCGCTGAATTCCCGTCAGATCACGCAACACGCCTTGTAGGCCGTCGATGTCGATGACGATCCCGTCGTCCTGTCGACCGACCGCGAGATACCAGACGCCGGGGTGCAGCGTCGCGATCGCGTCGCCGGCGTGATCGGCCGGCTGGAGCGCCCGCGGTTCGGGGACCGCGAGCCAGTACTGCTCGAACGTGCCGGGATCGGTGCTTTGTCCGGACTGTTCGGACAGCGGCTCGGGGGTGTGCACCGCCGGTTGCCCCTGACCCGGAGTGTCCGGCTTGTACAGCACCGGCGGCTGGACCACGGGCGGTTGGGCCATCGGCGGCGTGCGCGGCGGCGGAGTGCTGCCGGGCGGGCCGTACACGGGTGGCGCGACGGGTGGCGGAACCGCGAACCCGCCGGTCCCGGGCGGACCGGGCGGATAGCCGCCGGGGGCGCCGGGGAAGCCGCCACCGGGATAGCCCTGCCACGCGTTCGACCGCGGCTTCACCAGCGGCGCGGCCAGCCCGCTGATCCGGTCGCTCACGAGCAACGACAGCGCCTGGAGCACGGCGAAGCCGGCGAGCCCCCAGGCGCCCCAGGCGTGCCCGGCGTCGATGGTCACGCCGGTGCCGCCGTCGGCGCGCGCGATCTGCTCGGCGGTCCTGGCCAGCTTCTCGTAGCCGCCGTCCGCGCCGAGTACGGCCCAGACCGCGCTCCACGCCGACGCCGCGCCCAGCGCGATCCCCCACTGGTGGAACGAGAGTCCGCCGAACCGGACCTCGGTCGGCTGCTGCGCGCCACCGCGGATCGCGAACCGCCCGACCAGCAGCAGCACGAACGAGATCGAGGACAGCAGCACGACCGCCGGTGCGAGCGGCCAGAAGTCGGTGATCCACGCCGAGTAGTCGGTGGTGCCTTCCGTGAGCCTGGGGTAGTTGTCGCCCTTGGCGGTCACCGAGTACCACGGGAGAAACGAGAAGACCAGAACTCCGATCGCCGCGATCGCGACGATCAGATCACCTCGGGTGACACCCTTGCGTGGCATCGTGCTCCTCCCTGACGGGTCTTTCGAACTGCCCGGGCGGACCTTCGGTCGGCGCCGCCCGAGACGATGCCGGTGCGGTCGCCCGCACCGGCATCGCTGCCTGACGTACCGTCATTCTCCGCGTTGGATCCCCGAGACATCGCTCAGGACCCCTCGGACGCCGTCCGCCTCGACCAGGACACCGCCCGGGTGCGGGGCCACGGCGAGGTACCACTGCCCCGTCTCCAGCGTGGCGACCGGGGTCTTGTCCAGGCCCTCCGACGGCGCCAACGCGCGCGCCTCGGGCACCGCGAACCAGAACTGGGCGAACTCCTGCGCGTCGGAGCCCACTCCGAGGGGCGCCGCAGGTGCGGCGGCGTTCGAGGACCCGGTCGGAGCCTGCTGCGGGACGTGCGCGGGTACGCCCGCCATCGGTGCGCCGGGAGCGGGAGCCCCCGGGTAGGCCCCGGGCGGCGGGTAGGCGCCGCTCACGTTCGGCGGCGGGTAGCCACCGGTCGCGTTCGGCGGTGGCAGGTAGCCCCACTGCTGCTGCGGTACCGGGCTGAACAGCGGTGCGGCCAGGCCCGGCATGCGGTCGCCGACGATCAGGAACAGCGCCGCGACGAGGCCGCAGACCATCATCAGCCACGCGAACACGGTGGGGCCCGAGTCGACCCCGGCCCGGGAGGGGGCGATCTCTTCGAGCAGATCGCCGATCGCACCGCCGGCGCCGAACGGGGCGAAGAAGCCGCTGATCGCGCCGGTGACGCCGAACGCGATCGCCCACTGACGCAGGGCCAGACCGAGCACCGGCCGGTCGGGCTGCGCGACGAACCGACCGATGACGGCGAGCACCAGGGCCAGAGCCGGGACGAGGACCACCGCCGGCATCAACGGAAAGAAGTTCACCGTCCAGGCGTTCCAGCCCTTGGTGCTCGTGTTGCCGCTGCTGAACATGTCGCCGTCGTCGCTGCTCGAACCGCGTTCGGTCAAACTGATTTCGTAGTAATTGAAGAACGAGAAGATGAAGATCAGGACGACCGCGAGGATGACGATCGCGTCGCCCCTCGTGATCCCTTTCCGGTTCAACGTTTCTCCCAGGAGGCTCGGAGGGGGACGTCACCCGGCGGCGCGGATGACGCCGGGAGTGGTACGTGGTGCGTGCGACCGATGCGTGGGACGTGGTGCCGGTGGCTCGACCCCGACCCCGATCCCGACCCCGATCGCGCGACGCGAGTGGCGGTCGGTGCGCCGCCCGGGAACGACCCGGTGGTCGACGACGCGCGGGCGCGTCGCATACCGGTGAATCGTCCGCGGCGCGCGAAGGCGCCGGCGACAACCGGAGACGACCTTAGGGGACAAGCGATCGCGGGCTCACGTCCCCTTCTGTAGATAGGCCGTGATCCCGGCGGCGATGCCGGACGCGGCGCGCTCGCGCCACGCCGGATCGGTCATCAGCGCGGCGTCCGAGGAGTTGCGCATGTTGGCGCACTCGATGAAGACCTTGGGCCGGGTCGACAGGTTCAACCCGCCGAGATCGCTGCGGGTGACCAGGCCGTCGGCGGTGTCGAGGTAGGTGGCGGGGCGAGAGTCGGTGGCCAGGCCGAACGCTTTCGCGACCGACGTGCCCAGGTCGCGCGAGGGTGCCACGATCGGCGCCGTGTCGGCGTTCTTCGCCTGCACGAGGGCGGGCAGGATGACGTGGAAGCCCCGCCCGCTCGCGGGGCCGCCGTCGGCGTGGATCGACACGACCGCGTCGGCGTTCGCCGTGTTGCCCTTGGCCGCGCGCTCGTTCACGCACGGTCCCCACGCGTCGCTCTCCCACGTGTACACCACCGTCGCGCCCTGCTGTTCCAGGAGCTTGCGGGCGCGAGCGGCGAGGTCGAGGGTGAACTCGGCCTCGGTGTAGCCCTTGTTGGTCTCGGTGCCGGTGGTGTCGCACTCCTTGGTCATCCCGCCCGCGTCCACCTGCTTGTCGATCTCGCGAGAGTGTTTGCCGTTGCCGGGGTTGTGGCCCGGGTCGAGCACGACGACGCGGCCCGAGAGCGGGAGGTTGCCGGCGCCGGTGCGCGGGGGCGGAACAGGCGCGCGAGTGGGCGCCTTCGACGTGCTGCCGGCGGACGTCGGGGGCTCGGTGCGCGGCGGTGAGGACGGGGGTGGCGACACCGCAGGCGA
>NZ_WWJX01000426.1 GCF_009865215.1 Streptomyces sp. SID3343 | reverse complement strand
CCGCGACCCGGTCGCTGCGGGCGTTGCGGCGTCGCGCCGCCGAGCTGGATCCCGACGGCGGCAACTACGATGCGGTACACGTGCCTTCGGGAGTGGTCGAGGTCGACGAACTCGGCCGCACCCTCGACGCCGTCCTGGGCCGCTACGCCGCGCAGACCGCGCGCACTCGCGAGGCCCTCGACACGGCCCGCTCGTTCGCGGCCACCGTGGACCACGAACTGCGCGGCCCGCTCACCGGGATGCGCACCGACCTGGACGTGCTGGCCACCTATCCCGAGTTGCCCACCGACGACCGCGCCGACGTGCTTGCGGACCTGGCGGTCGGGCATGATCGCATTCTGGCCGTGCTGAGCGCGTTGCGCGCCCTCGCGCAGGGCGATCTGGTCGACCCGGCCTCCTTTGCCCCGGTCGAGCTGAGCGAGTTGGCGCACGCGGCGCGGCGGGACGCGGTGGCGGTACGGCCGGGCGCCGACATCCGGGTGGAGGCGCCGTGCGACGTGGTCGTGCACGGGCTCGCGCCGGGGTTGCGGTTGCTCGTGGACAACCTGATCACCAACGCCCTGGTACACGGGGCAGGCCCGGTCCGGGTCGTGGTCGCGCCGGGCATCGATTGCGGCGTGGTGCGCGTGGAGGACGACGGTCCCGGGATCGCCCCACCCGCGCGTGACGTGGTGTTCGACCGGTTCCATCGCGGCGCGGACAGCCCCGGTGCCGGGCTGGGGCTCACCCTGGTCGCGCAGCAGGTCGCGCTGCACGGCGGCCGGGTCGCGGTGGGCGTACCGTCCTCGGGCACCGGTACCCGGGTCGAGGTGATCCTGCCGTTGCGCGCGTTCCCGCGCCCGGGCGGCGGCCGTGACTGGCTGTCGGCCGGCGGATCGGAAACCCGAACGCCGGAGCCGGCGGCCAACTCACAGGATTCCCACAAGGAAGGCCCCTAGCTTCCACGTACGTCGTGCCCGTCCGGGGTGGGACGGGCCCGGCTCGGGAAGGCCGACGATGAACACATACGGCGCGCGTCGTGGCGCGGTTCTCGCGGCCTTCGTGACTTTCGGGGCGCTGTTCGCGGCGCCGTCCGCAAACGCGGGCGGGCTGCCCGGTGGCGGCGGCCACCGGGCGCCCGCCCTGTGTAAGCGGGTTCCGCAGCTCGACGCGCGGATCGACAAGGCACTGACCCGGCTCGACGGCGACGAGAGCGTCAACGGCTCGATCGCACGGGTTCGACAACGCATCGCGCGGGCCGAGCACAACGGCCGGCCGGAGATCGGGACTTACCTACAGGACGTGCTGGCGAGGCGTCAGGGTCTCGTTCCGCAATTGCGGCAGGGCAAGACCGACCTCGCGCGAGTCGCGGCGTGGTGCAAGGCGCGGCCGCCGAGCACGACGCAGTGAGCCGGGGGTTCGCCGTTCCGGGTGCGGCGGCGGGCGTCCTGCTCGCGGTGGTGGCGGCGATCGTGGTGCTCACGGCGTGCGGCGGGGGTGGGGAAGCCGGCCCGCACGACGTGCGCATCGCGACACCCGCCACCACCGCTGCCCCGGCAGCCCCGGCGGGCCCGGCGGATCTCGCGTCGATCGTCGCGGGAGCGGAGAGCGTCGTCATCCGCGCGGACGCGGAAGTGCCGGACCCGGAGACGCCGGACCCGGTGGCGACCGAACCGTAGGCCACGTGAACACCCGCGGAACGACGGCCGCGACCACGGTGCCTCGAGCGGTCACCGTCCCCGAATACGGTGTGGGATGCGCGGATCACGGAGGGGGCGACCCGGGCATCCCACACCGACGGCGCCGACGCCACCGGCCGGCTCGCCCCCGGCGCCCGCGCCCGGCCTCACAGTTGCAGGTAACGCAACACCGCCATCACCCGACGATGGTCGGTGTCGGACGGCGGCAGATCCAGCTTGGTGAAGATGTTGCCGACGTGCTTCTCCACCGCGCGCTCGGTCACCACGAGCTTCTTGGCGATGGCCGCGTTGGTTCGGCCCTCCGCCATCAGTCCGAGCACTTCGGTCTCGCGTGGGGTGAGCGTGGTCAGGCCGCCGCTGCGCAGGCCCGCCCCGAACAACTGGGTGACGACCTCGGGGTCGAGCGCGGTACCGCCCGCCGCGACCCGCTCCAGCGCGTCGGTGAAGTCCCGCGTGTCCACGACGCGTTCCTTGAGCAGATAGCCCACCCCGGCCGCGTTGCCAGCGAGCAACTGTGCGGCGTATCGGGTCTCGATGTACTGCGAGAAGACCAGCACGCCGACCCCGGGGTGCTGCCGACGGATGTCGATCGCGGCCCGCAGCCCCTCGTCGGTGTGCGTGGGTGGCATCCGGATGTCCACCACGCACACGTCGGGCTCGTGCTCCGCCACCGCCACCCGCAGCGCGTCGGCGTCGGCGACGGCGGCCGCGACCTCGTGGTCACGGTCGAGGAGCAGTTGGACCAGGCCGTCCCGCAGAATCGCGGCGTCCTCGGCAATCACGATGCGCATGGGGACGATCGTCCCACGACCGACGACCGCCCTCGGACCGGCTCCGCGCAGGCCCGGGACACCGTCGCGTCCTCACCCGGTCATCCACCCGTGGGCAGTTCCACCGTCACCTCGGTCGGGCCACCGAGCGGGCTGACGATCCGCAGTACGCCGTCCACCGTGCGCACCCGCTCGACGAGACCGGCCAGCCCACTGCCCTTGCCCACGCTCGCGCCGCCGCGGCCGTCGTCGGTGACGCTCAGCCGCAGCAGGCCGCCCCGGACCGATACGGCGACCCGGGCCCGGGTCGCGCCGGAGTGGTGGGCCACGTTGGTGAGCAGTTCGGCGGAGCAGAAGTAAGCGATGGCCTCGATCGAGACGGGCGGCCTGGTCGCGATGTCGGTGGTGACGTCCACCGGGACCGCGCTGCACGCGGCGAGCGTCGCGAGCGCGGCGTCCAGCCCCTGGTCCAGGACCGGTGGGTGGATGCCGCGAGCGAGGTCGCGCAGTTCGACGATGGCCTCGCGGGCGTTGCCCAGCGCGGTGTCCACGAGGGTACGGGCCCGGTCGACGTCCATCGGGCGCTCGGTGTCCTCGGTGTCGAGCTTCTCCTTCGCCATGCTCAGGTTCATCGCGAGCGCGACCAGGCGGGCCTGGGCGCCGTCGTGCAGGTCACGTTCGATGCGGCGCAGTGTCGCGGTGGAGTCGTCGACGGCGTGGGCCCGGGTCTCCTCCAGGTCGGCGACCCGCTGTGAGGTCTTGGTCGGGCCGAGCAGCGCGGGGATCAGCAGGCGGTCGACGGCGACGAGGGCGCGGACGATCCACGGCGCGATCAGCAGGATCAGCACACCGGCCGCGCAGACCATGAGCTGGCGGGGCCACGTGTCCATGTAGTAGTTGTCGCCGAACTGCATGAGCGAGCGGTGTTCGACGCCGTGCACGTCGGTGGTGCGGGGGTCGAAAACGACGAGGACCAGGGGGTAGGCGAGCGAGATCACCCCGTAGGACCAAGCCATCGCCGTGGCCACGAGCGTGACGCTCGCGAGCGGGAAACCGATCAGGATGTACAGGATCGCCCGCCATCCCTCGGCGTTGCCCAGGCACGCGCCGAGCCGGCCGAGGAGGCCGGCGTGGGGCCGGAACCGGCGCAGTGGCGCGACCTCGACTCCGAGCATCCCGCGGGCGAGGCCCTTGTGCAGGCCGCCCCACCAGCGGGCGCCCATGACCAGCAGGGCGATCACCGGCAGGCCGATCAGGGTGACGGTCAGCAGCGCGCCCGTCATGGCCAGCGCGAGCATCAACACGAAGCCGACCGACGCGAGCGGGAATCCGACGATCGCGTAGCCGGTCTCGGCCCACGTTCGTCTCGTGAACGGGGTCTTCAGGAACGTACGCATGACGGGCATCCTCGGGGCGGCGAAGTCGTCGGGACAAACGTGGGCAGGGTCTACATGCTGGTGGGTTCGGCCGGCGCCCGCGAGGGTGACACCCCCCGACCTCACGGTTCGGCTAACCCCACCTCGTCGCGGCGGATCTCGCCGGGTCGGGCCCCGGGGGGAGCGGCGGTGGGAGCCCTCTCCGGCCCACCCATCGCCGGGCCGCACTCCGGGTGACGCGAAGCCGAGAACGGGGCCGCACCGGGCACGCGCCGGCGGGGAGGTGCCCGACCTCCCGGCCGCCGCCGGCTGATGCGCGGGGTCAGCGCGAC
>NZ_WWJX01000425.1 GCF_009865215.1 Streptomyces sp. SID3343 | reverse complement strand
TCGAGGTATTGGGTGGTGAGGAAGACGGTGACCCCGTCGGCCACCAGTTCGCGCACGATCTCCCACAGCTCACGGCGGCTGCGCGGGTCGAGGCCGGTGGTCGGTTCGTCGAGAAAGATCAGCCGCGGCCCGGCCACCAGCGTCATCGCCAGGTCCAGTCGCCGCTTCATCCCGCCGGAGTACGTCGCCGCGCGGCGGTCGGCGGCATCGAGCAGGTCCAACCGCTCCAGCAGTCGCCCGACCACGGCCTCCGCGCGGCGTCGGCCGAGGTGGCCGAGATCGGCCATCAGCCGCAGATTCTCCCGCCCGGTCAGCACCCCGTCCACGGCGGAGAACTGCCCGGTCACGCCGATCGACGCGCGCACCCGGTCGGCCTCGCGGCGGATGTCGTATCCGGCGACCCGGGCCGTACCGGCGTCGGCGGGAAGCAACGTGGACAGAATCCGGACCGTGGTCGTCTTGCCGGCCCCGTTGGGGCCGAGCAGGGCATAGACGGTGCCTGCGGGGACGGTCAGGTCGACGCCGGCGACCACCTGGTGGTCGCCGTACGACTTGCGCAGTCCGGCGACCTCGATCGCATGGGTTGTAGTGGTCATGCCGACCATGCTGCGAGGTTGACCCTGCGTCAGGGTCAACCGGTGAGTGGCGGCTACGACGACGGTGACGAGGGGAGTACGGGGTCCGAGCGTGGCGGCTCACGCGGCGGGCGGCCGAGCGGGCCGGACGTGCCGCGCCGGGCGATGCGTGGGGAGGCATTCGCCTTGGTCGCGCTGCTGGTCGTGGTGGTTCCGGCCCTCGACTGAGGGGCGAAGTCCGGTGCAGCAGTGAGGAGTTGCCTCGGTGTGCGGGTGCGAGTGAAGGCGAGGACGAGGGAGGCGTGGGCTGCTCGGTGGTGGTGTGGCGCCGCCGGCAGGGGGCGCTCCTACGGCCCTACCGGGAGGGCTGCATCCGGGTCGAGCGCGCCTGCGGCCAGGATTGTTTCGACTCCGCGCCCGGCTCGCGTTCCGCGTCGGTTTCGGTGTCGGTATCGGTTCCGGCTTGGGCTTGGGCCTCGGTTTCGGTCTCGGTCTCGGCTTCGGTTCCGAGGACGATCCGTACTCGGGAGAGGGCGGCTTCGGCGGCCGGGCGTACTTGCAGGGTCGGCAGCAGCAGGCGCCACAGGCCGGTCAGGTCCTCCTCGATGTGGGCCCGGCCGTCGAACGCCTCGGAGACGCTGTGCAGGCCGAAGAAGGCCATGATGATCGCGCGTGCGGCCTTCGGCGGGTCCACCGAAGGGGACAGGTCGCCGTGTCCGCGGGCCTGGATGAGGAGCGCCTCCACCGTCTCGATCCAGCCCACGAAGGGAGTCGGAAACGGGTCGACGGCGGGGAGGCGCTCGGCCCACAGGCGTGCGCCGCCTCGTACCAACGCGTCGTCGCGAAACGCCCGGGCGACGGCGAAGCTGAGACCCACCAACTCCTCCAACGGAGCGGCGAATCGCCCGGCGCAGCCGGCGACGAGGGGCGGCCAGGCCGCGAAGTGTGCCTGGACCACCGCACGGGCCAGATTTTCCTTGCCGGTGAAATGGAAATAGATGGCGCCGCTGGTGTGCCCGGACCGTTCGGTGATGTCGCTGATACTCGTTCCCGCGTATCCACGCTCGTCGAACAGTTGCGCAGCCGCGGCCAAGATCTGCGCACGCGTCGTTCCGGCCCGATCCTGCACGTGGTGTCCGTTCTCCCGGGGTGGCGATCGTCCGCATCGAAAGTAGCCAACCGGCGGGCCCGTGTCGGGATGACATGCGCATCTTTGACAAGCAATATTTTCGGGTACCCAGGCACCCTATGTACGGCAATGTGGAATCGACGGAGCACGCGCTCCGACCGTTGAGTTGGTCGCGTACCGTCGATCGCGAGTCGGTGCATCGGTCTTCCGTCGCCGAAGTCCTGCTCACGGACGCCCTGCCGTGCGGTGGACTGACCTTTCGGGTCGCGGCGCAGTGGTCGAGGTCGCACCCGTCCTTTCCCGACGGGGGAGCCGATCGACACCACCCGTTGATGGTCGCCGAAACCCTGCGCCAGATCGGGATCCACCTTCCGTTGAAGTACTTCGACGTCTCGCCGGACGCCCACTTCCTGATCAAGGATCTGTACTTCGCGCTCGACCCCGACGCGGAACCGCGCCTGGCCCACGGAGCCACGGACGTCAGTTGCCTGGTCGTCGCCGACGACGTGCGGGTGGCGCCCGACAGCGGCAGGGCTCGGGGTGTCCGGCTGCGGGTGTGGTTCTGGGCCGACGGACGACGTTTCGCCCGCGCGTCGGGGCGGGCGCGCTTTGTCGAGCGGCAGGACTACGCGGTGTTGCGTGCGGGCCGCCCCCCGGCGCCCGGCGCGCCGATGTCGAGCGTCGGAACGCGGGTGTGTCCCGAGTCCGTGGGGGTGGGCAGGGCGCGCGACGTGATGGTGAGCGCCACGCCGAGCGCGCTGCACGTGGACCCGGCCGACCCGCTGCATCCGTTCTTCTTCGACCACGGCAGCGACCACGTGCCCGGCATGGTGCTCCTGGAGGCGGCCCGACAGGCCGCGGCCTGGGGAAGTGGCGGTAGTGCGGTTCGGCCGCTCGTGGTGCGGCTGCGCGCGCCGCGGTTCACCGAGTTCGCCCCCACGGCTCGCGTCGAGTGCACGTGGCACGGCACGGCGGGCGTGTCGTTTCGGGTGTGGCAGGGCGAGGTGCGGACGGCCGTGGGCGCCATGCGGTTCCCTCGACACGCGGACAATCCGTAGTTGCTTGCTCACTCAGTGTCGTCGGCATAACGTAATGATCGTTATGTTCCGGGTCACGAGGATCCGAGACGCATCGAACGACGGCGCGAACCGACCGCTTTTGATGGTGGTCGGACATGCTCGGCCGGTGCCGCACGCGGACACCGCAGGACCGGCCCCGAGGCGGCCGACGGCCCCCGAAATCGCGCGTCGTTCGGCATCCTTACGAACGGCGGACCGATGACACTTCCCAACCTGCTCACTTGGACACCCTCCGCGATCGTCTTCGATTGCGACGGCACGCTGATGGACAGCGAATGCCATTGGGAGCACGCCAGGGAAAAGGTGCTCCTAGGCTACGGCGTCGAGCCGTCCGCCGACTTCGGAGCCCGTACCAAGGGCTTGCACTATGCCGAGTGCGGGCGACTGATGACCGAGGTGGCCGGGCTCCCGTCCGCGCGGGCGGAACTGGTGACCGGGGAACTCCTGGAGCATTTTCGGGCGTTGGTCGCCGACGACCCGGTGACCATCACCGGCGCGGGCGAATTCGTGCGCAGGGTAGCCGCGTTCGCGCCTTTGGCGGTGGCCAGCAACTGCCCGCGCGACGTCGTCGAGTCGGGCCTGTCGCACGCGGGACTGCTCGACAGCTTCTCGGACATCGTCGTCCCCGACGGCGACCTCAAGCCCAAGCCCCATCCGGACGTCTACCTCGCCGCCGCGCGCCTGTGCGGCGCCGCCCCCGAGGACACCCTGGCCGTCGAGGACTCGCTGTGCGGCATCCTGTCGGCCACCCGCGCGGGTCTGCGGGTCCTGGGCGTCGGTCCCACCCCCGGCGAGGAGGAACTCGCCCTGGTCGACCTTTGGGTGCCCACGCTCGACTGGCCGGCCCTGCTCGACTGGGCCGCGGCCAGACTCCCGGTCGCCTGACACACGAAATCGCGCCGGCGGCCGGCGAAGCGGTCGTGGTTCGGGGCGTCGGCGGTCGCCGACATGATGGGGCCATGAGCTCTCATCGACAACGAGGTAGCTGCGCCGTGTGCGGTCGAAGGTTGGCGTTGACCGAGGATCACTCGGTGTGGCGCCACGACGGGCCCGGACACGCACGGGTCGCCGGGGCGCCGATCTCCTGCCGGGGTTCGTGGACCGCCGCGGCCGACGCACCCACACGCATCGGGCCGGCGCAACTCGATCTACTGGCGCTCGTCGAGGGCTTCGCGCCCGCGGAGCCCGACGTCGGCGTCGAGGTGGACGGGGAGGCCGGGGCGCGCGACGGCGGTGACGGGGTGCGGGTCGAGGCGCCCGTGTTGTTCACGGATGCGAACTCGTGACGGGCCGATGGGGGCGGTGAGTTCACCGACGACGGCGGTGCGCAGGACCAAGCGTACGGATCACAGTACGCGGACGGCGGTACGCAGGCGGCGAGTTCGCGCTCGATGGGCGTTCGCGCTTGTTGGGCGTTCGCACTCGATGGGCGTGAACTCGCCGCCTGGCGCGGGTTCAGAGCTTGCGGGCCACGCCGCCGAATTCGATCCACTCGGCGGTTTCCTGGGTCGGACCCGGCGTGCCGTCGGGACGCCACGTGGAGACCTCGACCAGGCCGGGGGACAGCAACTCCAGGTCGCCGAAGTAGCCCTGGACGTCGGCAGCCTCACGGACCCGGCCCCAGTTGCCCTGGGTGGCGCCCAGCATGAAATCGCTGAGCCGTACGCGCACTTCGGGGTCGGCGGAGACCAGGTGCGAGATCACCACGAAGCTGCCCGGAGCCATCCGGTCCACGACGCGCCGGACCAGGGCGGCGGGATCGTCCGAGTCGGGAATGCAGTGCAGGACGGACAGGAACAACGCCGCTACCGGCTGGTCGAGGTCGATCAGCTTGGCCACGTCGGAGTGGCCGAGAATCGCGTCGGTGTCCCGGAAATCCGCGTTGACGACGGTGGTTTGTTCGTTGTCGGCGAGGATCGCCCGGCCGTGGGCCAGCACGATCGGGTCGTGGTCGATGTAGACGACGCGTGACTGCGGGTCGATCCGCTGCGCGATCTGGTGCACGTTGTCCTGGGTCGGCAGGCCCGAGCCGTGGTCGACGAACTGGCGAATGCCGTACTCGCCCGCGAGGACCCGTACCGCGCGCTGCAGGAATCGCCGGTTGTTCACGGCCAAGGCCCGGGTGCCCGGGGCGGCTATCGAGAGCTGGTCGGAGGCTTCCCGGTCGACCTGGTAGTTGTCCTTGCCGCCGAGGTAGTAGTCGTACATTCGCGCCACGCTCGGCACCGACTGGTCGATGGCCCGGAGGGCCGCGGTCTGGGCGTCGTTGTTCTGTTCGTCCATGCGAACCTCCTTGGAAGACAAGGCCGTTGTCGGTGCGGCGTGGTGGGTGGCCGCGTGTGCGAGATCCTAGCTGATACTGGACGCCGTCCAGGGTCGTGGGCACCTCTCGGCTTGCCGCACGCCGCCGGTTCCGGCAGGCCGCGACGGGTATGGGTGAGGGCAGCGCGGCCGTGACGGTGGCGGTGACACGGTCGGCCGCTTGGCGGGTTCGCCGGCGGGTGGACTCGCCGACTCACCGACTCACCGACTCACCGACCCGCCGACCTACCGACCCACCGACCCGCCGAGTTCGGTGGGAAGGCGTCGCAAGGGGTCGCAGGGCGTTGTCTGCCGGCATGTGCAATTGCCCGGTTGCGCGTGGCCGGCTGACGTGCAACGCTGGGGTTGCATCCCAAATGATGGCGACGACGAAGGAGAGTCTCCTCATGAGCGAGGACCGGATCGAACGCGAAACATTGATCGAGGCATCGTTGGAGCGAGTCTGGTCGTTGGTGGCCGAGCCCGGGTTCTGGGTGGGCGAAAAGGCGAGCCTGCCCGGCACGGTGGCCGAGGAGGGCCGGACGACGGTGGCCCGGAACGCCGAGCACGGCGACTTCCCGGTGCGGGTGGAGAAGGTCGACCCGCCGAACTACCTGGCGTATCGCTGGGCCAGTGGGTTCCCCGGCGAAGAGCTGCGCGATGACAACAGCACCCTCGTGGAGTTCAGGTTGACGGCCGAGGGCGACAAGACGCGGCTCAGCGTGGTCGAGAGTGGCTTCGCGGCACTGGCCGGCTCGGAGGAACTGCGCCGCACGGTGGTCGAAGGCAACTCCGAGGGCTGGCCCCAGGAGCTCGACGCGCTCAAGGGCCGCGCCGAACAGCCGTCCCCGTGACGAACGACGGGCTCGGCGTCGCGGCCGAAACGGTCGACCACGTGCTCGCCGCGTTGGCCGATCCGACGCGACGCCGGTTGCTCGATCTGCTCGCCGCGCACGGTCAGGCCACCGCGACCACGCTCGCCGAGGGCCTGCCCGTTTCGCGGCAGGCGGTGGTCAAACACCTGGCCGTCCTGGACTCCGCCGGGCTGGTTTCCGGCGGCCGGGTCGGACGCGAGGTGCGATACGCGGTACGGCCTGCGGCGTTGGACGCGACCGCGCGGTGGATGGCGGCGCTCGCGACCGACTGGGATCGGCGGTTGGCGACCATCAGGCGCGTCGCCGAGGCGGCGGAGCGGGAATCGCGTTAGCCGGCCGCGCCCGTCGGGCCGGGGTTCGACAGCCCCGGCCCGGCGCACGCGGCCCGGGCGATCGACGCCCCCCGAGCGTCGCCGGCACTCGTGGGGGCGTTCGTCGTGTGAGTGACCGCCCGGCGCCGCGCTGTCGGCGCTTTCACAGGGCGACGAATCGGCGTGGGCCGTCGCCCGTGACGACCCGGCCGAACCGCATGCCCGGGAAGTGGGCGGCGGCGACGAGGTCCTCGGTGTCCGCCACCTCGTCGGCGAGGGCGTTGCGCACCGCCGACGCGGCGACCGGGTCGACGTCCCAGATCACTTCCCAGTCCCGCTCGCTCAACTGGACCACCGAGTGCGCGACGTCGCCGAGCAGCAGAGCCCGCCGCCCGCCCGACGAGACGATGTACACGGTCGAGCCCGGGGTGTGCCCGGGGACGTGGCGGGCGTCGACCCCCGGCGCGACGGTGAAGTCGCCATCGAACGGTTCCATCCGGGGCTCGATCGGCGCGAGCTTGTCGATCGCGTCGCGTTCCGCGTCGGGACCCGAGACGAAGCGCTCCCAGTCGGCCCGATGGGCGCGGTAGGTGGCATGCGGAAACACGATCTCGCCGCGGTGGGTGGCCCAGCCGACATGGTCGAAGTGCAGGTGGGTGAAGACCACGTCGGTCACGTCACCGGGCTCGATCCCTTGGGCGCGCAGCGAGTCGAGCATGCCTCCGCCCACGTACTTGCCGTTGTCGAAATCCCCGACACCGGCGTCGACCAGGACCGTCCGATCGCCGGTGCGGATGCAGAATCCGCCGAGCGGCAGTTCCAGCGTCCCGTCCGCGCCGAGGTGTTCGGTGTGGCAGGCCCACGCGTCGTCCACGCCGGGGCGAGACAGGATGTCCGTCGCCACCTCGACGCCGACGCCGTCCACCACGGGCAATACCTGGATGTCCCCGATCTTCATGCGTGCTTCTCCGTCCCACGGTTCGGTACGAGCGGCGTCGACCTCGCCGACGAACGCCTATTCCCTCCCGGCCGTCCAGTACTCCCGCAGTGCGGCGGCCGGGCGAAATCGGCCGTCCGGGCCGCCTGTTCGGCGGCGGCCGGGAGCGACCGGGAGCGGGGGCGTGGAACACGAGAATCCGCTTTATTGGTATAGACCTATTGCTCGGCGTGCAGGGAGCGGCTAGCGTCTTCCGCGTGCGCCGGCACGGTTGAACAGCCCGAATTGCCTTTCCAACGGCCCGAGTCGAGGCTCGGGACGAGAAACGGAGTCGAGCACATGCGCAAGACCTTGGCTGGTATCGCCTTGACCGCGTCCCTGTTGGGCGTGGGAGCCGCCGCGGCGCCCGCGATGGCGGATCCCGCCCCGGGTGGCAGTTTCATCTTCTACGGCTACTACCCCTCGCAGGCGTCGTGCGACGCGGCCGGCCACGCGGCCGCTCCGGCACACGGGCCGGTGTACCTGTGTCTGAACAACGGCGGCACTCTCTGGTCCCTGTGGGTCCACTGACCGACGCCGGCAGCCGAGTCGGTGCTGCCGGGTGATACGCCGTACGGGGCGCCTCCGCCGTGAGGGTGGGGGCGCCCCGTACGGCGTTCCCGCGGGCCGCCGACCGACCGCGCGGCTCGCCTCGCCTCGCCATGCGGCGGGCGCGTGGTGCTCGGCTTACGGTGCTCGGCTTACGGTGTTTCGGCCCACGATGCTCGGCCTTCGTCGTCGGGTGCCGAGCGGGCCGGACGATGTCGTTCCGCCGGTCACATGCCGTGGCGGCGGTCGCCCATCACCAGTTCGCTGACGCGCGCCTCGTTCTCGGCCGAGAACGGATCCCGGTGGGCGGCGACCGCGCGACGAGTCTCCTCGGCGACCAGGTCGGCGTTGATCTGTGCCCCGGCACCGGCGCCCGCCGCCGCGGCCGCGCCGACCTGGGCGGCCAGATCGGTGACATTGCCCGCGACCCACACACCGGGCACCTCGCTACGCCCGGTCGGGTCGGCGGGGAGATACTCACCGGCCCCCGAGGCGTGTGGCACCGGTTCCAGTCCGAGCCCCGCCAGGAAGCCGGCGCGCGCCACCATGCGCGGCGAGACGGCCAGCGCCTCGCGGGCGAACGTCCTGCCGTCGCTCATCCTCACCCCTGCGAGGCGGTCGTCGGCGATCTCCAGGGACGCCACCTCGCCGTGCACCACGCGGATGCCGCGCGCGGCCAACTGCTCCGCCTGTTCGTCGGTCGGCGGCGTCACGGTGTGGGCGAAGAACGTCACGTCGTCGCTCCACTGCCGAAACAGCAGCGCCTGGTGTACCGACAGCGGCCCACTGGCCAGCACGCCGACCGCCTGGTCCCGCACTTCCCAGCCGTGGCAGTACGGGCAATGCAAAACATCCCTGCCCCACCGGTCCCACAGACCCGGTACGTCCGGCAGTTCGTCGACGAGGCCGGTGGTCACCAGCAGTCGACGGGCCCGGATCGTACGGCCGTCGGTCAGCGCGACCTCGAACCCGCCCTCGGATTCCGTCCCGGTGTGATCCCCGTCCTCGCGGCGCACGGTGGCGACCTCTCCGGACACCACCAGACCGCCGTAGCCGCGGACCTCCGCCCGGCCGCGCTCCAACAACTCGGTGGGGGCCATCCCCTCCCGGGCCAGCAGCCCGTGCACGCCCGCGGCCGGGGCGTTGCGCGGGGCGCCCGCGTCGATCACCACCACCGACCGTCGTGCGCGTGCCAGCATCAGCGCTCCGCTCAATCCGGCCGCGCCGCCGCCGACCACCACCACGTCACAGCTGTTCCTCAGCTCATCGGTCATCGTGACCACCTCCGCCACGACCATGCGGGCCACCCCGCCGGATCGGCAAGCCTCGTTGCCGGTATGGCAAACTGTCGGTATGGATCACGACCTCGACCGGGCGCTCGACGCGGTCGGACCCCGGCTGCGCGCACTGCGCCTGCAACGCGAGATCACCCTGGCCACCCTGTCGGTGGTCACCGGGATCTCGATCAGCACCCTGTCCCGGCTGGAGTCCGGCACCCGCCGGCCCAACCTCGAACTGCTGCTGCCCCTGGCCAGAGCCCACGGCGTCACGCTGGACGAACTCGTCGACGCCCCACCCACGGGCGACCCGCGCATCCACCTGCGCCCGGTCGCCCACCACGGCATGACCATGGTGCCGCTGACCCGCCGAGCGGGTGGGATCCAGGCGTACAAGCTGGTGATCTCGGCCGACAGCCGCCGCACGGAACCCGATCCACAGACCCACGAGGGCTACGAATGGCTCTACGTCCTCAACGGACGGCTGCGGCTCGTCCTGGGCGAACAGGATCTGGTGCTCTCGCCCGGCGAAGCGGCCGAGTTCGACACCCACGTACCGCACTGGTTCGGCGCCGCGAACGCCGAACCGGTCGAATTCCTCAGCCTGTTCGGCAGCCAGGGCGAACGCGCCCACCTCCGCGCCCGACCC
>NZ_WWJX01000424.1 GCF_009865215.1 Streptomyces sp. SID3343 | reverse complement strand
CGGCGCGGTACGAGCGCCCGCATCCGATCGCCCGCCGCCGTGTACCCCGCGCGCACGCGCGCCCGCGGCGTGTCCGTCCAGGCGAGCCACGCGGGACGCCTGCGCCCGGCGAACAGCCCCAGAATCATCGCGGCACCGACCGCGATCAGATGTTCGCGGCCGGCGAGGTTGGGCAGGATGATCGACTCCAGGACCATCGACCCGCCGGTGATCGTGAAGAGTATGGGGGCGCGGTGGATGATCGACAGGTAGGTGAACAGCCCCACCACGGCCGCCGACGGCCCCGTGTCGAGCACGTGCGCGGCCTTGTCGGGCAGTCCGAGGGCGTGGTCGGGGCCGATCGCGATCATGATCCGCGCGCCCATCGTGCCCGCGAGGGTCGTCACGTACGCGATCATCAGGGTCCGCGCGGCGCCCAACGAGAGTTGAGCTATGGCGAAGGCCAGGAACAGTTGCGTGATGCCGGCCCAGACCGGCAGGTTGAGCGCCGGGACGAACAGCGAGACGGGCGTGCGCACGAGGGCCAGCCACAGCGGCAGGTCCGCGCTCACCCCGCCGACCAGGCGCACCACCACCTTGCCGGTGTGCGTCTGGCCGATGGCGTGGAAGAAGATCACCGCCGAACTGGCCACGACCGCGAGCGTGAGCCCCTTGCCGCGGCTGCGCCACAACTCGCGGACCGGGTCGGCGACGATGCCGCGCCACTCGCCACACAGCGTGCGCCACAGGAAGCTCAGCAGCTTCCACGGCGCGGACAACGACTTACGCCACCCGGTACGCGGCTCACCCGCCATCGGCTCGGCCGGTGCGAGGACCGACCCGTCGACATCGTTCGGCTCGGTGAGGGTGTCGGTCCCGGCCGCTCCGGAGCCGGCGACGCCGTCACCCTCGTCCCGGCGATCGTCGAGAACGCGCAACACTGCTGATCAACCCCCAACGACTCACCGAATCCGAATGCCCCGGACCCGAGCCGGTGGCGCAACGGCGCCCACCGCGCCTTGCCCTCGGTCGCGCCATCGTAAGACGAGGCACAACACACCGGTCGGCTGGGTTGACGCTGTGCTGTTGCCCAGCGGTTGCGACGAGTCTCGGTTCGACCGGTCGGCACGAGGCCGTGAACCACCATCTGTTCGCAAGATTACCGAGGGAGAGAGCCTGGGCTCGTCAACCGAATCGATGACTTCGCCGACACGGGCTCATCATCTGGTCGCATATCTCGCGTCCACCGAGTGTAGGCGCACCGACGCCACCGGCCCCCGAAGACGAGGTCGGTCGGGGAGACGGGCACCGAGTCCAGGCGCGTGCGGTCGGCCCACAGGCCGTCGTCCTTGCCGTCGTCCTTACCGCCGTCCGTCGTCGGCACCGCCGCGACACCGCCGGCCGAGGCGGCGACGTATACGGCCGCGCAGGCGATCGTGCACGCGCACGATGCGCGGATGCGTACGACGGCCGATCCTGCGGGCGGGCTCGGGATCGTGGCATCGCCGCCGGGCGTGGCGGCTCGCCGATCGGGCGCGGATCCGGTGCGGGCGTCGGGGGCCCGGGGCGTCGGGGCCCCGGGGGCGTCGGGGGTCTGAGTCCGAGGGTCCGAGCCCAGGAGCTGATGGCCCCGGAGGCGGAGTCCGGGAGCGGAGTAGGAAGGCTGAGCCCGAAGGCTGAGCCCGAAGGCAGAGTCCAAAGACCGAGCCCGAAGGCCGAGCCCGAAGGCCGAGCCCGAAGGCGTCATACCCGGGGGCCTCAACAGCGGTCGGCGCCGCCCCCGTGCAGCAAGCCGCCGTCCGCGATGCGGGACAGGGCGTCCGCCACCCGGTCGGCCGCGTCGTCGGCGCCGCCGTCTTCGGTGGCCCAGCGCTGCATGGCGATGCGTACGGCCGTGTTCGCGGCGCCCGCGGCCAGGTGCACCGCGAGGCCGTCGGGGTCGGCGGTCAGGCGCGCCGCGATCACCGGGCGCAGGCGCTGTTCGCAGTCGTGGTGCACCGCGAGCCACACCGCGCGCAGCGCGGGATGCCCATCGGCCGTGCGCAGCACCACGCGCAACTGCGCGTCGTCGACGCCGTCCACGTCGCGCGAGTGCCGCATCGAGGCCCGGTACGAAAGGTCCATCGCGGCGAGCAACGGCAGGTCGGGGTCGGCTGCGGCAAGCCGCTCCACCCAATCGCTCGTGCCGGCCGCGAGCACGGGCGCGACCGTCTCCTCCTTGCTGCGGAAGTAGCGGTAGAAGGTGCGCAGCGCCATGCCGACGGCCGCGGCGATGTCTTCGACGGTCGTGTCGTCGAAGCCGCGTTCGGCGAACAGGCGTACCGCGGCGCGTGACACCTCGGTGCGGGTATCGGCCTTGCGGCGCTCGGTCAGCGAGGGCCGACCGGCGCGGCGCGCGCGTGCCGCTGCTGCTGCGTCCATGGCTCCATCCTAGTGGACCCGAGGGAATTAATGGCACGTCGTGCACGTTAGGCGTAGTGTGCACAAACGGAGCACAACTCTCCGGAAAGAAGGCTTTGACATGAACCGCTTCGACAACCGCCGCATCCTGGTCACCGGTGCGGGCTCGGGCATCGGGCAGGCGACGGCGCTGCGACTGCTGCGCGAGGGCGGTCGGGTCGTCGCGGCCGACGTTGCCGCGGCGGGGCTTGCCACGACGCGCTCGCTCGCCGAGCAGGAGGGCACGGGCGAGCGCCTGGGCACGCTCGTGGTCGACATCGCGGACGAGGCGTCGGTATCCGAGGGCGTCGCGGCCGCGATCGCGGACCTCGGCGGCCTGGACGTCCTGGTCAACGCGGCCGGCATCCTGCGCGCCGAGCACACCCACCAGACGTCGCTCGACCTGTGGAACCGGATCATCACGGTCAACCTCACGGGCACGTTCCTGATGACGCGCGAGGCGCTGCCGGCGCTGCTCGCGACCGGCAAGGGCGTGGTGGTCAACTTCAGTTCGACCTCGGCGGCCTTCGCGCACCCGTACATGGCGGCCTACGCGGCGAGCAAGGGCGGCATCCAGTCGTTCACGCACGCGCTGGCGCTGGAATACGGCAAGCAGGGATTGCGCGCGGTCAACGTCGCGCCCGGCAGCATCAAGTCCGGCATCACCGACGCGACTCCGGGCTACCTGCCGGCGGACACCGACTGGTCGCTGTTCTCGAAGCTGTCCCCGATCCTGGCCACCGAACTGGAGTCGGGCGGCGCCGCGATGGCCGGGCCCGACACCATCGCCGGCGTCATCGCGATGCTCGCGTCGGACGACGGCGCGTTCATCACGGGCACCGAGATCCGCGTCGACGGCGGCACGCACGCCTGACGCACGGTGGAACCGATCGACCCACGGCCGATCGAACGCCCGGCCGCCCGACCGACCGACTGCCCGCCCGCTCTCGCGAGGCGGGCGGTTGTCGTCCGCTACCCGTCGGCCCCGATCCGGCGGGCGAGGTGGAGGGGGAGCGGGTAGGGCCGCTCGGCGGGCAGGAGCCGCCGGGCCTGCGCAGTACGGCCGGCGCGAAGCAGTGCGGCGATCCGATGGGTGAGCGGTGTCAGGTCGGAAATCCCCGTGATCCACTCGTCGTTGAAAGTCCGGATCAGCCCGCGCCCGATCCCCACCTGGATGCTGTAGTGATTCGACGCGGCTCCGCGCAAGGACCGTTCGGGGTCCCACTGCACGTGCACATCGGCCCCCGCGACCGACCCTTCGGTCGACACCGCCCGCCCCAACGCCTCCTCGAACCCGGCCCGCGTGATCCGCACGGCCAACACCCGCTCCTGACCGGCCTTTCGCCCCCAATCACTGCGATGCATGAGCCACCGATACGACGGCTTGATCCACGTCATCCGCCCGAACGAGAACGGCGCGACAAACCGCCCACCCCGCAAAGCGGGATCGGCGACGGCGGGCGCGTACGCCTGGTAGATCACCAGCGAGCTCGCGTCGAAGTCGGCTCGAACCTGCCGGAACAACACCATGAGCCGACACGTTGACAGGACGAACGCCCTTACGACCAATGGATATTCGGGTGGTGGGATGGATCACTACAACCCTTTCGCTCTCTCGTTGGTCACCCCACTGCACAAATGACAACCAACCGGATTTAAGATCCTCGGACGCGGTCACGCGGTCGCCATGAGCGCCGAACTCGACACTTTCCGCCACGACGGCCGCCCGGTATCCCCATTGCGCGTGTCGTAGTCCGCTGATTACGTGCCGTGCCATGACACGCAAACCTTTCGGCGCCGCATCACGGTTGCCCGTCCTCGCCTCCGCCCTGATCGCGGGCGTACTCACGTGCGGCGTGCTGGCCGCGCCCGCTTCCGCCGTGCAGGACGCCGGAGCACCCACCGGCCTGCGGATGAACCCCACCCCGAAGAACGGGACCGCCGACTCCTGCGGTTACATCGGCCGGGTCAACCCCACGGTCGGCACCGTCGACCTGTACGCGACGGTGGAGAGCCCCTCCGGCGCCAACGTCGGCGCCCGCTTCGAGCTGACCGACGTCACCGCCGGCAACGCCGTGGTGTGGGACAGCGGTTGGGTGTCGGTGGCGTCCAACCGGCACGAGGCACAGGCTTTCGTTCCGGGCAGCACGTTCGTCGACGGCAAGACGTACGCGTGGAACGCCCGCGCGGGCGTGGCAACCGACCCGGGCCAGGACGTGGCGGCGGGCTGCACGTTCACCGTCGACGCGACCGCGCCGAGCGTGCCGACCGTTTCCAGCAGCGACTTCCCGGTGAACGGTGGCGGCAAGTACGCGGGACAGTCCGGGGTGTTCGAGTTCTCCGCCGCGGATGCCGGGTCGGGTGTCGCGGCCGTCGAGTACTCGCTGAACGGGACGATTCCCGTCGGCGGCGCGCACGAGGCGACGTACGACGCGGTGTCGGGGACGTGGAAGACGCCTCCCGTCAGGGTGGGTCTGTGGGGCAGCAACCGCATCTTCGCGCAGACGCGCGACAAGGCCGGCAACGTCTCGCAACAGGCCACGTACACGTTCTACGTGCCTGACGATCCCTCGCCGCAGCTTCCGCAGCCGGGTGACATCGACGGCAATCGCCGGGTGGACGTCCTCGTGACGGGCTCCGATGGCGCGCTGAGGATGTATGACCAAGGCGACGACCCGGCCGGCGCAGGGCGTTTGGCGTCTCTGGCATCCGAAGGGCGCCGGCTTCCCGGAAGCGAACTGCGGTCCTGGGCCGGGCTTCTGGTGAGCCACCGAAACGCCAACCAGTACGACGACGACAACCTTTACACCATCTCCGGCGACATGATGACGAAGTATCGGAACGCACGGGGTGGGATGGGTGACCTGGAGGACGGGTACTTCCTTGGCCAGGACACCATGATGGTCTACCGACCGTATCAATGCGCCGACCCGGGGAACACGAATCAGGCGTGCGTGGATTTCGCCGACGATTGGTCGCAGGTAAGGCAGCTCGTCGCCACCGGCGAAGCCACCGGTGACACCAGGCACGACCTCCTCACCGTCGAGGTCGATGGAAGCGGCAACGGTCGACTGATCCTGTTCACCGCTACCTCCAACTCCTTCTCCCGCGCCACCGTCATCGGCTCCACCGGCTGGGGGAACCGCGACGTCATGTCCCCCGGCGACGTCACCGGCGACGGCCTCGCGGACGTCTGGACCCGGGACCGCGCCACCGGCGACATCTACCAGTACGCCTCCGCCAGGAACGCCGACGGCACCGTCGACGTCGCGGCCCTCGGCCGGGACCAGAATCGGACCCTGATCGGTACCGGCTTCGACACCGCCGCCTACCCGAAGGTCTCCACCGAAGGCGACTTCGACGGCGACGGCAAGGCCGACGTCTGGGCCCAGGCCGCCGGCGGCAACGTCTACACCTTCCCCGGCACCGACGGCACCGCCTTCGGCCCGGCACAGCTCATCGCCGGGAGCTGAGCACGTCCACGACATGAAGGGGACCGCCACTTCCCGTGGCGGTCCCCTTTCGCGCTCCCGGGTCAGCCGGCCGGCAGGCCGTAGCGCTCCCGCGCCCGCTGTGGGGCGTCCGGCTTGACCTTGCCGTCGCGGGCCAGTGCGGTCAGGGTTTTGACCACGATCGCCGGTGCGTCGACGGCGAATGCCCGGCGGGTCGCGGCCCTGGTGTCGGAGAGGCCGAAGCCGTCCGTGCCCAGGGAGGTCCAGGGCTGCCGGACCCATGGGGCGATCTGGTCCGGGACCGCGCGCATCCAGTCGCTGACGGCCACGACCGGGCCGCGGGCTTCGGCCAGCGCCCTGGTGACGTAGGGCTCCCGGTCGTCTTCCTCGCACGCCAGCGCGTCGCGGCGCAGCTCGGTCCACGACGTGACCGACCACACCTGGGCCGTGACGTCCCAGTCCTCGGCGAGTAGGCGCCGCGCGTCCAGCGCCCAGCGCACGGCCGTGCCGCTCGCGAGGAGTTCGGCGTCCGCGTCCGGCGCCGGGGCGCAGCAGTGGATGCCGCGCAGGATGCCCTCGGCCGCGTCGAGGTCGGGCATCGCGGGCTGCGGAAGCGGCTCGTTGTAGAGCGTGAGGTAGTAGAAGACGTCCTCGCCGCGCGGGTGTTCGGTGGTCGCGGTGAACATTCGGCGCAGGCCGTCCCGGACGATCACGGCGATCTCGTACCCGAAGGCCGGGTCGTACGACACACACGCGGGGTTCGTGGAGGCGATCAACTGGGAGTGGCCGTCCGCGTGTTGGAGCCCCTCCCCCGTCATCGTCGTGCGACCTGCGGTGGCGCCGATCAGGAAGCCGCGGCCCATCTGGTCGGCGAGCGCCCAGAGTTGGTCGGCGACGCGCTGCCAGCCGAACATCGAGTAGAAGACGTAGAAGGGGATCATCGGTTCGTCGTGCGTCGCGTAGGCGGTGGCCGCCGCGGTGAAGGAGGCGACCGCGCCGGCCTCGGTGATGCCCTCGTTGAGGATCTGCCCGTCGACGGCTTCCCGGTAGGAAAGCAGGAGTTCGCGGTCCACGGCGTCGTAGGTCTGGCCGTGCGGCGAGTAGATGCCGGCTGTCGGGAACATCGATTCCATCCCGAACGTGCGGGCCTCGTCGGGCACGATCGGTACCCATCGCCGGCCTGTCTCCGGCACGCGCATGAGGTCCTTGGCGAGCCGAACGAACGCCATCGTCGTGGCGATCTCCTGCTTTCCGGAGCCTTTGA
>NZ_WWJX01000423.1 GCF_009865215.1 Streptomyces sp. SID3343 | reverse complement strand
CAGGGCCAGAAGGGCCCGCAGGCGGAGAACATCACCGTCTGACGGCACACATCACTCACAAGCGGGGCCCACGTCTTCTCGACGCGGGCCCCGCTTGCGTGCCATGCCTGCGCACGGTGGCGCGTGGAGTACCGCCCGTGCGCGTGTTCGGCCGCAGCCGTCACGGCGTTGCATGATGCTGTCATGTCAGACAACGTGAGCGCCGGCCGGATCAGGCAACTACGGGTGATGCGCGAGTGTGATCGAATTCTGTCCGGCGTTCGCCCACCGACCACCGCCGAGCGGCTGGCCCGATTGGCGAAGTACGCGGACGACGCACTCGACCCCGCCGAACTGCCGGACATGTACGGGGACGGCGGCGCCGTGTCGCACCTGGAGGCCCGGACCGCGCAACTGCTGGGCACCGAGGCCGCCCTGCTGTTCCCCACCGGCACGATGGCCCAACAGGTCGCGCTGCGCTGCCACGCCGGCGCGAGCGGATCCGACGTGATCGGCATCCACCCGCTCGCCCACCCGCTCAAGTGGGAGCGCGACGCCCTCTCCGTGGTCGCCGGCCTCAGGCCGCTCGTGCTGAGCGAGGGCCCCGGCCAACTCACCGCCGAGGACGTGCGCGGCAGCGGCGAACGGTTCGGCACGCTCTTCTACGAACTCCCTTTGCGCGAGCACGGATTCGTGCTGCCCACGTGGGACGAGCTGCTCGGCGTCGTACAGGCCGCCCGCGACCGCGGCGCCGCGCTGCACCTGGACGGCGCGCGCCTGTGGGAGAGCACCACCGGGCTCGGACACGGGCTGCACGAGATCGTCGACCTGTTCGACTCCGTCTACGTGTCGTACTACAAAGCCCTCGGCGCGGGCGCCGGCGCCGCGCTCGCGGGCAGCGCCGAACTGATCGAGGAGGCGCACGCGTGGCGACACCGCTACGGCGGGCGGCCGTTCCAGGCGTGGCCGATGGCCCTCGACGCGCTCGCGGCCCTCGACGAGACGCTGCCGCGGCTCGACACGTACGTCGCGCACGCCCCCGTGATCGCGGCCGGCCTCGCCGCCGTACCCGAGGCGATCGTCCACCCGGCCGTGCCGCACACCCACCAGTTCCAGGTGTGGCTGCCGTATCCCGCCGAGGAGATCAACCGCGTCCGGGTCGACCTCGCCGTCGAGCGCGGCGTATGGCTGACCGGAAAGTGGGACGAACCGGGGCTGCCCGGCTTCTCGTTCACCGAGATCACCGTCGCCGGAGCGGCCCTGGAGTGGACCGCGGAACAGGTGACGGCCGAGTTCGGCGCGCTCGTCGAACGGCTGCGAGCGGGCTGAACGCCGACCGGTCCCGGGCGGGTCGCACGCGGCGGCCGGCTCGTGATCCGTCCGTGACATCCGTCACCACCGGGCCCGACGCCGATTGGGGCATGTTGCGTCAAGGCGGGCCACTGAGCAATGCTGACCCCGCGCCGGCCCTACCGGCGCGGGGAGGGCGTGGCAGGAACCCGGTGTGATCCCGGGACGGTCCCGCCACTGTGACCGGCTCCGTCGTCGGTGACGTACGTGACACGTACGGCGCACACGACGTGACCGGGAGTCAGGAACTGCGCGTCTCACCCCGAGTCCGATGGGGCGAGGACCCCGGAGAGGCGCTCCAGGTGACGATTTCGTCCTGCCGGCGTTCTTGCATACGCAGTTCTGGCATCCGCAGTTCTGACACCCGCGGTTCCGGCACCCGCAGTTCAGGCATCCGCAGCATCCACCCCGTGGCCCGCCACGCCTTCGTCGGCGGAGGCGCCCGATGATCCTGCTCCTGTCGACGTCCGACACAGACCTGCTCAGCGCCAAGGCGAGCGCGGGTGACTGGCGCCTGGCCAACCCCACCCGCGTCGACGTGGCCGACCTGCCCGCGCTCCTGGACGGCACCGACCTCGTGGTGGTTCGCCTGCTCGGCGGCCGACGCGCGTGGGAAGCGGGCCTGGACGCGCTGCTCGCGGGCCCGCGCCCGGTCGTCGTGCTCAGCGGTGAGGCCACCGCCGACGCGGCGCTGATGGAACTGGCCACGGTCCCGGCCGGCGTCACCGCGCAGGCACACCAGTACCTCGCGCAAGGCGGCCCGGACAACCTCACCCAGCTCTACCGCTTCCTCTCCGACACGCTCCTGCTGACCGGGCACGGCTTCGACCCGCCCGTCGAGGTCGCGGCGTGGGGACGCCTGGACCGCCCGGCGCGCGACGTGAGCGGCCCCGCCGTCGGCGTGCTGTACTACCGCGCCCACCACCTCGCCGGGAACACCGCCTTCGTGGACTCGCTGTGCTCGGCGATCGAGGACGCGGGCGGGCGGGCCGTACCGATCTGGTGCGCGTCCCTGCGCGGCGCCGACGAGTCGCTCTTCGCCGCGCTCGCGGACGTGGACGCCCTCCTGGTGACCGTCCTCGCGGCCGGCGGCGCGGGCGGGGCCAAACCCGCCGAGGTCTCCGCCGGCGGCGACGACGAGCAGTGGGACGTCGGCGCGCTCGCCGGCCTCGACATCACCATCCTCCAGGCCCTCAGCCTGACCACCAGCCGCGCGGAATGGGAAGCCGGCGACGCGGGCCTGTCCCCGATGGACGCCGCGACCCAGGTCGCGGTGCCCGAGTTCGACGGCCGGCTGATCACCGTCCCGTTCTCCTTCAAGGAGACCGGCAAGGACGGGCTCACCTACTACGCCGCCGACCCCGAACGCGCCGCGCGGGTGGCCGGAATCGCCGTACGCCATGCCCGACTTCGCCACATTCCGGTGACCGAGCGCAAGGTCGGCGTGGTGCTGTCCGCGTATCCGACCAAGCACGCCCGGATCGGCAACGCGGTCGGCCTGGACACCCCCGCGTCGGCGGTGGCCCTGCTGCGCGCGATGCGCGAGGCCGGCTACGACGTCGGTGCGATCGACGGCGCCGACGCGCTGCCCGGCCTCGAACCCCCGGACGGCGACAAGCTCATCCACGCGCTGATCGCCGCCGGCGGCCAGGACCCCGAGTGGCTGAGCGAGGCCCAACTTGAAGGCAACCCGGTCCGGATCTCGGCCGGCGACTACCGCGAGCGCTACGCCAAGCTGCCGATCGGCCTGCGCGCCAACATCGAGGAACACTGGGGCCCGCCGCCCGGCGAGTTGTACGTGGACCACTCGCGCGACCCCGAGGGCGAGATCGTGCTCGCGGCGTTGCGCGCGGGCAACGTCATCCTGATCATCCAGCCGCCGCGTGGCTTCGGTGAGAACCCGGTTGCGATCTACCACGACCCGGACCTGCCGCCGAGCCACCACTACCTCGCTGCCTACTGGTGGTTGGACGCCCCGGCCGGCCCCGGCGGCTTCGGCGCGCACGCGCTCGTCCACCTGGGCAAGCACGGCACATTGGAGTGGCTGCCGGGCAAGAACCTCGGCCTGTCGGCGGAGTGCGGCCCCGACGCGGTGCTCGGCGACCTGCCGCTGGTCTACCCGTTCCTGGTCAACGACCCGGGCGAGGGCGCCCAGGCCAAGCGGCGCGCGCACGCGATCATCGTCGACCACCTCGTACCGCCGATGGCGCGCGCGGAGACCTACGGCGACCTGACCCGCCTGGAGCAACTGCTCGACGAGTACGCCAACGTGCAGGCGCTCGACCCCGCCAAGGGCCCGGCCCTCCAGGCGCAGATCTGGACGCTGATCCAGGCCACCAAGCTCGACCACGACCTCGGCATCACCGACCGGCCGCACGAGGCCGAGTTCGACGACCTGATCCTGCACCTGGACGGGTGGCTGTGCGAGGTCAAGGACGCGCAGATCCGCGAGGGCCTGCACATCCTGGGCAGCGCGCCCACCGGGGAAGGCCGGATCAACCTGGTCACCGCGATGCTCCGGGCCCGGCAGGTGTGGGGCGGCAAGGCCGCCGCGCTGCCGGGGCTGCGCGAGTCGCTCGGCCTGGTCGAGGGCGGCAGCGCCTCGCGCACCGAGACGGACGACGCGGAGGATCGCGCGCACCGGCTCGTGGCGGCGATGGAGGCCGCGGGCTGGGATCCGGCGGCGGCGCTCACCGTCACGCACGACGTGCTGGGCACGTCGTCCGCCTCGGTCGCCGACGTGTTGGCGTTCGCGGCGACGGAGATCGTGCCGCGCCTGGACCGCACCGGCGACGAGATCGGCGCCGTGCTGCACGCGTTGGAGGGCGGCTACGTGGCGGCCGGGCCCAGCGGGTCGCCGCTGCGCGGCTTGGTCAACGTGCTGCCTACCGGGCGCAACTTCTACACGGTCGACCCCAAGGCGATCCCCAGCCGGCTCGCGTGGGAGACCGGACAGGCGCTCGCCGACTCGCTGTTGGAGCGCTATCGCACCGACAACGCGGGCGAATGGCCGCGTTCGGTGGGCCTTTCGGTGTGGGGCACGAGCGCGATGCGCACGAGCGGCGACGACATCGCCGAGGTGCTGGCGCTGCTCGGCGTGCGTCCCGTCTGGGACGACGCGTCGCGCCGGGTGACCGGCCTGGAGGTGATCACGCTCGCCGACCTGGGCCGGCCGCGGATCGACGTCACGGTGCGCATCTCGGGCTTCTTCCGGGACGCGTTCCCGCACGTGGTGCTGCTGCTCGACGACGCGGTGCGCCTGGTCGCGGAGTTGGCCGAGGAGGATTCCGACAACTTCGTGCGGGCCCACGTGCGGGCGGACACCGCGCGGCACGGCGACGCGCGGCGGGCGACCACGCGCGTGTTCGGGTCGCGGCCCGGGGCGTACGGCGCGGGGCTGCTGCCGCTGATCGACGCGCGCACGTGGCGCGACGACGCGGACCTCGCCGAGGTGTACGCGACGTGGGGCGGCTACGCCTACGGCCGGGACCTGGACGGGGTGTTCGCGCGCGAGGACATGGAGGACGCGTATCGCAGGATCGCGGTCGCGGCCAAGAACACCGACACGCGCGAGCACGACATCGCCGACTCCGACGACTACTTCCAGTATCACGGCGGCATGGTCGCGGCGGTGCGCGCGCTCACCGGCACCGCCCCGGCCGCGTACATCGGCGACTCGACGATGCCGGACGCGGTCCGCACCCGCACGTTGCAGCAGGAGACCGCGCGCGTGTTCCGCGCCCGCGTGGTCAACCCGCGCTGGATCGAGGCGATGCGCAAGCACGGCTACAAGGGCGCGTTCGAGCTCGCGGCGACCGTGGACTACCTGTTCGGCTACGACGCGACGACGGGTGTGGTCGCGGACTGGATGTACGAGCGCCTCGCGGCCGAATACGTACTGGACGAGACCAACCGCGAGTTCATGCGCACCTCCAACCCGTGGGCGCTGCGCGGGATTTCCGAACGGTTGCTGGAGGCGGCCGACCGCGGCATGTGGGAGAAGCCGGAACCGGCGACGCTGGAGGGGCTGCGCGAGGTGTACCTCGACGTCGAGGGCGACCTGGAGGGCGGCGAGGACGGGGCGGATGGCTGAGGGCGGGGCGAGGGCGGAGCCGGACTCGGCGGCCGGGTTGGCGGGGGTGGGGGTGGCTGCCGCGTCCGCCTCGGTGTCGGCATCCGCGTCCGCGTCTGCGGGGCCGGGGGTGGGCTTGGGCTTTGCTGCCGGGGCCGCGGGGGTGCGGCGGGGGCTCGGTTCGGGGTCGGCAACTGCTTCCGGGGGCGCGCGGTCGGCTTCGGGTCCGGGTTCGGGTCCGGCCTCGGGTTCGGGTTCGGGTTCGGCTTCAGGTCCGGGGCCGGGCTGTTCGGGCTCGGTGGTGGCCGTTGGGGTCGAACCCTCGGTCTCGGTGTCCTGCGTTGGGGCCGAACCTTCGGTCTCGGTGTCCTGCGTTGGGGTAGAACCCTCGGTCTCGGCGTCCAGTGTCGGGGACGAACCCCCGGTCTCGGTGGTGGCCGTTGGGGCCGAACCCTCCGTCTCGGTGCCCTGCGTCGGGTCCGATCCTTCGGTCTCGGTGCCCTGCGTCGGGTCCGATTCTTCGGGCTCGGTGCCCCGCGTCGGCGTCGATCCCTCGGGCTCGGTCACGGTGGTCGGGATCGGGGACGACGGGTGGGACGGGCTGTCGGCCGCGGCGCGCGCCGTCGTCGCCCGGGCCGATGTCGTGGTGGGCGCCGCGCGGCACCTGGCGCTGATCCCCGCCGGAGGCGAACGCCTGCCCTGGCCCTCGCCGTTCGCGGTCGGCTTCGTGGCCGAATCGGCCGCGCGGCGGCGGGTGTGCGTGCTGGCGAGCGGGGATCCGATGTTCTACGGCGTCGGGGCCACGCTGGTCCGGGAGTTGGGGGCCGCGCGGGTCACGGTCGTGCCCGCGCCGTCGTCGACCTCGCTCGCGTGCGCGCGCCTGGGATGGCCGGTACAGACCGTTCCGGTGGTCAGCGCGGTGGGCCGGCCGCTCGCGGCGTTGGCCGCCGAACTGACCGCCGGGGCTCGGGTCCTGCTGCTCAGCGCCGACGGGTCGACCCCCGGTCGCGCGGCGGTACTGCTGCGCGAACGCGGTTTCGGCACGAGCGCGCTGACGGTCCTCGAACACCTCGGCGGACCGACCGAATCGGTGTGGTCGGGCACGGCGGACGCGCTCGCCGCCGCGCCCGAACGGCGGTTCGCGGACCTCAACGTGCTGGCGATCGAGTGCGGCCCGGGCCCGGGACTCAGCCGCGTACCGGGGCTGCCCGACGACGCCTACGCGCACGACGGTCAGTTGACCAAGCGCGAGATCCGCGCGGTGACGCTCGCCGCGCTCGGCCCGCGACCCGGCGAGCTGCTGTGGGATGTCGGCGCGGGCAGCGGCAGCATCGGCATCGAGTGGATGCGCGTCCACCCGTCGTGCAGCGCGATCGGGTTCGAGGCGCGCGAGGACCGGGCCGAGCGAGCTCGGGCCAACGCCGCGACCCTGGGCGTGCCCGGGTTGCGAGTGGTGGTCGGGCACGCGCCGGACGTCCTGGCGGGAGCCCCGACCCCCGACGCGATCTTCGTCGGCGGCGGCCTGACCGTCGACGGCGTGGTCGAACGGTGCTGGGCCGCGTTGCGCCCCGGCGGCCGACTCGTGGCGAACGCGGTGGTCGCCGAGACCGAGGCCGACCTGTTGCGCTGTCGCGCGCTGTACGGCGGGGAGTTGACCCGGCTTCAGGTCGCCCGGTCCACGCCCGTGGGCCGGTTCACCGGGTGGCGGCCGGCGATGCCGGTGACCCAGTGGGCAGTGACCAAGAGTGGTGCGGAGCCGGTGGGTTCCACGAGTCCTACGCGTTCCGCCGATGCAACGCGTTCCGTCGAAGGGGAGTAGTACAGCCGTGACCGTTCACTTCATCGGGGCAGGGCCCGGCGCGGCCGACCTGATCACCGTGCGGGGGCTGCGGATCATCTCCGAGTCGCCGGTCGTGCTGTACGCCGGGGCCCTGGTGCCCCGGGAGTTGGTGGCCGCGGCGCCCGAAGGGGCTCGGCTCGTGGACACCGCCGAACTGAACCTGGACGAGATCGTCGAGGAACTGCGGGCCGCGCACGCGGCCGGGCTGGACGTGGCCCGGTTGCAGTCCGGCGACACGTCCTTCTTCAGTGCCGTCGCCGAGCAGCAGCGGCGGTTGGACGCGCTCGGCATCCCGTGGGACATCACCCCCGGCGTGCCGGCGTTCGCCGCCGCCGCGGCCGCCCTGGGACGGGAGTTGACGCTTCCGACGGTGGGTCAGACGGTCATCCTGACCAGGGTCGAGGGCAACGCGACGGCGATGCCGGTTGGGGAGGACCTCACCACACTCGGGCGCTCCGGCGCCCTGCTGGTCCTGCATCTGGCGGTGGGTCGGGTCGAGCGTGTGGTCGCGGAGTTGACGCCGCTGTACGGCGCGGACTGCCCGGTCGCCGTGGTGGCCCGGGCTTCGCGCGCCGACGAACTGGTGGTGCGGGGCGAGTTGGCCGATCTCGTGTCGTTGGTGCGCGACAACGGGATCCGGTCGGTCGCGGTCATCATGGTCGGGCGGGTGCTGGCGGATCCCGGTTTTTGCGACAGCCACCTGTACAGCGACGTGCGGGATCGGACGGCGCAGGCGTCGTTGTGAGCCCGCGCCCGGTGACCCGTCTACGGCACGACGCCCGCGCGGCCGACGATCGTGCCGCCGCGGTCGATGGCGACCACGTCGACACCGATCTCGATCGGGCTGCCGCGCAGGATGTCGCGGGCCGCGTCGCGGGCGTCCTCGGCGACGGCGTCACCCAGCGGTACGCCTTCGGCGCGGGCGAGTTCGAGGGCGTGCAGGGCGGTGTTGGCGGCGCGGATGCGGTCCGCGAGGTCGGCGCTCGCACCGACGCGAAGGGCCCGCTCGGCGAGGCCGGCGAGGTTGATCCGCGAGCGGCCCGAGTGCAGGTCGAGCCGGCCGTCCGCGAGCTTGGAGAGCTTGGCGAAGCCGCCGGCCACGGTCAACCGCGGGATCGGGTGTCGGCGCAGGTACTTGAGCAGCGCGCCGGCGAAGTCGCCCATGTCGAGCAGGGCCGTGCCGGAGAGGCCGTACAGTTGCGCGCCCACACGCTCGGACGTCGTGCCCGTCGCGCCCAGGACGTGCGTCTCGCCGGTGGCGACGGCCACGTCGATGCCGCGGCGGATCGAGTCGATCCAGGCCGAGCACGAGTAGGGGATCACGATCCCCGTGGTACCCAGGATGGACAGCCCGCCGAGGATGCCCAGGCGTGGGTTCCAGGTCTGCCGGGCGATCTCCGCGCCGTCGTCCACGGACAACTCCACGACGACGTCGCCGGTGCCGCCGTAGCGGCCGGCCACCCGGGCGACGGCCTCGCGGATGAGCGTGCGCGGCACCGGATTGACGGCCGGCTCGCCGACCGCGAGCGGCAGCCCGGGCAGGGTCACCGTGCCGACGCCGGGGCCGGCCCGGAAGGTCACCCCGGACCCGGGGGCCGCGTGCCGCACGGTGGCCCTGATCAACGCGCCGTGCGTGACGTCGGGATCGTCGCCGGCGTCCTTGACCACGCCGGCCATCGCGTCCTCGGCGCCGCGCCGCTCGACCGCGAGCGCGAACGCGGGGGTCTGGCCGCCCGGGAGGTGCACGGTCACGGGGTCGGGGAACTCCCCGGTCAGGAGCGCCTGGTAGGCGGCCGTGGTCGCGGCGGTCGCGCATGCGCCGGTGGTCCAGCCGTAGCGCAGCTTCGCGGCGCCGGCGCCGGGGCCGGGGCCGGTTTCGGGGCCGGTTTCGGAGCCGGTCATCGGGTGCGGAGCCGTTCGTGAAGGGTGGTGTGGACGTGCGCGCGGTCGTAGGTGCGGAGGCGGATGTAGATGCGGATGTGGAGGCGGGCGTGAGCACGGGCGAGGGCGTGGGTGCGCGGCTGGTGCTCGTGCTGGGTGGTACGTCGGACGCGCGCGTGTTGGCGGCGCGGCTCGACGGCGTCCCCGGGGTGCGGGTGGTGTCGTCGTTGGCCGGGCGGACCAGTGCGCCGGTGCTGCCGGTCGGGGAGACGCGGGTGGGCGGGTTCGGCGGGGTCGCGGGGTTGGCGCGCTGGTTGCGGGAGCGGCGCGTCGCGGCGGTGGTGGATGCCACGCACCCGTTCGCGGCCCGGATCTCGGCGAACGCGGTCGCGGCGTGCGACGAGGTCGGGGTGCCGCTCGTGCGATTGCAACGGCCGGGGTGGAGCGCGGTGGCCGGCGACGACTGGCACTGGGTCGACTCGGCGCACGCGGCGGCGCGGCTGCTGCCCGACCTGGCGGAGCGGGTATTCCTGACCACGGGCCGGCTGGAGACCGCCCCCTACGCGGCGGCCGACGCCCTGTGGTTCCTGCTGCGGAGCGTGGAACCGCCCACGGATCTGCTCCCGCGACAGTGCGAAGTCCTGTTGTCCCGAGGCCCGTTCACGGTTGCCGACGAGATCGCCCTGATGCGCGACCGACGCATCGACGCGGTGGTGACCAAGGACAGCGGCGGCGCCCTGACCGCCGCCAAACTCACCGCCGCCCGACACCTCGGGCTCCCGGTGGTCCTGCTGCGCCGCCCGCCGATCACGGCCGCGATCCGCGTCGAGGACGCGGACGCGGCGGCGCGGTGGGTGCTGACGTCGGCAGGGTGAGGCGGGCACGGCTCTCACTGTGACACACGCGTGCACGGAAGCGATCTTGGAGTCGAAGGGCGACACGCGGAGGATCCCTCGCTTCGACCCCTTCGACCCCTTCGACTGCTTCGACCCCTGGGGCTCGTGCGGCTCGTGCGGCTCGTGCGAGTCCTGTGACTCCTTTCGACGCTTTCGACTCTTTCGACTCCAAGCTCTCGCCACTGATGCTCAGGCCGGGTAGCGGCGGGGGGTGTAGACGGCCGTGCTGCCGTCCGGGCGGGGGTAGGTGCGGGTCTGGGTCGAGCCGATGATCAGGAGTGTGCGCATGTCCACCACATCCGGGTCCAGTTCGGCGAGAGGGACGACCGTGACGGATTCGGTGGGACCACCCACGTCGCGACCGACGATCACCGGCGTGTTCGGGTCGCGGTGCTTGAGGAACAGGTCGCGGGCCTCCGCCACCTGTGTGCGGCGCGTCTTGGACGCCGGGTTGTAGATCGCGACCGCGAGGTCGGCCTCGGCGGCGGCGGTCAGCCGGCGTTCGATCACGGCCCACGGCTTGAGGATCGCGGACAGGCTGATCACGCAGAAGTCGTGGCCCAGCGGCGCCCCCGCGCGCGCCGCGACCGCCTGCATCGCGGACAGGCCGGCGACCACGCGTACCGGCACCTCGGTCGCGCTTTCGTGGGCGGCCTCCAGGACGGCGGAGGCCATCGCGAACACGCCCGCGTCGCCCGACGACACCACGGCGACCCGGCCGCCGGCCTCGGCCAACGCGATGGCGTGGCGGGCGCGTTCGGCCTCGACGCGGT
>NZ_WWJX01000422.1 GCF_009865215.1 Streptomyces sp. SID3343 | reverse complement strand
CGCGCGCTGGGTCCGCACCCACTTCGGGCCCTGGCTCGCCCGCCGCGCGACCGGCCGCTCGTCCGGCGACGGCCGCCCACCCAAGCGATCGGAGCTCACCCCGTGGCCGTGATCGAAACCCTCGCCGACCTGCCCTGGGCCGAGCATCTCGTGCCCGCCGAACTGCCGCTCGAACCGGACGGCAACCACGACGGCGTGCACTTCGACCGGGTCGAACTCGACGGGTCCGGCGGCAGCCGCTTCATGGAGTGCGCGTTCACCGGTGCGACCCTCGGCGCCGGCCGCTACCGCCGCTCGCGCCTGACCGACGTCTGGCTCGCCGACGTCCGCGTGGTCGGCGCCGACCTCGCCGAGACCGGGTGGCAGGACGCCACGTTCCTGCGTTGTGTCGTGGCCGGCGTCCAGGCGTTCGGCAGCACGTGGCGCCGAGTCACCTTCCGAGGCTGCAAGCTCGACTCGATCAACCTGCGCGAGGCACACCTGACCGACGTCGTGTTCGAGGACTGCCTCCTGCGCGACCCCGACCTCGCCGGCGCCAAGCTCACCCGGGTCACCTTTCCCGGCAGTCGGATCACCGGCGCGGTCCTGGACAACGCCACCCTCGTCGGCTGCGACCTGCGCGGCGCCGACCTGGGCGTCTCCTCCGGCTTCGCCGCCCTCAAGGGCGCCACCATCGACGGCGCCCAACTCCTCGACCTCGCCCCCCACCTCGCCCGCCACCTCGGCATCACCGTCACCTGAACCGCGGCCGACCCCATCACCCGCGGCCCCGCCCGCAGTTCCGCCGCCACCTCCACCTAACGCCGACACCCCGGTCGGCACCCCGCGGAACCGCGCGACCGGCCCCGGGGTTAGGTTTGCCTAAGTCGCACAGTTGCAGGTGAGGAGAACTCCATGGCGGACCGCCCGGTACGCAAGCCCCGCAAGCTCATCGAACTCCAGGTACACAGTGCCGAACGCGTCGGCCCCCACCTGATCCGCATCGTCGCCGGCGGCGACGGCTACCGACACTTCACCGACAACGGCTTCACCGACGCCTACGTCAAGGTGCTCTTCCCGCTGCCCGACGTCACGTACCCGGAGCCGTTCGACATGGAGACCATCCGTGCCGAACTCCCGCGCGAAGTCTGGCCGCGCACCCGCACCTACAGCGTGCGCGCGCACAACCCGCACACCCGCGAGATCACCATCGACTTCGTCCACCACGGTGACGAGGGCCTGGCCGGCCCCTGGGCCGCGCAGGCCAAGCCCGGCGACACCGTGCGCCTGCTGGGGCCCGGCGGCGCGTACGCCCCCGACCCCCAGGCCGACTGGCACCTGTTCATCGGTGACGAAAGCGCCTACCCCGCGATCAGCGCCTCGCTGGAGCGGCTGCCGGCCGCGGCCAAGGCCGTCGCCCTCCTGGAGGTCGGCAGCGCGGACGAACAGCCGCCCGGCACCGTCCCCGAGACCCATCCCGACCTGGACCTGAGCACCACGTGGATCACCCGTGACGGCGGCCCCACCCTGCTCGACACGCTGCGGGCCCTCGACTTCCCCACCGGCCGTGTACACGCCTTCGTGCACGGCGAGGCCGGCACCGTCAAGGAACTGCGCCGCCACCTCGTCGACGAACGCGGCGTCGACCGCGGCGACATCTCCTTCTCCGGCTACTGGCGCAAGGGCCGCGACGAGGACGGCTTCCAGGCCGACAAGGCCGCCGAGAAGGCCGCCGAGCGCGAGGCCGAGCAGCGCACCTGACCCTCACCGCAGACCCGAACGCACGCTCCGACCCGAAGGGTGGGAGCGTGCGTTCGCTCGTGTGCGCGTCCCTCGCACCCGAGTGGTCGCCCGCACCCGGGCGGTCGCCCGCACCCGGGCGGTCGCCGGCACCCGAGTGGTCGCCCGCACACGAGTGAAAACGGCACGCCGCCCCTACCGTGGGCAAGCGCGCCGGCACAGGGTGGAGTCCATGAGACGTCCACCGCACACCCTCGTCGCTGTCGCGGCCGCCCTCGCCCTGACCGCAGCCGCCACCTCCGCCGCGACCGCCGACACCGACAGCGGCACGCCCACGCCGGGAGCACCCGGCATCGGCGATCCGCTCCTGCCCGGCAGCGGCAACGGCGGCTACCGCGTCGACCACTACACCCTCGGCTTCGACTGGCAGGGCCCCGGGATCGCCTTCCCGGCCGACACCGAGATCAAGGCCCGCGCCACCCGGAACCTGTCCCGCTTCAACCTCGACTTCGCCGGCAACACACTCGGCCGGGTCACCGTCGACGGCCGCACCGCGCGCACCGCCCGTGAGGGCGACGAACTGGTGATCACCCCGGCCCGCGCCCTGCGCCGGGGCCAGGAGTTCAAGGTCCGAGTGCAGTACACCGCCGACCCGACCCAACAGCGCCATCGCGACGACGCGATCGAAACCTTCGGCTGGATCCCCACACCCGACGGCACCGTCGTCTACCCACAGCCCGACGGCGCCAAGATGATCTTCCCGAGCAACGACCACCCCAGCCTGCGCGCCCGGACCACGGTCAACGTCACCGCGCCGGACGGCCTGACCGCACTGTCCAACGGCACCCTCACCGACAAGCGCCGCGCCGGCCAGGGCCGCACCCGCTGGACCTACGACAGCCGCCAACCCGTCGCCGGACAGCTCTTCCAGCTCGCCATCGGCAGCTACACGCTCGTCGACGGCACCACCCCCGACGGCATCAAGCTCCGCGACGCGGTCCCTCCCGCGCTGGTCGAGCGCGTCGAGCAGTACCGCGCGCTCACCCCGCGCCACCTCGCCTGGGTGCAGAGCAAGCTCGGCCCCTACCCGTTCGACAGCTACGGCATCGTCGTCGCGGACACCGACCTGGGCGTCGCGCTGGAGACGCAGACCCTTTCCCTGGTACCCAAGGCCGACCTGCTGGGCGACAAGGTAAACGCCGAACGCAACATGGTCCACGAGCTCGTCCACCAGTGGACCGGCGACAGCGTCGCCATGGACCGCTGGGCCGACCTGTGGCTCAGCGAGGGCCATGCCCGCTACTACGAGCGCGTGTACAGCCAGGAGAACGGCGGCGCACAGCTCGAACCGCTCATGCGCGACGCCTACCGTCAGCACGACATCTGGCGCCGCGACACCGGGGCCCCGGCCGAGCCCACCGAGCCCAATCTCTTCAAGCGCATGCGCTACGACGGCTCGGCGCTCGTCTTCTACGCCCTGCGCGCCGAGGTCGGCGACGACACCTTCGCCCGGATCGAACGCGCGTGGGCCACCCGCAACCGAGGCCGCGCCGTAAGCACCGCCGACTACGTCGCGCTCGCGTCCCGGGTCGCCGGCCGTGACCTGGCCCCGTTCCTGAACGCGTGGCTGTACGGCCCCAGGACCCCGCCGATGCCCGGGCACCCGGACTGGACCGTGGACCCGGCCTGAGCCCCCTCACGACCCGCGGGCGGCGACCGAACACCCGACGGCCGCCGTCCGTACGCGCGGCCATTCGTGCCCGGGACCGGCCGCTGGGGTACCCGTGTCCGAATCCGACTTGGCGCGGGGAGCCGCTCGTGATAGAAACCGGAACGAACGTCCCACTTTCTTTGGCCTACCCCGACGGGAATTCCCGTGCGTAACCCTTACGGCGAGATATTCGCCGCCCCCGGCGCCAAGGGCTTCTCGGCCGCCGGCTTCGTCTCCCGCATGCCCATCTCGATGACCGGCATCGGCATCGTCACGATGCTGTCCGAACTCCGCGGCGAGTACGGCCTCGCCGGCGCCGTCTCGGCGACCTTCGCGCTCGCCACCGCGCTCATCGCCCCGCAGATCTCGCGCGTGGTCGACCGCTACGGACAAAGCCGGGTGCTGATCCCGACGACCGCGGTCAGCGTCCTGGCGATGGGCGCCCTGCTGCTGTGCGCGCGCTACGAGGCCCCCGACTGGACCCTGTTCCTGTGCGCGATCCCGGCGGGCTGCATGCCCAGCATGGGGGCCATGGTTCGTGCCCGCTGGCTCGTCCTGTACCGCGGCTCGCCACATCTGCACACCGCGTTCTCGTTCGAGTCCGTCGTCGACGAACTGTGCTTCATCCTGGGCCCGATCATCTCCGTAGGCCTGTGCGTCTCGGTCTTCCCCGAGGCCGGACCGCTCGCCGCGATCGCCTTCTTCACCGTCGGCGTTCTGCTCTTCACGATGCAGCGGGGCACCGAACCGCCGGCCCACCCGCGCGCCGAAGGCAAGACCCGGACGGTCATGCGCATCCGCGGCCTCCAGGTCCTGGTCCTGATCCTGCTCGCGATCGGCGCCGTCTTCGGCACCGTCGACGTCGTCACCATCGCCTTCGCCGAGGAACAGCACCACACCGGCTCGGCGAGTTTCGTCCTGGCCACCTATGCCGCCGGATCGTGCCTGGCCGGCATCGTCTTCGGCGCGCTCAAGCTCGCCACGCCCCTACCGCGGATGTTGCTGATCAGCGTCGGCATCACCGCCGTCACCGTGCTGCCGCTGCTGATCGTGAACAGCATCCCCACCCTCGGCGCCGCCGTGTTCGTCGCCGGCATGTCCATCTCGCCCACGATGATCATCACCGTCAGCCTGGTCGAGCGCCTCGTCCCGGCCGCCCGTCTCACCGAGGGCATGACCTGGACGACCACCGGCATCGGCATCGGCGTCGCGGCCGGCGCGTCCGTGTCCGGAATGGTCGTCGACCACGCGGGCCCGCGAGCCGGCTTCGGGGTCGCCGTAGGCGCCGCCGCGCTCGCCGCGGCGGTCAGCCTGGCCGGCTACCGCGTACTGCGCCGAACCGCGCCCCGCACGAGCGAGACCACCGTCGTGCACAGCGCGGCGCCGGCCGCCGCCGCGCCCGTCCGAGAGGGTGAATCCCGCTGACCGAAACCCCGGTCGACGGCCGCCGCGCCAAGGGTGAACGCCGCCGTCGCGAACTCATCGAAGCCACCCTGCGCGTGGTCGAACGCGACGGCGCCGCAGGCGTGAGCCACCGCACCGTCTCGCGGGAGGCGGGGCTGCCCACGAGCGCGTCCACGTACTACTTCGACGGCGTCGACGACCTGCTCACCGCGGCCCTGACGTCGTGCATGACCGAGGACGCGGCCAACGTCCGCTCGATCACCGCCGCTCCGGGCGACATCCGGCGCCGGTTCGCCGAACAACTCGCCCGTGCCGTCTCCGCGTCGGGCCCGTTGATCGCCGAGTACGAGCTGTTCCTGCTCGCCGCCCGCCGCCCCGAGTTGCGCGAGGCCACCGACGACTGGCTGAACGCCGCGGCGGACTTCGCCCACTGCTTCACCACCGACCCCGTCCGGGTACGTGTGTTCGTCGGCGCCGTCGACGGCCTGCTGATCCAGGCTCTGTTGACTCACCTTCCTCCCACCGTCGACGAGTGGGAAGAGATGGTCCACGACCTGCTCCCCGGACCTCGTCTCTAGCCCAACCGCTCACCTGTCGCGGGAACCGCGCGCCGAGGGCTTGTTATCGATATTCGCTCGATCCACCGACCGACGTGCGAAAGGGTCCAGTCCATGACCGACACCCCGACCGAGGCGCCTCGCGGCCTCCTCGTCCCGCTCGTGACCCCCTTCACCGCCGACGGCGAACACGTCGCGCTCGACGCGCTCGAAGCCCTGGCCCACTCCCTCCTCGACGACGGCGCGATCGGACTCGTCGCGCTCGGCACCACCGGGGAGCCGGCCACTCTCGACACCGCCGAGAAGGACGCGGTCGTCGCCGTGTGCGCCCGCGTCTGTCGAGACCGCGCCGCGTCCTTGATCGTCGGCGCCGGCGGCAACGACACCCGGGCGAGCGTCCAAGCCCTCGCCGCGCTCGCGGACCGGCCCGAGATCCACGCCGCGTTGACCACGGTCCCCTCCTTCACCCGCCCCTCCGAGGCGGGCGTGGTCGCCCACTTCACCCGGCTGGCCGCGCACAGCCCGGTCCCGTTGATCATCTACAACATCCCGTACCGCACCGGCCTCACCCTCGGCGTCGAGACGCTGCTGCGGCTCGCCGACATTCCCGGCGTCATGGGCTTCAAGCACGCGGTGGGCGGCGTCGACCAGGAAACCGTCGAACTGCTCGCGGCCGAACGGGACGACCTCGCGATCTGGGCCGGCGACGACCTGTACGTGTCGCCGATGCTCGCGCTCGGCGCCGCGGGCGGCATCCTCGCCTCCGCCCACCTGGCGACTCGTCACTTCGCCGAGCTGATCCGGGCGTGGCACGTCGTCGACGCCGACACCGCGCGCCCTCTCGGGCACGCGCTCGCCCGGCTGTCGGTCGCCGTGTTCAGCGAGCCCAACCCGACCGTCCTCAAGGGCGTCCTGCACCGGCAGGGCCGCATCCCGAGCCCGGCGGTACGACTGCCTCTGCTGCCCGCGCAGGCCGCGTCCGTCGAGGCCGCCACCGCGTGCCTGGCGCAGTTCGACAAGTAGGCCCCGCACGGGCCGGCGGCGGCTCGGGCCACAATGGCGGCATGCCACGTCGCGCCGTTCGGCCCAAGCCCGCCGCCGTCACCGCCTCCTCGCCCTGCCCGTGCGGCCTGCCCGCGACCTACGGCGCGTGCTGCGGCCTACGCCACGCGGGTTCGCCCGCGTCCACCGCGCAGTTGCTGATGCGCTCGCGCTACAGCGCGTTCGTCGTCCTGGACGAGTCCTACCTGCTGCGCACGTGGCACCCGAGCACCCGGCCGGCCTCGCTCGACCTGGATCCGCGCGTTCGATGGTTGGGCCTGGACGTGCTCGCGACCACGGCCGGCGGCCCCTTCCACACCGAGGGCACGGTCGACTTCACCGCCCGCCACCTCGACGGCGGCCGGCAGGAATCCCTGCGCGAACACAGCCGCTTCGTCCGTCACGAAGGCGCGTGGGTCTATCTCGACGCGGCCGGGGCCGCGACCGGGTGACCGACGCCGATCGGGGACCGGGGACCGGGGACGGCGGGTGGGGCGCCCTCCCGGCGGCTGTCGACCCACGCCGGCGGGATCGAGTCGCGCAGCCGCGCGATCGGGTCCTCGCCGGCC
>NZ_WWJX01000421.1 GCF_009865215.1 Streptomyces sp. SID3343 | reverse complement strand
GCTTCGCGCCGCCCTCGTGCAGCAGGGCCGCGCTCTCCAAAGCCGACTGGCCCGAGCCGATCACCACCACGTCGCGGTCCGCGGCGAGTGCGGCCAGGTCCGGGTGGTCGGCGGGGTGCGAGACGAGGGTGCGGTCCAGGCCGGCCAGAGCGGGTGGGACGTAGCGGTGTGCGGTGAGCCCGGTGGCCAACACGACCGCGTCGACGTGCAGTTCGTCGGCTTCACCGCGGTACAGCACGAAGCCGGTCCCGGTCCCGGCCGGTTCGATGCCGGTGATCCGCTCCGGCTCGACCTCGGGAACGAGGCGGTCGGCGAACCAGTGTCCGTAGTCGACGAACGTGGCCAGCGGCACCGGCTGTTCCCCGGTCGACACCGTCTCGCCCCGGCCCCGCTGGAACGCGGCGAGGGTGAATCCCGGGCGTGGTGCGGCGATCGAGGACGCGCCCGGTCGGGACTTCAGGATCATCCCGGCGGGCATGTGTCGCCGCCACGTCTCCATCGGTTCGCCGAACACCCGTGCGATTACGCCCAGTTGGCGCAGGTGCGCGGCGAGCGAGAGGCCGTAGGGGCCCGCTCCGACGATGGCAACGGTCATGAGCCTGCTCCTTGGTGTCGACGGTGTTGCGATTGATTGGGTTGATTGTTTGGTTTTGCGGTGAAATGTGACTCACGCTGCTAGAAAGGTCCCGATGGGGAGGCTGCGCCATGGTCGTGCGACGGGTGGAACTGGATCGGTCGGTGCCGGCCCTGTTGTTCAAGGTCGGCCGCTATCCGCTGCATCAGGGCGCGGTGGGCGCGGTGCGCTCTCTCGGCCGCGCGGGAGTCGCGGTGCACGCGGTCGTGGAGGACTCGTTCACTCCGACCGCCCTCTCGCGTTACCTGGCTCGGCGGCATGTATGGCCCACCACGGGCCTGGAGGCACCCGTACGGCTCGTCGACGGCCTGTTGCGACTCTGGGGGACCCGGTGGACCGAGCGGGCCGTCCTGGTGCCCACCGACGACGAGGCGGCGGTGTTGGTCGCGACGTGGCAGGACCGGCTCGCGGAGTGCTTCCTGCTGCCCAAGGTCGATCCGGAGCTGCCCGCCCGACTCGCGGGCAAGCGCGGGCTGTACGAGCGGTGTGTCGCGCACGGCGTGCCGACCCCGCGCACCCGCTTCCCCGGCAACCGGGACGAACTGCTCGGGCAGGCGCGCGAGTTGGGCTACCCGGTGGTGGTCAAGAACCGTGACCCGTGGGAGCGGCTGCGCGCGCCCGTGGTCTCGGGCACCACGCTCGTCGGCGACGAGCCGCGCCTGCTCGCGCTCGTGGGCGCGCCGGGCGGGGTGCTGCTTCAGGAGTACCTGCCGCGCGCGTGCGCCCAGGACTGGATCGTGCATCTGTACGCGGCGGCCGACGGCTCGTGCGCTCCGGTGTTCACCGGAGTGAAGTTGCGGTCCTGGCCGGCGCACGCGGGGGTGACCACCTACGCGCGGGCCGTCGCCAATCCGGGGCTCGCGCGCGCGTCGGCCGAGCTGTGCCGGGCGGTGGGCTATCGCGGGGTCGCGGACCTGGACTGGCGGCTCGACCTGCGCGACGGGCGCTACAAGCTCGTGGACTTCAATCCGCGTCTGGGCGCGCAGTTTCGGATGTTCGAGACCGCCGGCGGGCTCGACGTGGTGCGGGCGTTGCATCTGGATCTGACCGGGCGTCCGATCCCGGCGGCCGACCAACGTGAGGGGCGGCGCTACGTGGCCGAGCATCTGGACGTCGCGGCGTTCGGCGCCTACCGGGGCCGGGCGGGACTCGCGCGTCGGCCCGCGAGTGCGCCCGGTCGAGGCGGCGTGGAGGCCGCGTGGCTCGCGTACGACGATCCGCTGCCGGCGGCCGTCGCGGCGGTGCGGGCGTTGGGCCCGGCACTGGGTCGGCTGGGCCGACTGGGCGGGCTCGGCGGGCTCGGCGGGCCGGGTGGGCTGGGCCGACTCGGTGGGCTCGGTCGACCGGACGGGCCGGGTCGGTTCGGTGGTCGTGGGCGGGTCGGCGGCTGAGGTTCGGGCCCGGGAGCCGGTGGAGGAGGTCGCATGCGCCGGTGCGCGGTCGTGCTGGTGATCTGCGCGCTGCTCGCCGCGTGTGGCACCTCGCCGCCCGGGCCCGAGCGGTGGCGGGTGGTGTTCGCCGACGACTTCGACGGGTCTGCCCCCGACTCGCGGCGCTGGGTCACGTGCTACGACTGGAACGTCGAGGGCTGCACCAACGCGGGCAACCGCGAACAGCAGTGGTACCGGCCGGAGCGCGTGCGGGTTGCAGGCGGTCAGGCGGTGCTGTCGGCGGTGCGCGAACCCACTCGCGGTTCGGACGGCGTGCTGTATCCGTGGGCCTCGGGCATGGTGTCGAGCGGCCGGCCGGACTGGTCGGGCCGACCACGCTTCACGTTCACCTACGGCCGGGTCGAGGCCGAGCTGATGCTGCCGCGCGCGCCGAACTCGTTCCCGGCCTTTTGGCTGATGCCCGCGTCCAGGCGGACGCCGCCCGAGCTCGACGTGGTCGAACTGATCGGCTCGACCGGCGAGGCCATGTCGACGGTGCACTGGCTCGGGCCCGACGGCGCTCGTCTCGCGCAGACCCACGCGTCGCCGGCCCGCGACTGGGACGCCCGCTTCCACCGCTTCGCACTGGAATGGAGTTCGACCCGGCTGACGTGGTCGATCGACGGCGAGCGGGTGTTCGAGGTGACCGATCCGGCACGCGTGCCGCACGAGCCGATGGAGGTGCTGTTCACCCTCGCGATGGGCTATCCCGGGCCGGTGCCCGAGGACGTGCGCACGGCCGAGCTGCGGATCGACTCGGTGCGGGTGTGGCAACGGCGCTGACGCGCTCGCCATCGGGCTCAACCCGCCCGGGAGGCGACCGGTTCCGGGTGGCCCCGCAACCGGGCCCGTGTCTGCCGCCAGGCCCGCCAGCCGAACGTCTGCGGCCCGTCGCGGAAGGGGGCCACCCGGGGGCCGAACCCGTCGAGCCAGTCGTCGAGTTCGTCGGCCGTGGTGTCCGCGCGCAGCATCAGCCGCGAGATCCGCCACGGGTCGTCCTCGGCCGAGCTGTACGCACCGCGAACGGCCATCGCGGTGGTGTAGCCCGCGTGCCGCACGGCCTCGCGGACGGCGGCGTTGTTGTATCCGTACGGATAGGCGAACGACGTGACGCAGCGGTCGATTTCGTCTTCCAGGCGGGTCCGCGACTCGATGATCTCGCGGTGCATCTCCTCGATCGGCAGCGTGTCGAGTTCGCGATGCGTGCAGCCGTGCGCGCCGATGGTCAACCCCGGGGCGTCGGCGATGGCGCGCAAGTCGGCCCACGAGAGCATCGCGGCCGGCGGCAGCGGCGAGCGCGGGGTGGGCCACATCGCGTCGGTGGTGACGTACAGGGTGGCCGGCAGGTTGCGCTCGACCAGTTGCGGGAGCGCGTGCCGGGCGAAGTCCGCGTATCCGTCGTCGAAGGTGATCAGCACGCACCGGGGCGGCAGTTCGCGTCCGCCGTGCAGGGCTTCGGCGAGGCGGTCCGGGCCGATCGGGATCCGGCCGCTGTCGAGGACGCGGTCGAGTTGTCTCGCGAACACCGCGGGGGTGACCGTGTAGGGCGCGATCCACAGCGGTGGGTGGTCCTGGACGGAGTGGTAGAGCAGTACCGGCACGGCGTGGTCGGCGGTCATCGCGGTTCCCTTCGCGCGACGCGCGGGGCCGGCGTCGTGGTGGCGGTGCGGACGAGCGCGGCGCTCGTGGTCAGGCCCGCGAGTGTGCCCAGCACGTGCGGCGCGGTGAACGCGCCGGCGAGCAGATACGCCTCGGCGGTGATGGCGAGCAACGCGGCGCTGGTGGCCACCGCGGTGACGGCGGTCGCCAGGGGCGTGCCCCGGCCGCCGGCGACGGCGTAGCCGGGCCCGCAGAGCACGAACGCGACCACGATCACGATCCGCAGGGGGCCGCCTTCGGGGAGCCCGAGGGCCGCGAAGGCGAGCCAGCCCGCGAGGGCCGGCAGGAGGCAGCGGGTGGGGCTGTTCATCCGAGGGCCGGCAGGAGGCAGCGAGTGGGGCTGTTCATCGAGACGGCTCGATTCGGTAGATCACCGCGTCGCGGTCACGCAGGACGAGCGTGAATCGCCGCGCCCCGGCGAGGGTTCGGTCCATGCGGTCCAGGGCCCCGGTGGGCAGCAGGCCGGTCCGGTCGCACTGGGCGCGCTGGCCGGCGGTCAGGAACAGGTACGCGGTGGCGCCGTCGTACGCGTCGGCCAGCGTGGTCAGGCCGGCGACCGGGTCGCGCACGACGGCGGCGCGCAGGGCCGGTGTCTCCATCGCGAACCAGCGGTGTTCCTGTTTCTCGTAGTCCGCGTACGCGCCGGGGAAGTTGTTGGTCGCGGCGACGATCAGGTCGCCGGGCGCGGACACCGCGGCGAGTGTGTCGCGGGCGGCGAGTTCACCGTCGTCGAAGTGGTTCTGCCGTTCCTTGCCGTAGTAGCCGAAGACGAATCCGGTGAGCAGAAATGTCAACACGAGGGGCACGACGAGCGCCCGGGGGCTCGGCCGACGCCGGGGCAGGCACAGGAGCGCGAGCCAGGACGCCACCAGGAACGCGACGGCCGGCAGCGCGAACAGGTAGACCCGGAAGATGATTTCGCCGCCGTACGTGCCGGCCGCGAGCAGCGGGACGGGCGCGAGCGCGAGGAGCGCCGCCGGTGAGCGGCGCAGCCTCGGCCGTTGCACCAGGGCCGCGACGGCGAGCAGCACCACGGCGGCGGTGAGCGCGCGGTCCACTTGCGCGACCAGGACCTGTCCGGGGTCGGCCGCGCCCAGGTCGACCATGCCCGAGTTCGCGTTGGCCCCGAAGTGGCCCAATTGGTCGCGCGCCAGTGCGAGTTGGTCGAGGACGAACGGGCGGGCGACGGTGAGGTCCCAGGCCGCGACAGCGGTGACGGTGAGCGCGAGCAGCGGCACGCCGACGGGGCGGTAGGCGCGCGTGCACACCAGTGCGAGCGCGGCGATCACGAGCATGATCGGGGTGAGTTGGTGCGATGTCACCACCGCGAGCACGAGCGGCGCGCACAGCGCGACGGTGGCGAGCGGGCGGCGGCGCCGGTCCAGAGCGAGCGCGAGGATGCTCACGTACAGCACGAACGCGAAGGTCTGCGGCGCGAAGTAGTCCTGGCCCACCCACGCGGTGGAGAAGTAGATCCACACCGCCGCCCAGACGATGCGGCGGTTGCGGGTGAAGTTGCGGTAGAGCAGGACGAGCGGTGCGATCAGCGCGAGGTCGAAGGCGAGCGGCGACCACACGGCGATGGTGAGCGCGTCGGAGACGCCGCACGCGCGCACCGCGGCGGCGATCCCGGCGAAGAACCCCGGCCACTCGTGATAGGGCGTCAACTCGCGTGCGTCGTCCGCGGTCGTGCCCAGGCGCAGGAACTGGTCGACGACTTCGACGTGCTTCCACGCCCACGCGTAGCGCAGGTTTTCGTACAGCACGGCGGGGGTCGCGTGCAGCATGGTGACGAGGGCGACGGTGTAGAGCGCGTGTCGGGGGGTGCGGGCGGCGCGGTCGAGGAGGGTGGCGGCGAAGCCGGCGGTGAGCAGGCCGAGCGCGCACCAGTACCGGCCGGGCAGCACGTCGAGCAGGCCGAGTCCGCCCATCCGGTCGACCGCGACCGGCGTCCGCATCGCGAGGATCCACAGCAGTACGGCGACCGGCAGCGCGAGGAGGCCGAACGCCTTGAGCGCGAGGCGTCCGGGCCCGGGCAGGGGGTCGCGGCCGAGGCCGCGGGCGCGGCCGGTCGCGTAGCCGAGTGCGGTGGTGAGCACGCCGAGGACGAGCGCGGGGACGGTCGCCTTGGGCGCTCGCGCGTCGGAGACGAACGGCCGGACCAGTGCACGCGGGATGGTCGAACTCAGGTAGGAGCGCTCGGCGGCGAGCGCGCGGCGCGCGCCGGTGTGCCGGCTGACGGCGGCCTTGGACAGTCCTTCGGCCCAGCAGCGGGCGCGGAAGTAGCGCCACGTGGTGCGGGCGACGGGGACGCGGTGGTGGACCACGGCGAGCGGTTCGTAGCCGAGGGTCCCGCCGCGGTGTCGGGCCGCCGCGCGGATGCACAGCTCGGTCTCCTCGCAGCCGAGCGGGCGGGTGCCGACCCGGCCGAGGTCGGTGCGAAAGCCGCCCGCCTCGATCAGGACGCGGCGGCGGAAGGACATGTTGGCGCCGATCAGGTTGCGTACCGGCGCGGCGTGTTCGGGCATGCCTCGATAGGTGCAGCCGACGACCCAGTCGAATTCGGTGGGGAACCACGCGGGGCGGGCGGTGTCCCACGCGGGCCGGATCCGCCCGCCGACGCCGAGCACGTGGGGGTCGGTGTAGCCGTCGAGCAGGCGCATGGTCCAGTCGGGTTCGGCCCGCGCGTCGTCGTCGAGGAAGGCCACGATGTCGCCGCGCGCGCCCTCCACGCCGGTGTTGCGGGCGCCGGAGAGGCCGCGCCGGCCGCGGTTGCGCAGCACGCGCACGTCGGGGAAGGCGCGGGTGGCGCGGGCGGCGAGTTCGTGGCAGTGGTCGGCGACCAGGATGGTTTCCGCGGGTGGTTCGTCCTGGGCGCGGATCGAGGCGACGGCGGCGGTGAGGTCGTCCCAGCGGTCCATCGTGTAGGCGCAGACGATGACGGTCAGGGTCGGCCGAGGGGTGCTCGTGGGAGCCGGGACGGGCGCGCGGGTGGGGGCGGCGATGCGGTCGAGGTCGGCCTTGAGCGCGACCCAGGCCAGGCGCTTGGTGCGGGGCGAGGTGTCCGTCACGCGGGTCTCCCGGGTTGCGGCAGCCAGACCCGGCGCGCGGCGACGAGGGCGAGGGCGGCGGCGGTCTGCCCGGCGAGCCAGGCGACGCCGGCGCCGAGGACCCCCAGGACGGGCAACAGGACGACGGTCAGGGTCAGTACGGTCGCGGCGAGTGCGGCCTGGACGGCGACGACCACGCGCATGCGGCCCAGGACGCGGCACGCGGTGAGCGCCGTCGCGACGACCACGTGTGGGAGTGCGGACAGCGCCAGGAGCCGCAGCAGGGTGGTGCCGCCTCGCGCGTAGCCGCTGCCGAAGACGCGCAGCACCAGCGGCGCGCCGACGACGAGCACGGTGATCGCGAGGGCGAGCAGGGCTCCGGTGTGGACGAGCACGCGCCGGCACCCGGCGGCGAGCGCCGCGACGTCGCCGGCGGCCTCGACCAACAGAGAGGCGCTCATGTTGAGGTTGACCAGGTACAGCGTGTGGGCGACCACCCACGCGAGCGAGAAGTAGGCGCTTTCCTCGGGCCCCGCGTGTTCCAGGACGATGATCGCCGGCAGCGTGGTCGCGGCCAGCCAGCACAGCGTGCCGAGGTGGTCGGCGCCGGCGTAGCGCGCGATCGAGCGGGCCCGCCCGGGTCGGGTGGGCCGGCCCGCGCGGCGCGGGAGCAGCCGGGCGAACAGCCGGCGGTCCACCGTGACCAGGGTCAGCGCGAGGGCGAGCGTCCAGGACAGCAGGATTCCGGTCGTGGGCAGCGCGGTGGCGAGGGCTGCGACCAGGACGATCTTGGCGAGCGCGAAGAGGCTGTTCTTGGCCACGACCAGGCCGGGTCGGCGCAGCCCGGTGAGCGCGCCGTCCTGCACCGCGAACAGCGCGTACGCAACCGTGGTCGCCACGAAGCAGCACCCGGCGGCGGGTGTGTGCAGGAACCCGAGACCGGGCGCGAGGTGCGGGATCAGCGTGGTGAACGCGACAGCGACGGTGAGGGTGCCGACCAGGGCGGCGGCGTAGGCGGCCCGGACCAGGCGGCGGCGGTCGTCTCCGGCTTCGGGCAGGAACCGTACGAGAACGTTGGCCAGGCCGAGTTGACCGAGCCCGGCGAGCAGCATCATCGCGGCCACGGCGGCGTAGGTGCGGCCGACGACGGCGTCGCCGTACCAGCGGGTCGCGAGCGCCCAGTAGCCCGCGCCGAGTACGGACGTCACGAGCGAACCGGCGGTCAGCACATGGCCGTTGCGCAGCAGTGGATCGACGCGCGGCGCGGTGGGCCGGCGGAGTTGGGCCTGGGTCACCGGGCCTGCTCCCACGGGGCGCGAACGCCGCGCATGCGCACCCGCGAGTGCAGGTAGGCGAGCGGCGCGCCCGCGAGCGCGCGTCGTTCCAGACCGGTGAGCCGGGCGGACCGGTGGGTGTCGGGCGGGCCGAGGGTGCGGGTGCGCTCCAGGGCGTGGCGCAGG
>NZ_WWJX01000042.1 GCF_009865215.1 Streptomyces sp. SID3343 | reverse complement strand
GTGGGCGCCGGCCGCCGTGGTGTCCGCGACCTCAGGTGCCGGAGAGGGTCTGGATCGATCCTGCGGTGCGCAGGCTCTCGTAGTAGGTGCCGCCCGGGTAGTGGGAGGCGGTGTGGGTGCCGTCGGCGAAGTCGATGGCCCAGCGGGTGGCGAATGTCTGCAGGGCGGAGACGTTGGGGGCCTGGGGGGTGCCGTTCAGGACGGTGCACAGGCGGTCGGTGGTGGCGCCTTCGGCGTCGCAGTGCGATCCGCTGGTCAGGCGTACGCCGAGGAAGGGTCGGTGTACGTCGGTGGTCAGTTCGACGGTGCCCGAGGCGTTGCCGTTGGCCGAGTACGGCGGGGAGGAGACGGCCAGCATCGGGAGCGGGGTGGGGGCCAGGGCGTTGAGTGCCTTGGCCATGTTCAGGCCGATGAAGGAGTTGACGGGGTCGAGCAGGATCAGGCCGGAGAGGCGGGCGAAGGCGGCCGGGTAGGTGGTGCGCAGCCGGTTCGCGGCGTAGGCGACCGCCTCGCCGCCGGCGGAGTGGCCGGCGAAGAGGAGTTTCTGCGGTAGGGCGAGGTCGGGGCGTCCGGCGCGGTTCTTCGCGTCGGTGAAGCTGCGTCCGAGTTTGTCGTTGGGGTCGGCCGACTTGCCGAACAGATCGGTGACGTTGTCGAGGAAGGCGGTGTTGTTGCCGAGGTTGGAGACGGTGCAGCCGAAGAGGTCGGCGGAGGGGAGGGTGGGGGCGAACACGACGAAGCCGGCGGCCGCGTACCGGTTCGCCAGATCGGTCAGTTGGTCGTTGGCTCGGCTGAAGCCGTGCTGGAGCCAGACCAGGCCCCGGGGGGTGCCGGCGGGGAAGTACCAGTCGCTGTCGCGGTGGTAGGTGAAGGCGGCGCAGCGCACCTCGACGCTGTTGCCGACCTTGGTGACGGCGGGGACGTCGGCGGACGCCCGGGGGGCGATCACCGCGGTGGCGGCCATCGTGACGGCGGTGAGGGCGAGGGCGCTCAGGGGACGGGTGCGAAACCGTGCGTTGATGTTCACGGCGCTCCGATGGTGGTGAGGTGGGCCGCGCGTGGCGGCGAAGTCATCCGGTAGGCCAGCTCACCGGGCCGGCGTCCGGTCGCCTGCCATATGCGCGTGTCCAGCTGCTCCCACTCCGGCACGAGCGTGGTGTACCAGACGGCGGCCGCGGCGTCGCCGATGGCCTCCGGAAAGGCGAGTGAGAAGCGGGCGCCGGGAAAGGCCGGCACCTCGCTCAGCCAGGCGCTCATGGTTCCTGCGACGGGTTCGAATTTCATCATTCCCTCTCAGCGGCTTCGCGCGATGCGGAAGCCGATGTAGTCCGTGCGGTTCAGCGCCCAGCCCGACTGCCCCACCGCGGCCACCCGCAGGTTGGCCGGCGCCGTCGTCACCCAGCTGCCGCCTTTGACGATCGCGGTCGCGCCGTCGGGTCGGTCGGCGGTCCACTCGGCGACGTTGCCCGACATGTCCAGGACGCCGAACGGACTGGCACCGGCCGGCAGCGATCCCACCGCAGCGGTGCCGAGCGCTCCATAGTGGGCCGACGACGGCGCGATCTCGTCGCCCCACGGGAAGAGACGGCGGTCGTCGGCTCGTGCCGCGTGCTCCCACTCCGCCGCAGTCGGCAGCCGCACACCTGCCCACGTGGCGAAGGCGAGGGCGTCGTGCAGGTTGACGTGCGTGACGGGATGGTTCGCCTTGTCCGGTGGCGGGGTCGAGGCTTTCCACCACCCGGGCGCCTCGCCGCCGCCGTCGGCGACGAAGCACGCCCACTGCTCGTTGGTGACGGGCGTGCGGCCGATGTCGTACGCCCGCAGCTCGACCCGGGCGCCCGGCAGCTCGCCGTCGAACCAGGACGGGTGCACTCCGAAGCGCTCGGCGAGGTCATCCACCCGCGTGCGCGGCGTCCCGGTCTGCGCGGTTCCCTGCGGGATGCGGACCAGGTCCAGCTCCAGCTTGCTGCTCGGCACGGTGCTCCTTTTCGTACGGTGGGCCAGATGGTCGAGTCGAGAGCGAGCGTGCCGGAGGGATTGCCCGCCTCCGGCACGCTCGGGTCTCACTCGCCCGGTTAGTAATCGATGGTCAGCGTCGAGATCTGCGCATGGCGCATCTTGACGAACGTGGTGCCGTTCGCGACGCGCTTCCACCCCTCGGGGGCGGCGTCGAGGTCTGTGACCGGTGGAAGATTCCGGCCGTCGACCTGGACCGAACGCGGGGTGGGTATCCCGGTGACGAGCAGCTGTGATGCCTGCCCCGGGAAGAACCCCAGTCGGGCGGTCAGCCTCGACGATGTGCGCTCGGCGCCGAGCACATCGGCGGCGGTGGAGATCCGGGTGTTCGGATGGAGCAGCGCGGTCTGCACATCGACGGGGTGGCCGAGGAGCATGACGACGGGCTTGAGGATGTCGTCGGGGTTGAGATAGAAGTCTTTGACAGGCGTGTTCGGCACCAGCAGCCAGCTATCCGGGTAACCGCCCTTGTAGGGCTCGGTTGTCCGCTGCTGGTTCATCGCGCTGATCACGATGGCCTCGGCTATCCGACGCCACGGGAACCCGCCGATGTCGGCCGGCAGCTCGAACGGCTTGGTGCAGGCCGGGTCGGCAACAGCGTCGAGAAGACTGAGCAGGAAGTAGGCGTAGACCAGGCCCACCCACTGCACCGGTCTGCCGAACCACGGGATGGTGAACATCGTTGCGCCGTAGTCGGAGATCGACGCGTACGGCATGTACGGCCGGTCGGGTGCCGACCACGCGTACAGGAACGGCAGTCCGGTCCGCGCCCAGTAGATCGCCCGGTCCAGGTACCGAGCCTGGCCGGTGAGCCGGTACGCCTCGGTGTAGGCGCCGATGCCGTACGCGGAGGCGAGGAGCGTGGGCGTGTGGATCGGCATCTCCCAGACACCCACGGCGCGTGGCACGTCGAACTGTTCGATGAAGTCGAGCGCGCGCATACCCGCCTGATGGGCTGCGGGGTCGCCGGTGAGTCGGGCATACCGCAGGAGGCCCTGGGCGTGGACGGTCGAGACCCCCATGATCTCGGTTCCGGGTACACCAAGGATCTCGTCTTCCCCTTTGGGGTTGAAGGCCCAGCCGCCGGACGGCAGTTGGGTGTTGATCCTCGCGTCCCTGTTCTTTTCGAATTCGGCTATGGCGCCCTCGAGGTGGCCGAGGTAGAAGGGCGCGTGGAACCAGCCGCTGTACGTGCCGTCCGTATTCCCGAGCGCGCTCGGACCGTTGTTGGTGAGGACGCTCACGACGAATTCGTGTACCCGACCGAACACAGCCGTCCGCTCGGCGGGGTCAGTGGTCAGTAGCCCCGCGATCTGCAGGTTCGCCCCGCACGGCACGGATTGCGCCGCCTCTTGGCCCGGTCCCCACGCCTGCCACCCCTTGACCTCCGGATCCCAGTAGGAGTCGAGGTAGGCGTGCCGGACGAGCGCGAGTTCGTCCTCCCAGCCGAACGGCATCGTGCCGGGCTCGGGGACTCCATGCAACGCGTACCAGTCCTCGACAGCGGTGAGAACGTCGTCGGAGGGGTTGACGACGAAATCGGCGTTGACGGAAAGCGGCCGGCCGGCCGCGGCGGGACAGGGAGTCGTCGCCCATGGCGCGTTCTCCGCGACCGGATCGGGAACGGCCGGGACGAAAAGCGAGAGCAGATGGTTGGCCTGCCCGGCGAGCCAGTTGGGTGAGGCGAACCGTGCGCTGGGGTAACGGCTTTGGTCGTCCCACTGCTGGTTCGTGTCCCAGGCGACCGACACCGTCGACCCGCCGCCGGAGATCGCCATCACCGGGACCGTGATCCTCAGTGGATGCGGTGTGATGCGGAGGTTGTCCGGTGCCCAGACGTCGAGGGTGCTCGACGAGCGTTCTCCCGCGACGAGCCATTCGAGCCCGGGGAAGAGCCCCATGTGTTTGGGCTTGCCGAAGCTGCCCTCGCCGGCGGTGAGCGATGGGCCGCCGAAAGCGAGGAACCTCGCCTGCCGGTCGGGAGTGATGGAGTACGTGGCCTTGACGGCGCGCGCGGCTGCGCCGGCATCGTCGGACACGGGCCGGACGGCGAGCCGAAGTCGAGAGGTCCACCGCACGCCGTCGGCATCCGTCACCTGCCCGGTCAATACGACATGGTCGGCGGCCAGTTCAGCGGTGTCGGGGACGATCGGTATCAGCCGGACGCCATCGGCCGCGGGGCCGACGAGGTAGCTCAGCGGCTGGGAGGTCGCCATGCGCTTCCACCCCTGGCCGGACCGGACGTCCAGGACGAGTTGGCTGTAGCCTCCGGATCCGCGGACGATGATCGCGCGGACGTTCTTGTTCTGCAGGTGCACGTGCCCTGCTTGGTCTTCGAAGACGTGCACGCCGCTGGGCCACCAGTGTGCGGACGGGGGCGCCGCGGGGACGATGGGCAGGATCGCGCCGAACTGTTGGCGGCTGCCAGGCACCTCCATGTCGAACGTGGCAACTCCGGGTACGTCAACCGTCGGGCGCGCCGTCCACAGCAATTGAGCCTTGCCGTCCGGCGCGATCACCGGAGCAGTCCGAGTCGTGCCCCCCGAGACGAGCGTCACCCCGTTCGGCAGCGTGACCTCGGCGGGGAAGGCCACGGACGGCTCGCCGCCGACGTTGGTCAGCTCGATGGCCAGGGTGAGCTCGTCGCCGGGGCGGACCGAGCCCGGCCGTACGACGAGCGGCGCGACCGCGATTCTGGCACCGAGTTGTTCGATGCGGATGTAGTCGAACTCGATCCGGGCGCCGTCGGCGGCCGGCGGCTCCCTGTCCAGCCGGAAGACCTGCACCTTTCCCTGCTGCCACCGCGCGTTCTTCGCCGCGAGATCCACCGTGTACTCGTGGAATTCGCCGTCGGCCGTGATCGGAATTTCGATCAGCTTGTCCACACCCAACGTCGGGGACTTGTCGGTGGCAAAATAGATCGAGACACTCTCACCGGCGGTCGCCCGCATCCGGAACCGGAGAATGCGGTCACGGATACCGTCGAGGCTGAGCGGCGGCGCGGTCATGTAGGGGTCGAAACCGGTAACGCTGGTGCTGAGCGTGCCACCACCCACGACCAAGGGCGCCAAGCCTTTCGCCGCAGTCCACCCTTCGGCGTTGCCGTCGGTATTGAACTCCCACGCCACCGCCGTCCCGGTGGTGGTGATCGGCTGGATGAACAAACCCCGAGCCGAATCGAATTCCCAGGGCTCGGTGTCGGCGCGCTCTGCGGCTTCAGCGGCTTCGGCCGGTGTCACCCGAAAATAGCCGCTGCCGAGCACGGCGACCGCGCCGATACCGCCGAACTGTAGAAACTTTCTTCGTCCGATGCCGTTGTTGCCCATGGTGCGGCCCTTCCGTTTCAGGCTGGCAGGAGAAATGTCATTCACCTCGGGGCGGATCGCCGATCAGCCCCGGAAACGCCGTGACACCGTCGGCGCGGGGACCTCCGTCGCGCAGTCGCCTTTTGCGCGGCTCGCAATGGTGACCGCGAAGGTGAATTCAGCACGGGTGCAGCGGAATCTCGCCACGACGCACTTCTCGACCCGGATCACGGCCCGGCCGTCGACGGGCCTCCGCGTCTGCACGGTGCCGCCGAAGTCACCCGCTTACATCTGGACGATCTCGTCGGTGACGAGTCAGCCGTGGCCGACGATGAACAGCTCCTTGGGCAGCCGCTCGTCCAGCGTCCGCGACTCGCCGGCGTCGGCCCGCTCCCGTACCCGTCGCCCGCAGTCGCGGTCGTCGTCGACGGGACAGTTCGAGGTCACGCATCATGGGGGTCTCCCAAGGTCGGGCCATCATGCGGACGGAGTCGTATCCGCATGACCTGTCGGTGAGTTGCTACGCCTACGGGCATCCAGCTTCGGCGAGGTTGCCTGGGTGCGACATGGGCGGGCGGGTCGATAGCTGGACGATTTTCTCAACGTGACTCCGCTGCGGAGTCCGGAGCCGGCCACAGGGCATGCTGTGCGCGTCGCCACTCCCGTGGTGACCGACCGACGTGCTCATCGCTGCTGCACAGCCGAGTCACCGCAGGCGCAGGCCGCCGCCTTACGGCGAATCGAAGCCGCTGCGCGAGGAGCGAAGCCGTGGGCAGCGCCCCCACCGCCAGGCTTCCGCGACGCGGTGCCGCCTGACTTGCTCATGGCGCTGCGCCGGCCGCACAGTTTCAACAGGCGGCCCCCTACGGCAGTTATGCACTCGCACGACCGCAGCCGGCACCCGCCCCCGTGGAGTTTCGTGATCCTCGTCGATGTATTGACAGCGCAAGTGACACGGACCTAGGTTCTCGCCCAGCTCGCTGAAACAATCCAGAGCGCTTTTACACACCACCGCCCGGACTACACAGTCGCGGGCCAGAAGAAGGTGTCCACATGCTCAGATTCAGTACAAGCGAACGAAGTCGCCGTGGATTCATGAGGTCGCGGAATTCGACGACAATGCGCCTCACTGCAACCGCTGCGGCCCTGGCGGTCGGCCTGGTCGCCTGCGGCTCCGGAGGGGACGATTCGTCGTCAGGGAAAACCGTGACCATCACCTTGGAAGGCCCGAACCAATGGAGCGAGAGCGGTTCTTCGTTCGGTAAGCCCTGGGAAGATCTGGTCGCATCTTTCCGAAAAGCGGAGCCGAATATCAAGGTCAAAACTGTCGTGCTTCCGCTGAACAGTTTCACGCAGACGGTTTCCACGCACCTTGCCGCCGGTACCGCCCCGGAACTGGTGTTCAGCCAAGTGCCCCACAAGCCACACATGGTCCACCCGCTCGACGAGTATCTCGCGAAACCCAACCCCTACATCAAGTCCGGGCCGGGCAGCGAGAAGTGGGTCGACGCCTTCAAAAGTCGCTACTACGTCCAGGGGAATCCCAAGCTCCGCAACGCCGACGGCAAGGTCGAGCTCGTACCCTTCAACCTGGTCGGGACCGGGATCTTCTACAACAAGGAGGCCTTCGCCAAGGCCGGCCTGACGGCGCCGTTCAAGACCTTCGAAGACCTCATCCAGGGGTGCGCCAAGCTGAAGGCCGCAGGCTACACACCGCTCGCGATGGACCGGTCCGACATCGGACCCGAATGGACGATGCGCGCGATCAGCGGGATGTTGCTGGACAAGCACGTCGAGCGGCTCAACACCTTCGACTTCGACGGGAACCCAGGCAAGGCGACGTCGGCGACCGGCGCTCCCGCTGTTGCCGAGAAGGCGCTGACCAAGGCCGTGCTCACCGGCGAGCTCACCACAAAGACCCCCGAGGTCGTCGCGGCGCTCGAGCTCCTCAAGAAGATGTGGGGCGCGTGCGTGGACAAGCAATGGTCGGGCAACACCGAAGGGCTCAACGGTTCCGTAGTCGGACTGCGTGACTTCTCCACCGCCAAGGCCGCCATGGCGTGGGGCGTCAACTTTGGCGCCGGCTCCCTCAACACCTCGAAATTCGAGGTCTCCAGCATGCCGTTCCCGCAGATCACCCAGGAGTCGACCCCGCTCGCCGACGGCGCTCCGCCGAGGTTCGGGGCCGGCGTCGGCGGCACCAGCTACATGATCCCGTCGACGGTCAAGGGCGAAAAGCTCGCCGCCACCGTGAAGTTCCTGCAGTTCGTCAGTACGCCGGCGAACATCGACCCCTGGCTGAAGGCGACCGGCGGCATCCCCGCGGTCGAGGGCGCGACCGGCGCACAAGAGACGAATGCGTTCGCCGAGGGAACATGGGGCGACCCGGCTCCCCTCGAACTGCCTGTCGGACCGACGAGTGTGACCAAGCTAAGCCTCGTCGAGGGATGGCTGTTGGGGACGAAGTCCATGCAGGAGCAGCAAAGCTACCTCCAGGACATGTGGACCAAGGGCGCACAACAGATCGTCAAGGACAGGAAGTGGAACAACGAACCCTGGGCGAAGGGATGACAGTCGGAAGCGACACGCAGGCCACAGAGCCGCGCCGCGAAAAAACACGGCGAGTCGAAGGCAAGACGATGCCGAGATCGCGGAAACGCTTTCCCTGGTACGCCTACCTGGCCCTCCTGCCGCTCTTCGCGACGCTGGCGGTGTTCGCCTTCTACCCGGCGGCGAGCGGGATTTGGCACTCGTTCTACGACTGGCGGCCGGGCTTCGACTCGCCCTTCGTCGGGCTCGACAACTACGAGACGATGGTGGCCGACGACCTGTGGTGGGATTCGTTCCGCAACCTCGGTGTCATCTTCATCTTCAGTGTCACCGTAGCGTGGGCGATTCCGTTGCTTGCGGCCGAGCTCCTCATCAGCCTCAAAAGCAAACGTGCACAGTTCTTCTTCCGCACCGCCCTGATCGCGCCTATGGCCTTTCCCGGAGTCGTTACGATCCTGCTCTGGGGAGCGATGTTCGAACCGAACAACGGCGTCATCAACCGACTACTGCGAAGCGCCGGGCTGGACGCCCTGGCACAGAACTGGGTGGGCGATCCGCAGTTCGCGCTGCTGTCGCTACTGTTCATCGGGTTCCCGTTCGTCGCCGGGCTTCCGTTCCTGGTGTTTCTCACCACCCTGCAGAACGTCTCGACCGAGATCTTCGAGGCGGCCGCGCTCGACGGATGCGGCCGGCTTCGACGGTTCTTCGCGATCGACCTTCCCCTGATGACGAGCCAGCTCAAGCTGCTTGTCTTCCTGGCGACGATCAACGTCCTGCAATACGGCTTCTCGGCATACCTGCTCACTGGCGGTGGTCCCGACAACGCGACCCAGGTGCCGGTGCTCCGAATGCTCGGAGTGGCGTTCCAGGGCAGCGACTGGGGTTACGCCGCCGCGCTGTCCACCACGCTGTTCGTCATGACGATCCTCCTCAGCGTCGTCATCATGTTCGTGAAAAGGGAGGACCGGACCAATGTCCGTCGACTCTGAGGTCGAACCCCGCCCACGCAGCGCCCCGGACCAGAGCGAACCAGGGCGAGCCGCGACACGGCCGGCCACGACGCGCGGACGTCGGCGCGGCAACCAGTTCGCAATAAAAGGCGTGCTCGGCCTGATCACGTTCGTCGGGCTCTTCCCGTTCCTCTTCATGCTCACGACGTCACTGAAAACCAACGAGCAGTACTACGAGTCGTGGTGGATGCCCAGCGCGCCGTTCCACTTCGAGAACTACGCCAGGGCCTGGGAGCAGATCCAGCCGTACCTGGTCACCTCGCTGATCGTCGCGGTCGGCTCCGGCGTCGGAGCGCTGGCGCTGTGCATGGTGGCAGCGTTCGTCTTTGCCCGTTACGAATTCGTCGGACGGAAGGCGTTGTTCGGGCTCGTCGCGTTGCTGCTCATGGTGCCGGGGATCTCCAGCTTGATCCCGATGTTCGTGCTCATGCGCGACATGGGGCTGCTCAACACCCGGATCGCGCTTGTCATCCCGCACCTGGTGGGTGGTGCGGTGCTCGGAACGGTGCTGATGAAGACGTTCGTCGAGCAGTTGCCGCAGGAGCTGTTCGACGCCGCGCGGGTCGATGGCGCCAGTGGGCCGCGCATGTTCTTCTCCATCATGGTCCCGTTGTCGCTCCCCGTCGTCGGAATCATCGCGTTGGTGACCGTGATAGGCGTGTGGAACGACTTCTTCTGGCCACTGCTCACCGTCACGGAGAACGAGCTGCGCACGGTGTCGGCGGGTTTGCAGTTCTTCCAGACTCAGCACGCGACCGAATACGGTCCGCTGTTCGCGGGATACGCCATCGCGAGCATCCCGTTGTTGGTGCTCTTCGTGTTCTTGTCCAAGCATTTCCTCGCCGGACTACAGGGCGGCGTTCCCGGCGGCACCGGCAAGTAGGGCTCGACCTCGGCCCACCGGGTGCTTGAACAGTTCGCGCTTTTGGAGGAGAAGGGTCGATGAAGAGTAGCGAAGCTGCACCGACGTACGCTGAATATCTACGCGGTTGCGCCATGACACCCGAAGACATAGCTCGGTCGCTTGACGGCCGCTTGCGCTGGTCGCTCCACCCTCATCTGGGCTTCGTCGAGCGGGACTACACCATCGCCGGCGGCGGGGTGGAGTTTCCCGGGCTTCGTTTGCCTGGTGGTAGCGACGGCAGCGCTGTCTTCGTCAAGGTGCGTGAGGACGGAGCACGGCGTTCGTTCGTACACGCCGACGGCGTGGGCCGGATCAGCACATACGGTGACAGCTTCACCCACGGCGATCAGGTGAACGATGGTGAGTGCTGGCAGGAGTACCTGGCCGGGCACCTCCAGGAGCCGATCCGGAACTTCGGCGTCGGGGGCGCCAGCGTCTATCAGACGTATCGGCGCATGGTATTGGAGGAGAGCAAGAACCCGTCCGAGTTGGTGGTCTTCTACATCTGGGGAGACGACTCGACGCGGAGCCTGCTCGGCCGGTCAATGCCGCTGATTCGTTACTTTCCGCAGACCAAGGGCGTCCTCACCTTATCGGCACCCAGTATCGCGATCGATCTCGACAGCGGCGCCATGGTGGAGCGAGACAATCCCTTCCCTTCCGTCGCGTCGCTTGAGCGCCTGACAGACGCACAGTGGATCGTGGACAACTACCGCGAGGAACTCGCCCTGCAGCTGTTTCTCTACCATCGCGGCAGAATCAGCGATGTGGACGAGACGAGGGCCGTCAGGTTGGCCGAACTACTGGGATTTCGTCTGGACCTGTCACGGCCCGATGCGCAACGGCGGGCGCAAGCAGGACGACTGCTCGACCAATATGCGCAGCGGACCAGCATTTTCGTCCTGGAGAAGGCCATGACCTGGGTCGGACAAGGTGGCCAAAAACTACTCGTGGCGCTGTTCGACCCGGTGCGTTCGATCCGGCAGATGCATCGCCAGGAGCGTCGCCATGATCAGGACGTGGTGGACCACCTCCTGCGAGGAGGCTTCGAGTACTTCGACATGAACGAAGTGCACCTGCGTGATCACCAGAGATACAGGATCGAATTCGACGAGTACATGGGGCAGTTCTTCGTCGACGGGGCGGGTCACTACAACCCCTTGGGCAACCATCTCTTCGCTTATTCCATCAAGGACCGGGTGGTGTCCCTGCTCCGCCCCCTGCCGGCGCCGTACCTCGATGCGGCTGAGATGACCGTTCACTTCAAGGACTATCTGTTCAACGGAAAGCTCGCGTCGGACGGGCGGATTCAAGACACGAGCATGGAGTCGCCGAAGTAGTCGAAGTGGTAGCCGTGGGGGACGAGTTCGTCGCGGTAGGCCCGCATGAGGAGGTCGCGGCCGGTGAACGCGGCGACCAAAACGAGTTCGGACGAGCAGGGTTCGTGGAGGTTGGTCAGCAGTGCGTCACAGGCGCGAAAGCGGTGGCCGGGGGAGATGTGCAGGCGGGTGAAGCCGGTCCCGGGCCGGACGCGGGGAGTGGAAGCTCACCGCCACCACCCGCCCGTCCGCGGTCTCCGCCCTCCAACAGGCTGGGCACGAAGCGGGCGTTGTTGACCACCAGTACGTCCCCCGGCCGCGTGTGGTCCACAACGTCCCGGAACACGCGATGTCGTACGTGCCCGGTGCCGCGGTCCACCACGGCCAGGCGCACATCGCTTCGCTCGCCCCCGCGTGCCTCGGGCGGTTCCTGCGCGAGCAACTCCGGCGGCAGCTCGAACGCGCACGGCTTGTCGGCGAGTCGGCGGCGCCGGCCGGCAAGGATGTTCCGGCGTGTGCGATGCCCGGGGAGAGATCCCCGCCCGACCGTGTTCGGTCGGACGGGGATCCGGGCCCGGGGTCGTCCGGGATCGAGATCGTGGCGAGGGTGGTCGGGTCAGTGTTGCCAGACGGGCATGTTCCCCGCCTGGGCGCGTAGTCCGCCGGGGTCGAGGATGTCGATGACGCGGTAGGCGGTGGTCACCCTGCCGGCCAGGCGTTGTTCGCGGAAGAAGTTCTCCACGGAGGCCCGGGAGGCGCCGATGCCGTCGGCGATGTCGGTCTGGGAGAACCCGGAGATGCGCAGGCCGCGGTGGGGGCCGTTGCCGGTGTCCTCGCCGAGGAAGTCGGCGAGGAAGCACAGGTAGCGGGCGATGCGGGTGGGCGCGGTGCCGTGGCGGACGTGGACGTCCAGGTACAGGTCGAGTTTCTCGCGTTGGGCCATGGATCGGGCGAGTGCCGTCATCGCGGCCGGGTGGTTGTCGAGGAACGTGGTGAATGCGTGACGGGTGATCGCGATGAGGGTGGTGGATTGTACGCCGTGCACCGAGACGTTTCCGCCCGTTCGATCGAAAACGGTCGAGGATTCGACGATGTCGCCCGCTGTGCGCAGTCGCGTGTTAATGGAACCGCCCATGTAGGGGGTCTCGCGGAGAATCCCGAACAGGATGATTCCCATCGACGTCTCGAAGTAGAGGTTCTTGGAGTTCCCCTTCTTGAGTCTGGATAACGAGGCCCTGCGCAGCAGCGCCTCGCGGTGGGTTTCGTCGAGCAGCCCGAAGAAGCTGTGCGGTGGGTATCGGTGGTGCGAGTACAGGAGCGAGGGGGCCGCAGGGGCGCCGTCGGGGTCGGGTGGGCGTTGCCGGGGCCGGGGCACGAGCAGCCCGTCCTCACGGCGAGCGGACGACACCGGAGGGATGCGTCCCGGTTGATGCCGCAGGCCCCGGGCTTGTCGAGGGCGGGGGCACGGGGGGTGCCGGGGCGCTGGCGGCGGCCGGGGCCACCGGTGTCGTCGGTGGTGACGAGGTGGTGAGCGCGGCGTGGAATACCGCCGGTACCACTGCGGCGAAGGCCGTGATGGCCGCGATGACCGCGGCGAGACGGGCCGGTGCGGTGGCGCTCAGTCGGCGCACCGCGTAGGCGACCACCGCCGACATCGCGAAAACGATCAATACGACGCATAAAAGTGCCGAGAAACTCTCAGTCATTTCCTGACGTTCCCTCTTCCTCTTTCACCCGGGCTCGTATCCCTCGCCGAAGCCGACGCCCTGGTAAGAGGCAGGCATTCCACGAGGGGGATGTGCGCACGATAGCCTACGCCGCCGTCGGAGTGATTACCAAGAGGGCCGAAATCACCCCTGACCTGGGTATTCACCGACTCTCTGCGGACGATTCCCTAATCTCAGGGAGTTTTCGGTGCGGTTTCGCGTTATCGTGTACCCGCTGACGTTGACCTCGTTCGCCCGGGCTCGGCTCAGCAGCAGTCCGATCGGTGTGCGGGGGTGGTAGCCCGCCGAATCCGACCGCGACACGTTGAGCCCTCGCCGGCACCGCCGGCGAGGGCTCGCGCGTTCCGGGACGGCCTGGGCGCGGCGACGTGACCGGATCGCGTCGCCGCGGTCCATGGAACCGACCGGCGTGGCGCCACGCCACCGTCGCGGACGATCCCGGTCGAACGCGGACGCCGTTACGTTGTGATCGCGACCGGTCGCGTGCCGGCGCACACCAGCCGTGCACCACCACGGCGAACGGGGAACGCGTGACCACCCTCGAAGATCGGGCCGACGCCGACGAGACCGCGCCGAGCGTCGTCGTGAAGTCCGCCGCCCACCGGGCCTTCGCCGACTGGCTCGCCCGGGTGCGACTCGGCGCCGGCAAACCGTCCCTGGGTGAACTCCGCGCCCGAATGCGAAATTTCGGTGTCGACGTCCCCAAGAGCACCCTTGGCGACGTCTTCTCCGGCCGACGCCTGCTCGACATGAACCGGGCCGTCGCCGTCGTGAGAGCGTGCGGGGGCGACGCCCGTCTCCAGGCCGAATGCCGTACCCGATGGGAACTCGCCCGCGAGGGGCTCCTCCAGCCCGCCCGGGACCACCACGAGCACCGCGCCGCGCTCTTCGCCCCACCGGGGGCCGGGACGTGCCCGGGCGACACCCCCACCGTCTTCGAGAGCGTCACGCACGGCGAGTGGCGGGTCGTCCGACTCTCTGGCGAATGGGATCTCTTCGCCGCCGCCTCCCTGCGCACCCAGCTCGACGCCGCACTCGACGACGCACGACACCCCCACATCGTGGTCGACCTCTCCCGCACCACCTTCCTGGGCAGCGTCGTCCTGGGGACCCTCGTCTACGTGCTTCAGGCCCTGCACTTTCGCGGTGCGTCGCTGCGCCTGGTGCCGGGGGTGGGCGAGCACAGTCTCGAACGGGTGTGCAGGGTCTTCGTAATCACCGGACTCCACCGCTTCATGCCCATCCATCCCACCCTGGACGACGCCCGCGCGCCCGCCCTCGACGGATTCGACCCTTTCGAGCCCGGCCCCGTGAACGACGAGAACTCCGCGGAGGGGACGCCGATCCGCTTCGTCCTCGCGCCGCACGTGGCGGGCGCGTTCCGCGTGAGCCGGCTCACCCGATCCGTCGCAGGGCCGCGGCATGGACATGCCGCAGCGGCACACGGGTCCTTGCCGCGCCCCGTGTTCGGCCGGCTCCCGAACCGCCGGCCCCGGCGTCCGGCTCTTCGTTCGGTTCACCGGAACGTCACGGCCCGCTCGAGGTCCAGGTATTCGTCGCCGACGATCTGGTAGCTGCCGGCTCCCAGGTCGCGCGAACAGGCGCGCACCCATTCCTCGTCGTGGGACGGCCACGTCGTCGTCTCGGTCCACACCACTCCGTGCAACGCGGACCGCTCGTGCAGGTCCATCCGGGAAAGGTCGGCCCCCGAGACGTCGAGAGGGACGAGGTCGAGAGCCTTGCGCCAGCGTTCGAGCCGGTGCTCAACGTGCGAGACCCGCGCCTCGGCGACCCTGGCGTTCCACGCGATCTCCGCGACGACGCCCGCGTACCGACCGAGTCCGTTCATCGAGGACCGGGTGATCCTCGCGCACGGTCTCGGTGGGATCTCGGCGCTCAGGCCGGGCAGAACCTCCTGGAGCACCTCGGCGATCCGCAGATGGTCGTCGCCTCCGGCGACCACCACGGTGCCCGTCCTGCGCACGACTCTGTCGATGTTCGTCGCCAGCGGCAGGGCCCCCACGTGGTTCAACCGGCGGATCCGTGCCCACGCGACGGCGTCGACCAGTTCCAGGGCCTTCGTGACGAACGAACCGACGGCGTCGTCGTCCCCGGACGACATCGGGGCACGGATCCGCAGCCTTGCCACGACCTGTCTGAGGGAACGACCACACGCGTCGAGAAGCGGACGGCCCCCGCCGATCACGTCCAGGAAGGCCAGGCCCTCGTACATCGCCCCCGCCCTCGTGGACCAGCCCTGCTCCGTGGCCGGCGTCGCGATCAGGGAGTCGCAGGACGCGGGCCGGTCACGAGGATGCCGCCGGTGCGCGTCGAGCAGCTCCGCGATCTGCTCCAGGACCCAGATCTCGCCGTCCAGGAGCACCATGACCTCGGCCAGGTGCCGCGACAACGCGCGCACCTGGGTGCGCAGGACGATCTGCTCCAGCACGCTGCGCAGTCCCGGTCGGGGCACGGTCACATCCATGACCGCGACCAACACGTGCGAAGGACTCGTATTCGCCCGCACGTCGGAGAGCAGAGCGGACCGGGCCTCGGCGAGGAAGCCGTCGAGGTCGTCGTCGCTCGGTTCCGACTCGGATCGCTCGTACGTCATCGCGTCTGCTCCTGCCTCGAACCCGGTACCTCGCCGAGTGCCCGTTTGAGTTGGGCTCTGCCCTTCTTGAGAAGATCGCGGACCTTCTGTTCGCTCGTTCCCAGCGCGGCGGCCGTCTCTGCCGCGCGGAACTCCTGGATCTGGAACGCCATGACCGCCCGGACCTGCTCGTCGCACCGCGACAGGCACCACACCAGGGTTCGGGCCAGGGCGACCTCGCCCGCGTGATCCGGATGGGTCACCGCCTCGGGAGGCATCCGCGCGACGGGAACGACGTGAGGCTGTCGCCGACGCTGCCCCGGCGGGCGGAGGTAGTTGTTCCAGGCCACCGCCCGTATCCGCGAGCGCGGATACACGATCGAGCCCCAGCCACCGACCCGCATCATGTGGTCCCACAGTTCGAGGAACGCTTCCTGGGCGGCGTCCGCGGCGTGATCGACGTGAGCCCCCCGCATGCGTAAGTGCGCCACCACCGCGTCGTACTCGTTGTCCGTGAAGGCGATGAAATCCGCGCGTACGGTCTCCGACGCGTCTCGGCCCGACAGCGCGGCGAGCGAGGCGTCCTCACCGGAGACTCCGCCGTCCTCAGACGACCCCACGACCGGAGGCCTCCACTTCGTCGACCCCTGCGACCGAACGTCCGTCACCCGAAAGCCGGCCGGCGAAACGACCGTGAATCTGTCCGCGAGGAACGTCGCAACGCCGACGACCACGAAGTCGACGGCTTCCCGACGTCGTCATACCGCTCGGGGTCGGGTCGTGCACCGGTGGGACGTTCGTGACGACCGCAAGCAGCTCCATCGCTCTCCTCCTGAATGACACCTCGCCCGGGCCTGCCCCGACACGCGTTCGATGCCTTACCTACTAGTGGCCCGAACCCGGTCTTCCGGGAAGGCGACTTCCGCCGGGAGGACAATGTTCTGTGAACCGGTCGGCCCCACGACCGCAGGGCTGCTCCCATGCCTCCGGCCGCCAACCAAGGGGCCGACCAGGAACACGCGCTACCACCGACACAAACGAATCGCCGGCCCCCGAGCAGCAGATCGCCAGAGCGGGCCAGTACGCCGGGGTGGCTGGAGCGGCGGTGATCCGAGGAGTTCGGGCCCACGCAGCCGCGAACGGCCGTTCGTCGAACAGACGCTGCCGGACCGGTCGACCGTCGACGTCGACGAGTTGGTTGCGCGGATGGAGCGGACGCCGCCGGCACGCTGCGGTCCCTATTCCACGTCGGGGTGGGCTCAGGCTCGCGGCCCGGGTGTTCCGGTGGTGTTCTCACGGGGGCCTCCGATGTTCGGTTCCGTCGGGTGTCGGCGACGAGCGTCGGACAGGTGGAAGGTGCTGCGCCAGTGGCAACGGCCGTTGCCGGCCGGTCGACGACACGTGTCGGGCCGAGTGATCCGCGCGAGCTCGGCGGCACCCGGCCGCCTGCTGATCGGCGATAGGCACACGGTGGGCAACTGCAAGTCCCAGGTGTCCCCAGAGGAGCGCCTATGGCGTTCGAGGTCGCAGTCGCCGAACGGGGCGAGTGGTCCTATTCGCCGGCTGTCGGCATCGGACCCCTCCGCTTCGGCATGACCGTCGAGGAAGTGGTCGAGGCGCCTGAGTTACTCGGCCAGACGAAGGTCAGCGAGTGTGCACGGCACCACGCGACCTTCTCGCCGACGTGGAAGGTTCGAGGTCCCCCGTCGCGGGGCGGCTCCTCCACCACCTGCCGTCACGGCCTATGTGAGCCAAGCCGTGAGGTTGTTCTGTATCGCCTCCGACGCCATGCACGGTCCCCACAGGTCGCGTACGACAGACTCCCGCTGGTCGGGAGAGACCTGTCGGAGTTGGAGCGCGACGAAATCGCGTATGCCGAGGCAATGGACCTGCATCTTCGCTACCGGCCCAAGGGCTTCGCAGGACCGGATGATCCCGGGGTCATCCTGCGCGGGCAATTAGTCGGGCAAGTCCTCCGCTCGCGTCCGCTGTTCATGCTGACGCGCGACGGCGCGAACACCGAATGGGACTCGATGCCTTCCGAGGAGTACTACGTAAGTGCATCTGTAGGTTCTCGTTGTCCGTTGCACCTCGGCTCGCTCCGACGAGGCATTCTTCATCGCTGTGATCACGGCGTTCCTGGACGGGAGTTCTTTTGATCGCGGAGTTCGAGCAGCCGGTGAAGACGTCGGATCTCGTCGACGAGGCGAGGTATGTCCTGGCGAGCGTTCGCGATGTTCGGGTCGTGTGTCGTCCGGACCCGGTGACGGACCGGTCAGGAGGCGGACGCAAAGGGGACCGGACCCGTCTCGTCAAAGGATGGTCGCCATGAGGGTGTCGTACATCTCGCCTCCCCCGGAGGGGTGTTGCCGAACTCGGCCGCGATGTGTGGTTCCGCCCCGCAGCCGAGGTCGCGTTCCCAAGCCCTGCCTTGGCAACGCCGTAACACCGGCCCATCCGGCCCCCACCCGTCGGGTAGCCGGCCGCAGACGGGGTTCATTCGTCCAGTCGCAGCCGGCCCTTGTTGTCGATGCACGCGTCGTGGGTCTCGCCGCCGATGACCACGCCGTCGATCTCGACCTCGGTGTTCTCCTCGACGTCGAGGAGAACACCGAGGTCGTCGGCTCAGGCAGGGACGACATGCCCAGACGATGAGCGAGACACGCCCACCCCGCCACTTCAAGGACGGCGACGTGCCTTTACGGAGCAAAGGTCGTTGGGCGGTCAACTCGTGAGGGAGTGTGAACGTCGGGCGCGGACAGATCCCACCGTCGATCCGCGGTTCTACAAGAGACTGCTCGAGTTATTCCAGGAGGGCGCGGCCGGCATCCGGAGCGTGGGCCACCAGGCGGTGGCCGATCTCGTCGCCGATGCCCGTGGCCACGGCCGCCAGCAGCAGACCGGACAAAGCGACGGCCAGTCGTCGGTGTCGCGACGCGGGACCGGTCGGGGTGGGCTCGGGTTCGGGGTCCGGGTGTTCGGGCGGGGTGCTCACGGTGTTCTCCGATGCTCGGTTTTGTCGGGTGTCGGCGACGAGCGTCGGACGGGTGGAGGGTGCTGCGGTAGCGGCAACGGCCGTTGCCGGCACATCGGCAACACGTTTGTGTATTGCGGCATCCCGGCCGCCTTGTCGTGGCGTTGAATCAGGGGGTGACGAAGAGTGCGACGCCCGCATGAGCGGGGACGAGAGCCGGGGCGTGCCGGGTCGGGACGCGGTCGAGCCGGACGCGGCGCGCTACGGGGCGGCGATACAGGCATGCTTCGCACGCGCCGGCGTCGCGCAACGCGAATTCGCGCGGAAGGCGTTCGTCGACGCGTCCGCGGTCACCCGCTACTTCAAGGGACAACGCGTCGCGCCC
>NZ_WWJX01000005.1 GCF_009865215.1 Streptomyces sp. SID3343 | reverse complement strand
TCTCGCGGTTCTCGTGGCGCGGATACGGGTGTGTACGCGGGTGCGGGACATGCGGCTCTCCGGAGAAGGTGGGACGGGTGGGGGCGGGCGGTAGGACGGTTACGCGTCCGCGCCGGGCCCGTCGTAGAGGTTCCAGGGCATGAGTTCGTACTCGTGGTCGCACGGGGTGCCGGCGGTGACCCGGTACTCGCCCGCGGTCAGGTCGACGCAGCTGGACAGGAGCGTCGCCCACTGCCGCACGGCCGGTCGGGCCGGATCGGGGTGGGTGCACAGCGAGTCGGGACGGCCGAGGTGGTCGGACATCGCGGCGTGGATCAGCTTGCGGGTCTCGGCCGGGCCGTCGGCGTCGCGGCAGCGGCGCAGGCCGGCCTCGGCGCGCGGGACGCGGATCAGCGAATCGGGGGAGGCGGGGCGGTAGTTCGCGGCCAGTTGCGGCGGCATGAACGCCTGGTAGTGGTTGCCGTGTACGAGGAGGCCGTCGGTGGGGTACATCCAGCCGTTCGCGCCCGGCGTCGTCTCGATGTCGATCGCGAAGCCCTCGCGGTGGGTGAGCAGGGCGTTGCTGGCGATGTGCGCGCGGGTGCGAAAGAGCACGTCGAGCGCGTCGGCCGGGTTCGCGCAGTCCAGGACGCGGCGGCGGACGAGCGTCTGCGGGACGCCCACGGCGTGGTCGAAGCGCCCGCCGAGGCCGTTGGCGTTGAGCGCGATGCCGGCGGAGTTGGCGCCTTGGCGGCCGACCTGACCGGCTTCGACGTGCATCACGACGGTGGGCTTGCCGGGCTGGACGACGCGGACCACCATCACGGTCTCGCGAACGCCGTAGCGCCAGTCCCAGTTCTGGCCGGCGTACACGTGGCCGTCCCCGGACGCGGTTTCGAGCATCGCGAACGACGTGCAGCCGTCGGGGGCGTCGTCCTCGTCCTGCGGTGCGTTGTCGGCCGGTCCGGCCGGTCCGGCCGGTGCGGTGTCGCGGCCGACCGGGGTCATCGACGCGAACGTGCCGTCGTAGATGATCTCGCCGCGGGCGTTGAGGGCCAACACGTCGAGCAGGTCGATGCCGGCGCCCTCCGCGATGCCGGCCATCTCGTCGACGAGGTCGGGGGCGAACGCGCGGGAGGGTTCGAGCCACGCGGCGGCCCGCTCGGTGACCTGGGACCAGGTCAGGCCGCTGGAGGTGCCGAACGCCTCGGTGTAGTAGTCGATCGAGGTACGGATCAGCGCGCGCGCCCCTTCGCCGTACTGGCGGCCGCGGGTACGGGGCTCGCCGCCGATCTCGATGGTCGGGAGGGACACGCGACTCACGTCGTCTCCAGGGTGCTCGGTGGGCGCGGTGCGCTGGGGGGTGTTTCCAGGTGGGTGCTGCGAGGTGGTGGTGCGAGGTGGGCGGTGCGAGGTGGGTCCTGCGTAGGGTGCTGTGTTCCGGGAGCGTGGATGGCGAGGCATCACCGATCGCCGGAGTACTCGCCCGGATGCTCGTCGTAATGTTCATTACGAGTTCGCGGTAACGTGTATTGCTCGTTGCATCAGGAGAGTAATGGTTGATACCGGGGAGTCAAGACCTGTGGGCGAACCAACGCAGAACCCGGCCTTGGAACGGCTGCGGGCCGCAGTGCGCGACCAGTGGGGGGATTTGTCCCCTTCCGAGCGGAACGTCGCCGAGTATCTGGCCCATTGCTCGCCCGAGCAGGTGCTGTTCGCGAGCGCCCAAGACCTGGGCGCGGCGATCGGCACCAGCAACGCCACGGTGGTCCGTACGCTGCAACGACTCGGCCTCGGCGGCCTGGCGGCGCTCAAGCGCGACATCGCCGGCGACTTCAGCACGGACGTGGCCCCGGAGGTACGGCTGCGCCAGCGCATCGAGCAGGTCGGCCAGGACCTGGACGGCATCCGCGCCCGGGTCTACGACGAGGCCGGCGAACGGCTCGAACACGGTCGCGCGAACCTCGACGCGGAGGAGTTCCGCCGCGCGGTCGAACTGATCGCGGGCGCGGCCGAGGTCTTCGCCTACGGGGTGGGCGCGTCCGAACTCGCCGGCCGCCACCTCGCCCTCAAGCTCAACCGGATGGGCCGGCGGGCCCGCTTCGTGGGCAGCACGGGATTCGGCTTCGCCGACGACCTGCTGACCCTGCGGCGCGAGGACGTGGTGGTGATGTTCGTGCCCGGGCGGCTGCTGCGGGACATGGAAGTGCTGTTCGAGCGGGCTCGCATGTTGGGCGCGACGGTGGTGGTGATCACGGACGAGCTGGTCGGACGACTGGCCGACGACGCCGACGTGGTCCTGTACGCCCCGCACACGCCCACGGGGATCACGGCCGAGGCGCTGACGGGGATCGTGCTGAGCGACGCGTTGTTGCTCGCGGTGGCTTCCTTGGACGAGGCGCGCTCGGTGGAGCACTCCCACCAACTGACGGTCCTGCGTGAGCGGTTGCTGGAACCGAAGGAGGGCCGCCCCCGCCGTTGACATGCTCGTGGCCGCATGGCCCTGGGGGTTTTGCGCCCACCCGCCCACCCTTTGCGCTGGGTGGACGGCTGCGGTTCCACGGCTGCCGGGGCGGGCCGATCCGGCCTCGCCGGCAGGGGAGTTGACCTCGGCGCGGCTCCCCGAGGATCACGGGGCGAACGGAACCAGGCGTCGAGAGCCTTGTCCCGAACGGCCACACCATCTCCGGCGCCGAAGACCCGGTGCCGCCGGAACCGGCCACCGCGACGGGTCCTGTCGCCGGACCGGTTGGGTCAGCGGCCTCGCGGGATCCAGGGGTCCGTGCGCAAGAAACGGTCGACCGGGCCGTTCAGTTTTGGTGCCTGCTCGTCGATCGCCGATCGGATGGGGTCGAGGATCCGCCGTCGATCCGGCTCCGCGACGCCGTTCAGCGTGATGACCATCGAACCGGACGCATCCGAGACGGTGAGGAACTTGATCGGCAGCCACGCCGACGAGGGCCACGCACTCACCGCGACGAGTTGCCCCAATTCGATATCCCGTGAACCGACCGGACTGATCTGTCGGATCTTGTCGTCGGTCACGACGAACCCACTGCCCGAGCCCAACACGACGGCGACGACTACCACTACGGCCATGATGCCGACGAGCAGAATCGGCGCGGGATCGAACAACCACATGCTGCTTGCGGACAGACACAGTGCCGACACCATCGAGATCGTCACGACAGCGACCCGGCCGATTCTGATCACGAGCCCCCCTTGAAGCGTGCCCACCCGGCACCCAGGCCACAGCCTTGCACGCCGGGGGGTGGGGGTCGGACTGGGCGGACCGCTTCGGTGAATCCGGCGCCGGCGCTGTACTCGCCGGTCGTGCACGGGGGCCGGCCTGGCGGTGGCCAAGGACACGTCGATCCACTCACCACGACACGCGACCATCCGATGGACCCGACCACGGTCACAAACGACAGGAAGCCCACCGAACCGGGGTGCGGTCGCCACCGCGTCCGGTGTGGTGCCCCCGGCTCGGCGACGACGCCGAACGGTTCGTCTACCCCCTACGCGTGCGTCCGCGCTCGCCGCCTTGATCGCGTCCCACCGCGAACACCGCTTCCCCGACGCGGCCTTGGCAATGCGCCGGTCCACGCCGGCCTTTCCGCCATGGCCGGGCTTGCGGTCGAACCGCTGCGCAGGTCGGCCCAAGGACCACTCCCGTCACGCCGACGAGATGAGTACGCGGGCTCACGCGATGGGCTGGGCGGGATGCCAGGATCGAAGGGTTCCCGAAGCTGCCGACGAAAGCGAATTCCCGTGATTGCGTTCAGAGTTCGTGCACTGGTCGTGGTGTCGGTCGCGGGGTGCAATCTCGACGAGTGGTCCGACACACCGCGAAAGCCCCGCCCGACGGCGCCGACTCGATCGTGGACGCAGGCGCGGGCACCGATGCCGGGCTACGTGAACAACGTCGCCGGGTGGGTCGATGCCCCGGAACCGGGTGAGCCCGCGACCAGCAGGACGGACGCACTCGCGTGCGGGGACTGGGCCGACGGAGCGAGCAGGATCGTGGACACCTGGATGCTGCCGGTGGAAAGCTCCGGCCAGAACGCCGCGCTCGACCGCATCCGAGCCGGGGCCACCGCGCGCGGACACGAGATCCGCTCCGACCACGCGGCCGCAGGCGACGCGCGGGGCATTCTGCAGATCGTGGATCCGCGGACCTCGTACGACATCCGCATCCGCCCGAGGTCGACCTCGCCGGATCCCTCGCTGTCCGACTGGCTCGTGGTCGAGGTCGGCTCGTTGTGCCACACGAGGGCCCCCCGCGAGTGGTGACAGGTACCCCCGCGCCGTGCACCCGGCGGCCACGTCCCCTGTCGCCCGCCATCGCCGTTGCCGTCGCATGCACCGGTGAGGCAACCCGGGTTCGCCCGACCGTCGCGTTGGGTGGGAGTTGCTGCGGTGATGTCGTAATCGGCCATGCGAATTGCCGCCCGTGTCGTTTCGGCGGCTCCCGCTGATTCCGGCGTCGAAGTCGATGTACGGTCGCGGCATGGGAGTGGATCCCGCCGAGGCGCGCCTCCGTCTTCATGCTGCTCGTGTTGCCCGTTCGGCTACGGTTTCCGGTGGCCGCGAAACACGGGGAATCGCCCGTGCCATGGTGGCTGTACACGTCCCAGTCCGGCGGGTCGAGACACCGGTCCGGATCGCCTGAGGCAGGGTGCGGGAGGCCGGCCTCGTCGCCATCCGGTCTCCCGCACGATGTCGGCCCGTGGGTCCGCTACTTCGTCGCGTTCAGGAGGTCCAGGGCGATGTCGACGATCATGTCCTCCTGGCCGCCCACCATGCCGCGGCGGCCGACCTCGACCAGGATGTCGCGGGTGTCCAGGCCGTAGCGGTTGGCGGCGTCCTCGGCGTGGCGCAGGAAGCTGGAGTAGACGCCGGCGTAGCCCAGGGTCAGGGTTTCGCGGTCGACCTGGACCGGGCGGTCCTGCAACGGGCGGACGATGTCGTCGGCCGCGTCCATCAGGCGGAAGACTTCGCAGCCGTGCTTCCAGCCCATCAGGTCGGCGACCGCGACGAAGGCTTCCAGGGGGCAGTTGCCCGCGCCCGCGCCCATGCCGGCCAGCGAGGCGTCGACGCGGCGGACGCCGTTCTCCACCGCCACCACCGAGTTCGCCACGCCCAGGCCCAGGTTGTGGTGGGCGTGGATGCCGATCTCGGTTTCCGGCAGCAGGACTTCGCGGTACGCGCGGACCCGGTCGCGGACGCCGTCCATGGTCAACCGGCCGCCGGAGTCGGTGACGTACACGCAGTGCGCGCCGTAGGACTCCATCAGCTTGGCCTGGCGGGCCAGTTCGTCCGCCGGAGTCATGTGGCTCATCATCAGGAAGCCCGCGACGTCCATGCCCAACTCGCGGGCGGCCGCGATGTGTTGGGCCGAGATGTCGGCCTCCGTGCAGTGCGTGGCCACCCGGACCGAGCGCACCCCGAGGTCGTAGGCGCGGCGCAGTTCGGCGAGCGTGCCGATGCCCGGGAGCAGCAGCGTGGTGAGCTTGGCGCGGGTGACCACCTCGGCCGCCGCGGCGATCCACTCGTCGTCGGAGTGCGCGCCGGGGCCGTAGTTGACGCTGGAGCCGGCCAACCCGTCGCCGTGCGCGACCTCGATGGCGTCCACGCCGGCCGCGTCCAACGCGGCGGCGATCTCGCGTACCTGGTCGGTCGTGTAGCGGTGCCGGATGGCGTGCATGCCGTCCCGCAGGGTCACGTCCTGGACGTAGAGCTCGTGCGTCATCGGGTGGCCAGCCTCTCTGTCACGCGCAGCGCGGCGGACGTCATGATGTCCAGGTTTCCGGCGTAGGCCGGGAGGTAGTGGGCGGCGCCCTCGACTTCGAGGAACACCGAGACCAGCAGCCCGGGTCGGCCGTCCAGGTCGGCCAGGGCCGCCAACGGGTCGCCGGCGTCGAGCGTGCGGAACTGTACGTCCTGCTTGAGTCGGTAGCCCGGCACGTAGGCCGCGACCTCGCCGACCATGGTCAGGATCGACGCGGTCACCGCCGCCCGGTCGCACTCGCCCACCACGCAGTACACCGTGTCGCGCATGATCATCGGCGGGTCGGCCGGGTTGAGGACGATGATCGCCTTGCCCTTGGCCGCGCCCCCGACCTGCTCCAGCGCGTGCGACGTGGTCTCGGTGAACTCGTCGATGTTGGCCCTGGTGCCCGGTCCGGCCGAGCGCGAGGAGATCGACGCGACGATCTCGGCGTAGCGCACCGGTACCACGCGCGACACCGCCGCGACGATCGGTACCGTCGCCTGCCCGCCGCACGTGACCATGTTGAGGTTGTCGGCGTCGAGGTGCTCGTCCATGTTCACCGGCGGCACGACGTAGGGGCCGATCGCGGCCGGCGTCAGGTCGATCAGGCGCTTGCCGTACGGGGCGAGGACCTTGGCGTTGTGGCGGTGCGCGCCGGCCGACGTGGCGTCGAGCACGATCTCGATGTCGGCGAAGCCGGGCATCGCGATCAGCCCCTCGACGCCCTCGTGGGTCACCGGTATGCCGAAGCGGGCTGCTCGGGCGAGGCCGTCCGAGTCGGGGTCGATGCCTACCATCGCGGCGAGTTCGAGTGTTTGCGACACTCGCAGGATCTTGATCATCAGGTCGGTGCCGATGTTGCCCGACCCGATGATGGCGACCTTGGTCCGGTCGTCGGTCATCGTGAGGTTCCCTTCTGGTTGCCGGCGGCGCCGGTGAGACTCGGTCGACGGCGGCTTTGCGAGAAGAACTCCGCGGCGTTGTCACCGAGGATCAGCGCCCGGTCGGCATCGGTCAGCCCCTCGCACGCGCGCACCACCGCCCCCGGGTCCAACTCGCCCAGCGGGAACGGGAAGTCGGTGCCGAGCATGACCCGGTCCGCCCCCATCACGTCGACCAGCAGGCGCAGTGCGCGCGGGTCGAACACGGCCGAGTCGACGTAGAACCGGCGCACGTACTCCGACGGCGGCTTGGGCGAGTCGGCGCGCACGATGTCGCGGTTGCGCCACGCGTTGTCGGCCCGGCCGAGCAGGAAGGCGAAGCTGCCGCCACCGTGGCAAAAGCACAGTTTGAGCGATGTGGGCAGCTTCTCGAACGCGCCCTGGAGGATCATGCCGAGGATGCTCAGTTGCGTCTCGGCGGGCATTCCGACGAGCCAGGGCAGCATGTGCCCCTTCATCCGTTCGCCGCCGAGCATGTCCCACGGGTGCACCAGGACCGGGATGTCCTCGTCGGCGCAGTGGGTGAGGAAGTCGACGATGCCGTCGTCACCGAGGTATCGCTCGCCGACGTGGTTGCCGATGTGTACGCCCCGGTGGCCGGCCGCCGCCGCGCGCGACGCGGTCTCGCATGCCGCGCCGATGTCCTGGAGCGGCACTTGGCACAGCGGCAGCAGGCGGGTGGGGTCGATCGAGCAGTAGTCCAGGATCCGGTCGTTGACCAGGTCGCACCACTCGATCGCGCGCGCCGTCTCGGCGCCGTACCCGAACATCAGCGGCGTGGAGGAAATGGCCTGCACGTCCACTCCGAGCGCGTCCATGTCGACGAGCCGGCGTTCGGGGTCCCACAGCGGTGCGATGACCGGGCGGTACTCGTCGTCGCCGCTCATCATCATCCCGGTGCCGTCCCCGTGGACCCGCAGCCACGGCTCGCCCGCGCCCGCCAGGATGCGGCTCTCGGCCTGGGAGATCCGGGGGAAGACGTGCGAATGGACGTCGATGACAGTCACGGAACCTCCGTGGTTCACGGTCGGGCTCGGCCGACGGTCGGGGCAGCGGAGAGCAGGGTCAGGAATCGGCGGAGCGGGTGGCGGTGCGCGGGCGCAGCGCGTCCGGCCACTGGCGCCCCGGGTGGGTCGCGCCGCAGTGCGGGCACCGGCGATCGCCCTCGTAGAAGGCCTGGAAGATCGGCGGCAGGTCCTCGACGATCGACGTGAGCTGGACCTCGGAGCGGTTGACCAGGTGGTGACACTGCACGCAGTACCACTCGAAGGCGTCGATCAGGCCCTCGGCCCGGCCGAACTCGACGACCAGGCCGATGCTGTCCGGCTCGGGGCGCTGCGGCGAGTGCCGTACGTGCGGCGGGAGCAGGAAGACGTCGCCCTCGTTGATCTGCACGTCGACCGGCGGCTTGCCTTCTTCCTCCATCACCCGGAGCACCATGTTGCCCTGGAGTTGGTAGAAGAACTCCTCGATCGGGTCGTCGTGGAAGTCGGTGCGCTGATTGGGGCCGCCGACCACGGTGACCATCAGGTCGGCTTCGGTCCAGATCTGGATGTTGCCCACCGGCGGTTGCAGCAGGTCGCGGTGCTCGTCGATCCACCGGGTGAAGTTGAACGGCAGGCCGTTGGTCAGCTTCGGCAGAGTCATCTCTCACTGCCCTTTCAAGACTTCGAACCCGGCGCGGGGTTCGGGATGTGCGCGATACAGGAGATCTCGATCACCAGGTGGGGGTGCGGGAGTTGGTGCACGGCGACCGTGGTTCTGGCGGGTCCGGTCTCGTCGAAGTACTCGGCGTAGACCTCGTTGTACCCGCCGAAGTCGTTCATGTTGACGAGGTAGGTGGTGATCGTGACGACGTCGGCGAGGCTGCCGCCGGCGGCGTGGAGCAGGTCGCCGATGTTCTCGATCACCGCGCGGGTCTGCGCGCGGATGTCGAGGTCGGTGGTGCCCATCGCGTCGGCGGTGGCGCCGGCGAACGTGCCGTCGGGGCGGCGCGAGCTGGTGCCGGACACGAACACGAGGTCGCCGGCCCGCTTGACGTGCGGAAAGCGGCCGCGCGGGGTGGCCTTGCCCGCGACGAGGAGGCCGTCTTCGCTGCTCATCGCGTGGTCACCTCCGCGCGGCCGAGTCCGGCCGCGGACACGCGCACGTGCGCGCCCTTGGGCAGTGGCATCGCGGCGGTGGCAGCCCCCGCGAGCACGACCCAGCCGGGCCGGAGTTCGATGCCGGCCTCGGCGGCGAGGCGGGCGGCGGCGATCAGCGAACGCAGCGGGTTGCCCAGGATGGCCGCCGAGGAGCCGGTCGCGACGGGGCGGCCGTCGATCTCGACGAGCAGGCCGAGGTTGCCGAGGTCGAGGGTGTCCGGGTCGTGCCAGGTGCCGACGCCGAAGCCGGACGCGGAGGCGTTGTCGGCGATGACGTCGGGGAGGGTGAAGTCGAAGTTCGCGTAGCGCGAGTCGAGCACCTCGTAGGCGACCGCGACGCCCGCGATCGCCCGTACGGCCTCGACCGGCGTGATCGTCCCGGACAGCGGGCTGCCGATCAGGAAGGCGATCTCCGGCTCGATCCGCGGGTGGATGTGGCCGGCGAGGTCCAGGACCCCGCCCTCCTCGACCAGCATCGCGTCGGTGAGCAGGCCCCAGATGACGTCGTCGACGCCCATCTGGATCATCTTGGCGCGGCTGGTGAAGCCCATCTTGACGCCGACCAGGGCCTCGCCGCGGGCGATCCGGCGCTCGATCACGGCGCGCTGGACCCGGTAGGCGGTCGGGAGGTCGAGGTCGGTGGTGTCGGTGAGGCGGTCGGTGGTGCGGTGGGCGAGGGTGGCCTCGTCGAGGGTCGCGGCAAGGGCGGCGACGTCGGCGGCAACCGTGGAAGTTTCGGTACTCATGAGGTCTTCTCCTCCTTCTCGGAGTTCGCCGCGAACGCGACCCGTACGTCGCCGAGCCCGTCGATGCGAGCCTCCAACACGTCTCCCGGCAGCACGGGGACCATCGGGCCCAGCGCGCCGGTCAGCACGGTGTCGCCCGCGCGCAGCGGCCGGCCCAGGCGCACGAGGGTGTCGGCGAGCCAGATCGCCGCGTTGAGCGGATGGCCCAGGCACGCGGAGCCGGTCCCGGTGGCGACGGGTTCGCCGCGGCGCTCCAGGACCATGCCGGCGAGGCGCAGGTCCACATCGCGCAGCGACACCGGGCGGTTGCCCAGTACGTACGCGCCGGAGGAGGCGTTGTCGGCGACGGTGTCGGCGATGGTGATGTCCCAGTCGCGGATCCGGCTGCCGCACACCTCGATCGCGGGCAGTGCGAACGCGGTGGCCGCGATGATGTCGGCGACGGTGTGCCGCTCGTGGGTGAGGTCGGCGGCCAGGACGAGGGCGACCTCGGCCTCGGCGCGCGCCTGCAGCACGGTGCCGACCGGTATCTCGGCGCCGTCCGGCACCGCCATGTCGGCGTAGAGCATGCCGAAGTCCGGTGTGGACACGCCGAGTTGACGCTGCACGGCGGTGGAGGTCAGGCCGATCTTGCGGCCGACGAGTCGGCGGCCCTCGGCGAGCCGGCCGAGGGTGAGTCGCTCCTGCACGGCGTACGCGTCCTCGACGCCGGTGATCAGGTCACGGATCGGCGCGCACGGCACGCCGGACTTCTCGGCGTCGAGCAGGCGCGCGGCGGCCGCTTCGATGGCGGTGGTGGCGGTATCGGTCACAGGTCACTCTCGTATCCGGGCGTTGGTGCGGGGCGGGACGTCCACAGTCGATCGGACGCGCCTTCGCGGCTTCGAATCGGGTCCGAATCGAATCCGGGTCCGGGTCGGGTTCGGGTCCGGGTCGGGTCCGGGTCGGGTTCGGGTCGGACCGATTCGAATCCGAATGGAATCCGGGTCAGATCTTGATGCAGATGTTGACCGGTTCGGAGAAGAAGTCGAGCGAGTACTCGCCGCCCTCTCGCCCGATCCCGGACGCCTTGATCCCGCCGAAGGGCGTCCGCAGGTCGCGCAGGTTCCAGCAGTTGACCCACACGATCCCGGCCTCCACGCGCGGGGCGACCCGGTGCGCGCGGGACAGGTCGGTGGTCCACACGGTCGCGGCGAGGCCGTACCGGCTGTCGTTGGCGAGCGCGATCGCCTCGTCCTCGGTGTCGAACGGCATGACGTGGCAGATCGGTCCGAAGACCTCTTCCTGCACGGTGCGCGCGTTCTGGGCGAGGCCGGTGAGCACGGTCGGCTCGACGTGGAAACCGCCGTCGCGCTCGTCGCCGAAACTCGGTACGCCGCCGCCGGCGACGACGGTGGCGCCCTCGTCGACCGCGAGCCGGTAGTACGACACGACCTTGTCCCGGTGCGCGGCCGAGATCATCGGGCCGTATCCGGTCAACGCCCGGGCCCGTACGCCGAGTTCGGCCACGAACGCGTCGAAGATCGACCGCTCGACGTAGACCCGTTCGGTGCACAGGCAGATCTGGCCGGAGTGGGTGAACGCGGAGCGTACGGTTCCGGCCACCGCGTCCTCGAAGTCGGCGTCGGCGAACACGATCGCCGGGTTCTTGCCGCCGAGTTCGAACGAGACGGGGGTGATGTGCTCGGCGGCCTTGCGCATGATGGCCGAGCCGGTCGCGGACTCGCCGGTGAACGCGATCGCGTCGACGCCCTCGTGCGCGGTCAGGAACTCCCCGGCGGCGCCCGCGCCGTGACCGTGGATCAGGTTGAACGCCCCGACCGGCAGGCCGGCCTCGTGGATCACCTCGGCGAGCAACGTCGCCGTCGACGGGGTCTCCTCGGACGGTTTGGCGACCACGGTGTTGCCGGCGGCGAGGGCCGGTGCCACCTTCCAGGTGAGCAGCAGGAGCGGGAGGTTCCACGGCGAGATGATCGCGACGACGCCGAGCGGGCGACGCGTCGTGTAGTTGAGCGCTTGGCCCGAGCCGCCGCTCCAGCCCGGGACCGCGGTCGAGTACGACCGTTCGGGCCGCCCGTACAGCAGATCGGCGTAGGCCCGGAAGTTGCCGACGGCGCGCGGGATGTCCACCGTCGCCGCAAGCTCACGCGGCTTGCCGGTGTCCGCGACCTCGGCGTCGACGAACTCCTCGAACCGCGCCTCGATCCCGTCCGCGATCCGCCGCATCGCGGCGGCTCGCTCCTCGACCGAGCTCGAACCCCACACCCCGAGCGCGCCACGCGCGGCACCCACAGCAGCATCGACGATCGCCCGGTCCGCCTCGGGCACGTCACCGCGCACCGACCCGTCCACCGGATCGACCAACGGAAAGCTCCCGACGCCGCCCTCGCGCACGAACTCGCCCCCCACGTAATGCGCGGGCTTCACGCCACTCCCGGCTGCCGAGCGTCCCATCGCCCATCCCTTCGCTGCGAGGTCCTCAAAGGTCCTACAGAAGGGAGCATGCACCCGCCTTGACATGCCCGTCCAATGCTCTTTGACCCCACGGACATACCAAAACCGCGATGCCGTCGACCGCACCGCCGACCGATCCCCCGCTTGGGCCATCCCACGCCACGTCGACCGTCCGTGTTGGAACGACTACGCCCGAACCCGTCGTCCGCTCATCGATGTCCGCGGTGCGTCGCCATGAACTCGCGGCACAGGGCGGTGTCCGCGTCTATGGCCCGGCGCCCCGGCCCGGCGGCGTTCGCTCGCGTCGCGAAGCGCGTCCATCAGCACGCCCGTACCGGCCGGGTGCGGTCCCCGCTTTCCGGCTCCTCGATCCCGACGGTGCCCAGCGTGCCACCCGATTCGGGTGGCCGGTGGGCCGCCTGCGTACCTCAGTCACGCCATGGCGGTTCGTCGGCGGTCGGGCGCCCGGTGCGGGTGGATCGGGTGGATCGGGTGAGCTTGGCGTGTGGGGGGTCGCGTCGCTAGGTTGAGTGCCTTGTTGTCACCAAGCGGAAGCGGTCCGTGGTGGATGTAGCTCGGGCGATGGCCCACGACCCGCATGGGGTCTTCGCGCGGATGCGCGAAGCCGGGCCCGTGCATCCGATCGTCGCGCCCGACGGCAGCGCCGCGTGGTTGGTCACCCGATACGCCGATGTCCAGGCGGGGCTTGGCGACCCACGCCTCGCGTTGAACAAGACGCACGCCAAGCCCGGCGGCTACAAGGGCTTCGAGTTGCCGCCCGCGCTCGACGCCAACCTGCTCAACATGGATCCTCCCGACCACACCCGGCTGCGCCGGCTCGCCGGGCAGGCGTTCACCGCGCGTCGGATCGCCGGCCTGCGCGGCGAGCTGGAGCGGGCCGCCGAGGAACTGGCCGACGAGCTCGCCGGGCACGAACGCGTCGACCTGGTGAAGGACTTCGCGACCCCCTATTCCGTCGGCGTGATCTCCGAACTGCTCGGCGTACCGACCGCGTCTCGCGCCGACTTCCGGACCTGGACCAACGCGGTGCTGGGCGTCGACGCCACCCGCGAGGGCATCCGCGCGACCGTGCGGGAGATGTACGCGTTCTTCGCCCGCCTGCTCGCGGCCAAGCGCACCGAGCCCGGGCCCGACCTGCTGTCCGCGCTGATCACCGCGCGCGACGACGGGGATCGGCTGAGCGAGGACGAGCTGACGTCGTTGGCCTTCCTGCTGCTGTTCGCGGGGTACGAGAACAGCGCCAACTTGATCGCGGGCTCCCTGCTGGCGATGTTGTCCGACGACGACCTGCGCGCGAGCCTGCGCACCGATCCGGCGGCGATTCCCGCGTTGGTCGAGGAGGTCGCCCGTCACATGTCGCCGGCGCTGCTGGCGATCCGGCGCTTCGCGGTCGAGGACGTCGAACTGGGCGGGGTACCGATCCCGGCCGGCGACACGGTGTTCCTGTCGATCGCGGCGGCCAACCGCGACCCGCGCCGCTTCGACCGGCCGGACCGGGTGGACCTCGAACGCCCGGACACCGCCCGCCACTTGAGCTTCGGGCAGGGCATCCACTACTGCATCGGGGCGCCGCTGGCCCGACTGGAGGCCGAATTGGCGGTCCGCACCATCCTGGACCGCTTCCCCCACGCGACCCGCTACGCGCCGACGTCGTGGCACCCGTCCGTACGGGTCCGCGGCCTGGCGTCGCTGCCCGTCGAACTCGGCGGCACCCGAGTCTGACGGAGCCCGAGCCCGACGGAGCCCGAGCAACCCGAAGGAGGGGCGGCGGCACGCAGGTCCCGGCGCAGGCGGCCCTCGCGGCCGGCCACCCGATCGGCCCCACGCCGTTCTCAGCGGTTTCTCAGCGACGGTTTGCGACCGTGACCCTGTCGACGACCGACGTCGACGTGCCGGGTCCCGGCACCCCCTTGCGGGAGGGTTGCAGATGGACCTCGCCGTCAACGTGCTCGACGCGGGATCGCTGTTGTCGACGTTCGGCGCCGTCGGGATCGCGGTCGTGCTGTTCGCCGAGACCGGGCTGCTCGTCGGGTTCTTCCTCCCCGGCGACTCGCTGCTGTTCACAGCCGGACTGCTGTGCGTGTCGGGCTCGAACCACAACGTCCACCTGTCCCTGTGGCAGGTGTTGCTCGCCGCGCTCGTCGGAGCCCTGACCGGCGCCCAGGTCGGCTACCTGCTCGGCCGGCGCGGGGGCCGTGCGCTGCTCGCGCGCTACCGCAACCGACGCCTGCACGAAGGCGTCGCCCGAGCCGAGGAGTTGCTCGCCCGCTACGGGCACGCCAAGGCGGTCGTGCTCGCGCGCTTCGTACCGGTCGTGCGTACCGTGCTCAACCCCCTCGCCGGCGTCGTCGGCGTCCCGGCCCGCACGTTCACGCTGTGGCAGGTCGTCGGCGGAGCGGTGTGGTCGGTGGGCCTGGTCCTGGCCGGCTACGCGCTCGGCTCGTCGATCCCGAACGTGGACCGCTACCTGCTGCCCATGGTGGCCGTCGTGGTCGTCGTGTCGCTGATCCCGCTCGTACTCGAAGTCCTCCGCCAACGCAAGCGCAACGGGCCGACCCGCACCCAAGGCAAGCACACTCGCTCCGCAAAGAACTCGGTACGCCCATGACCACCACCTTCTCCGCGGCCTCCGTCGACGGCGGCCTCTACACCTGGACCGTCGACCTCGCCCGCCACGCGCCCGGCCCCCTCGACACCGTAATCAAGGACTGGACGACCTACGGGGTCATCCTCTTCGGCGTTCTCCTCGTGGCCTGCTGGTGGACGGCCCGCGGCCGCGACGCCCGCCGGATGGCGCAGGCCCTGTGCGCGCCGTTGATCGTCGTGGTCGCGTTCGCCGCGAACGACGTCGTCAAGACGCTGGTCCACGAGCAGCGCCCGTGCCGCACGCTCGGTCCGGTGGCCACCTTGGAGGCGTGCCCGGCCGCCGACGACTGGTCCTTCCCGAGCAATCACACCGTGATCGCGGCGGCCGCGGCGACGGCCGTCCTCGTCCTGAGCCGCGTGCTGGGCATCCTCGCCGCGGTCGCCGCGTTGGCGATGGCCGTTTCCCGCGTGTGGGTGGGCGCGCACTACCCGCACGACGTGGTGGCCGGACTGCTCGTGGGCGTGCTGATCGCCTGGCCGCTGACCCTGGCGGCCGCGCGGGCCGCCCCCGCGGTCGAACGATTGCGCGCGTCGCGCGTCGGCGCGTACGTCACGGCCGCCGAGCCGAGAGCGAACGGGTACGCCCGCGCCGGGTCGTGAGCCCGTGCCCTCGCCCGTCCCACCCCCACTAGGCTGCCTCACATGATTGCCCGGTTTGCCGCGAAAGTCCGCGTGCTGCTCCGGCGGTACAGCGGAGTACGGGCCCGCTCCGCGATAGCGGCGGCCGTGGTGGTGGCGCTCGTACTGGCCGTCGCGGCGGCGGCGTTCGTACTCCTGTACCGGCGGGCGCTGATCGCCGACGTCGGCGCCGACGCGAACCGCCGAGCGCAGGCCGTCGCGGCGGACACGGCCGACACGGCCCGCCCGAACGCGCTCCCGGCG
>NZ_WWJX01000420.1 GCF_009865215.1 Streptomyces sp. SID3343 | reverse complement strand
GTCCGCGAGGGGGTCGGACCGTACGGCGGCGCGTTCGGCGCCGGGCCGTTGCCGGCTCGGGGCTTTCGGGTCGCCGCCGTGCTGCCGTCGGCCGGGTGGGGAACGCGGTGAGCGTCCGGGTTCTGGTCGCGGACGACCGGACGCTGGTGCGGGTGGGCCTGTGCGGGATCGTGGCCGCCGCGCCGGGGTTCGTCGTGGTCGGCGAGGCCGGCACCGATGCCGCCGCGGTCGAACTCGCGCGGCGGGAGTTGCCCGACGTGGTCGGCCGTAAAGACCACCGGATACTGCTGATCTGGTCACTCGTCGGTCATCACAAAACCCGTGTCCGCATCCATGAACCCACGCACGAGGGTTCGCATGCCAACCGGCGCGGGTCCCGACTCCCCACAGCCGTGCCGGAATCTCCCACGACCGCCGTCGCGGCGTTGGCGCCCGGCCCCGGCGCACGGACCACCCCGGACAAGCGATCTATATGTGGGTAAATAACGCGAACAACCATATTCTTCCCGTAGTCGATCGTCCGCCGATCGAGCGCTGACCGCCCACCCTGAAGGGAAGCGCGCGATGTCCCAGCAAACCGGCCCGACCACCCCCGCCACCCCGGTCCGCACGCCCCGTGCCGTCGCCGACGGATACGTCCACGCGCTGGCCGCGCTGGACCCGTATCTGGCGCTGCGCACCGGCCTGGACACCCCCGAGGGCAAACTCGCGGACCTGTCGCCGGACGGACTGGCCGCAGTCGCGGACCTGGCGCGGCGCACGCTAACCGAATTGGACGCCGCCGAGAACTCCGGCCAAGCCGCCGACGCGGGCGAACAGCGCTGCGGAAAGCTGCTTCGGGAACGCCTGACCGCCGAGCTCGCCCTGCGCGACGCCGGTGAGGACCGGCGGTCCGTGCTGCCCTTCAACGTCATGACGCTGACCGCGCCGTCGGCTTCACCCCTGCTGGGGATCCGGGACATGATCGTCCTGATGCCGGTGGACACCGCCGAGGCGTGGCAGGTGATCGGCCGCCGGATGGCGAACGTGCCCCGGGCCCTTGAGCAGTACCGGGCCACCCTCACCGAGGCGATCGGCCGCGGCGTGCTGTGCGGACCCCGGCAAGTCGGCGCCGTCCTCGACCAGCTGGACCAGCTGCTGTCCGGGAAAAGCCCCGCCGGCTGGTTCGGGGACTTCGCCGCCGGCGCGCCGGGGCCGGTTCGGCCCGAGGTGCAGGCGTCGGCGGCGTCGGCGGGTGCGGCCATGGGTGAGATGAAGGACTGGCTGGGCCGGGTGTACGCGCCGGCCGCGGCCGGGCAGCCGGACACGGTGGGGCGGGAACGGTACGCGCGCTGGGTCCGCTACTGGTGCGGCACCGACCTGGACCTGGACGAGGCCTACGCCTGGGCGTGGGAACAGTTCGCCGACATCGAGGCCCGGATGCGGGAGGTCGCGCAGACCGTACTGCCCGGGTCGGCGCCGCTGGAGGCCATGGCCTGGCTGGACGAACACGGTGCGGCCTACGAGGGAACCGACGCCATCCGTGCCTACCTGCAGAAGCAGATCGACCGGACGATCGGCGACATGCAGGGAAAGTATTTCGACCTGGCCGCGCCGCTGCTCAAGGTCGAGGCGATGATCGCCCCGGCCGGGGCGTCGGCCGCCGCCCCCTACTACAGCCCGCCGGCCGTGGACTTCTCCCGTCCGGGCCGGACCTGGCTGCCGACCGGCGGCAAGGACCACTTCCCGGTGTGGCGGTTGGTCGACCTGTGGTTCCACGAGAGCGTTCCGGGTCATCACGTGCAACTGGGCCAGTGGACCTACCTGGCCAAGGAACTCACCGTCTACCAGAGCACCATGGGCTTCGTCGCCGCCAACGCCGAGGGCTGGGCGATGTACGCCGAACAGTTCATGGACGAGCTGGGTTACTACGCCCACGACCCGGGCATCCGGCTGGGCTACCTCAACGCGCAGATGGAACGCGTCCAGCGGGTGATCATCGATATCGGGATGCACGCCGGGCCGGCCTTTCCCGCGGCATCGCCCGTCTTCGCGGGCCGGCCGATGACGCCCGGCAATGCCCGTGAGTTCTACGGGGCCTACTGCGGGCTGCCCGGCGACCAGCTCGACGCCGAGATCGTCCGCTACCTCAGCCTGCCCGGGCAGGCCATCACCTACAAGCTCGGCCAGCGTGTCTGGCTCGCGGGCCGGGAGGCGGCACGCAAGGCCCACGGCGACGCCTTCGACCTCAAGGCCTGGCACATGGCCGCGATCTCGCAGGGCTCCCTCGGGCTGGACGAACTCGCCGCCGAGCTGGCGGCGATCTGACGCTTGCCGGATCGGCCCCGGGGGATGTCTTCGTCCATCGGAGACGACGCGAGGCAGATGCCGACACCCGCTGTCACCTCGGCTGATCAAGAGGGCCCGGGACGGTGTCCGCGGCCTCGTCGGCGGGCGTCAGACCTTGAGCACGCCGGACAGGTGGTCGACGGCGATGTTGGCGTGCATGCGTACGCCGCTGACCAGCGTGTCGTCATCGGCGTAAAACCCCGGGTTGTGATTGAACCGGCCCTCGTCCTCCACATGGCCGATCGACACGGTCACCGGGTCGTACGCGGGCACCTGGCGGTACAGCCGGCCGACGCCGGTGATGATCGACCCGGCCGCGGGCATCGGGTCCACGCCCAGCCAGGGGGAGGAGCCGTGCACCCCTTCGCCGCTGATGGTGATCTCGACCAGGCAGGACGCGGCGTACTGGTTGCCGACCCGGTAGGCGATCACGCCCTTGGGAGCCGGGGCGACGTGCATCCCGAACACCATCGTCGGTTCGGGGTCGGCCGGCGCTCCGGCGTCCAGCATCGCCTGGGCACCGCCCGTCTCGTCCACCGGCGGACCCTCCTCGGCCGGCTGGAAGACGAACAGCACGGTGCCGGACAGGTTTTCGCGTACGCCGGCCAGGACGGTGGCTGCGCCGAGCAGCATCGCGACGTGGCAGTCGTGGCCGCAGGCGTGCGAGACGGGGAACGGGCCACCGGGGTAGTCGTGGTCGACGACGTTCGACGCGAAGTCCACGCCGGACTCGTCGGGCATCGGCAGCGCGTCGATGTCGGCGCGCAGCGCGATCACCCGATCGCCGGGTTTTCCGCCGCGCAGCACACCGACGACGCCGTGTCCGGCGATGTTGGTGCGCACCTCGTCCAAGCCCAGGGCCCGGAGCTTGTCGGTGATGTACGCGGCGGTGTCCTTCTCCCGGTTGGAGAGTTCGGGGTTGGCGTGGACGTGGTGCCGCCAGACGATCACCTGCGGGGCGATGGCGGCGGCACGGCGGTCGATGTCCTCGTACAGGTCCTGGATGTTCATGTCGGCGCCTTGGGTGAGGATGATGTGGTGGGCTGCAGCGAAAGCGGGGACGGCAAGGCGGGCAAGGCCACCGGGACCCTCCAGCGGCAAGACAGGACGATCGGCAGGGCCGCGACCACACTCATGGCGATCGTCGAATGCCCGCCGGGCAGCAAGTCGTGGAGATTTTGCACCGGGCTCGGGGGCGTGCCCTTCCACGTCGTCAGCTGAGCTGGTTCTTGTGGATCTTCCCGTTTTTGATGATGACGGCGAGGTTCTTCCCCGGATCGGCCAGCAGGCCGATGTCGGTTGTCGGGTCACCGTTGACCAGCAGCACGTCGGCCCAGGCGCCGGGCTGGATGACGCCCAGGGGCGCTTCCTTGTACGGGTCGCGCGAGCCGGACATCCGGAACAGCTCGGCGTTGCCGGAGGTGCCGATCCTCAGGGCCTCGACCGGGGTGAAGCCGAACCGAGTCGCGAGCCGGGTGAACAGCACGCTCTGCATGTACGCCTCGGCCGGGTCGAACAGCATGTCGGTGCCGAAGGCGATCTTCACCTTGTGCTTGCGGGCCCAGGCCAGCGTCTGCGCCACACCCTCGCAGACGTCATGGTTCTTCTTCGTGGAGTTGGCGGTGGCGAAGTGGTGGTCCCTCTCCTCCAATGGCTGGGCGCTGAACCACACGTCCTGCTCCGCCATCAGTTTGATGGTGGCCTCGTCGGCGAGCATCGCGTGCTCGATCGACTTCACGCCGGCCTCGATGGCGCGGCGGATGCCGGCGACGTTGAAGACGTGGACCAGGACGTAGGTGCCGTAGTCGGCGGCGGCCTGGACCGCGGCCCGCATCTCGTCCTCGGTGTACTGCACGGTCTCCAGCGGGTCGTAGTCGGAACTGACGCCGCCGCCGGCCATCACCTTGATCTGCGAGGCGCCCCGCTTCAACTGCTCACGCACCGCGGCCAGGACCTGGGAGCGGCCGTCGGCGACCCGCACGATGCCCAACTGCTCGGCGCGGGGGCGCGGACCGCCGAACGTGGTCGCCGACTCGTAGACGGCGGAGAAGTCACCGTGGCCGCTGGTCTGGGAGATCATCGCCTGGCTGGGGTAGATGCGCGGGCCGGCCACCAGCCCCGCGTCGATGACCTGCTTGAGGGCACCGACGTCACCGCCGGCGTCGCGGATCGTGGTGAACCCGCGCATCAGCATCTGCTCGGCCTGGTACGCCGCGTGGTAGTAGGGCAGACCGGAAGCCCCGGTCATCAGCTCCGCCACGGTGCTGCCCATCAGGAACAGGTGGGAGTGCGCGTCGCTGAGCCCCGGCATCAGGACCCGGCCGCCCCCGTCGATCACCGTCGTGCCCGGCGGTGGACTCTTCGGTTCTTCGGCGATCTTCCCGTCCGCGATGTAGACCGACCGCGCGGCGCCGAGCTGGTCGCTCACCCCGTCGAAGACACGCACGTCCTTGATCAGGACAGGAGCGATGACCTGCTTTTGTTCGCTCATGCCATCGATTACAAGCGCCCATTTGGGGTGCCGCAACCGCGCGACGGGCGGCATGCCGCCAGGGCCGCAACGGTCGAACCGGACGAAGCCGCCGCGTTCGCGGGCGCGGGCGAGTGCAGCTCTGGTATCCGTTCCGCCGGGCGTGAAATGGCCGTCGGCGTCGGCGAGCAGGACCAGCATGTTCACGGGGACGGTCGGTCGCCGGCTGCGGTGGGCGGCGGGCTGTCGCGTGCCCGGTCAGGTGCCTGTGATGCCGATCCCGCACCTTCGTGCCGTGCTTCTTCCAGGTCCAGCCGAACGGGTTCCACCATTGCCGTTGGCATCCTGACGGTGTTTCGGGAGTCGCCGGGCCGCGGGCTCATCCGGGCTGCGGGATGTGTTGCGTACCGATACGGCGGCGGAATACCCAGTACGTCCATGCTTGGTAGGCGATGACCACTGGGGTGACGACAAGCGCGAGCCAGGTCATGACCTTCAGTGCGTATGGGTTGGCGGACGCGTCGGCTGCGGTCAGGCTCCACCGCGGGTCGGTGCTGGACGGCATGACGTCGGGGAACAGCACGAGAAAGAGCATGGTGACCGCCGCGACCACGGCGGTCCCGGACAGACCGAACGCCCACCCGTCACGACCGGCCCGGCCGACGGCCGGCGAGCCGAGCAGCGCCGCGAGCGTCACGATGAGAGCGACGAGGCTACCGGCGCCGCCGTTGAGGGCTTGAGTCCACAGGAGGAACGTGAGGGCCGGGCCGGCGGTCGTAAGACCGAGCACGGTTGCGTACCGACGGCAGCGCAGGCGGATGTCGCCGGTGGTCTTGAGAGCGGCGAAGGCGGCGCCATGGAAGGTGAGCAGCGCCAGTGTGACCAGTCCGCCGAGCAGCGCGTAGGGATGCAGCAGGTCGAGCGGGTTCCCGGTGAAGTTCTTCTGCTTGTGGCCTTGGGGCGCTGTTGTTCACGGTCGCCGGGGCGATCCTGCCGGACGGCTTCACCATGCACGGCCGGCCACCGCCGGGACGCTGGGGCAGCTGTGGCCGACCGCCGCAGCGGGCGTCACCGCCGGCGGGCGGCTGTCCGTGCCACCGTTGGCCGACTCGAAGACATGGGCGTCGAACGGTCCGCTTCCAGCGCGAGCAGCGCAGCCGCCGGCGGCGGGAAGGCCCGCCGGCACGGGCAGTCTGCGCGGCGGAAGATGGCTCTCAGGCCGGCATGAGGCGCGTCGAACCGGGCGTGGCCCGCGTCCAGGCGGCCGATCGCGGCCGATCGCGGCCGCAGGGGAGGGGCAATCGGTCTCGGCGGGGCAGAGCGCGGTAGTCACCCGGCCGGGGTGCCTGGTGGCAAGCGGTTGCGGACCAGTGGAGGCCGGATGAAGGTGGACAGGGGCAGGGTCAAATCAGTGGAGTCGAAATGTCGGATATGCATGGCCCTGGGGTGCCACGAGTCATGACTGACCCCCTGTCGAACCGGGGAACCGCGTTCAGCGTGGAGGAGAGGCAGCGTCTAGGGCTGGTGGGGCGGCTACCGGATGCCGTGCTCACGTTGGAACAGCAGACGCGTCGGGCGTATGAGCAACTGCAGCAGCAGCCGGACGATCTGGCGAAGAACGTCTACCTGGAGCAGTTGCACGACCGCAACGAAGTGTTGTATTACCGGTTGCTGGCGGACCACCTGGCCGAGTTGATGCCCATCGTCTACGACCCGACTGTGGGCGAGGCGATCAAGAAGTACAGCCACGAATACCGGCGCCCCCGCGGTGTGTATCTGTCGATCGACCGGGCCGAGGATGTACGGCCGTCCTTGGAGGCGCTCGGCCTGGCCGGTGACAGCGTGGATCTACTGGTGGTCACGGATGCGGAGGAGATCCTCGGCATCGGTGACTGGGGCGTCAACGGCGTTCAGATCTCCGTGGGAAAGCTCGCGGTCTACACGGCCGCGGCAGGGATCCACCCCGGCCGCTGCATCCCTGTGATCCTCGATGTCGGCACGGACAACGAGGAACTGCTCAACGACCCGCTGTATCTCGGGGTGCGCCACAGCCGTGTCCGCGGTGCGCGGTACGACGAGTTCGTCCAGACGTATCTGGAGGCGGCTTCGTCCTTGTACCCGAACGCCCTGCTGCACTTCGAGGACTTCGGGCCCGGCAACGCCCGGCGCATCCTGGAGACGTACGGCCGGAACTACCGGATGTTCAATGACGACATGCAGGGCACAGGAACCATCATCCTGGCCGCGGCGATCTCGGCGCTGAAACTCACCAAAGTGCCGTTCCGTGAGCAGCGGGTGGTGGTGTACGGCGCAGGTACGGCAGGGGTGGGTATCGCCGATCAGCTGCGCGAGTCCATGATCCTCGACGGCCTTGACGAGGCGGAAGCGACCAAGCGCGTCTGGTTGGTCGACAAGCAGGGGCTGCTGCTGGACGACATGCAGGAACTGCGGGATTACCAGCGGAGTTATGCCCGTCCGGCGTCGGAGGTCGGGGACTGGGCCAAGGATGGGCAGATCGACCTGCTGACGACCGTGCAGCACGTGCAGCCCACGATTTTGGTGGGCACGTCGACCGTGCACGGCGCCTTCACCCAGGAGATCGTGGCCGAGATGGCCAAGCACGTCGACCGCCCGATCATCTTCCCTCTGTCCAACCCCACCGAGCGGATCGAGGTGATGCCTGCCGATCTGCTGGCCTGGACAAAGGGCCGAGTCCTGTGCGCCGTCGGCATTCCGGTCGACCCCGTGGAGCTGAACGGAGTCCGGTACGTCATCGGCCAGGCCAACAACGCTTTGGTCTACCCCGGACTCGGCCTGGGTGTAGTGGTCTCCCGGGCAGAGCGGGTCACCCCGCGCATGCTGCGAGCCGCCGCCGAAGCGGTCGCCGGACAGGTCCGGCCCGCCGGCGGGGAAGGCCCGCTGTTGCCACCGGTGGAGAACCTGCGTGCCTCATCGGCGACGATCGCACTGGCGGTGATCCAGGCAGCCGTCGAGGACGAGGTGGCCGCCGTCCGGATCGATGATCCGGTGCAGGCCGTCAGGGACGCCATGTGGGAACCCGCCTACGGGCCGGCCGCCGAGGGCGGACAGTGAGCTTCACCGGTGAGGAACTCGATCATTGAGCAACCAAGTTCAGGTTGCCTGATGTGATTGTGCGTTGTTCGAACTCGATTGGGCTGATGTGGCCGAGTGCGGAATGGCGGCGCCGATGGTTGTACCGGGCGAGCCAGGAGAACACGACCATGCGGGCTTCAGGGCGCCGCACGAAGGCTCCGCACCCGACCCACCGGAGAGCCCAACCTGTCCGCCCGCCGGAACGGGTACAAGATCACCATGCCGGCGCGAACCACGCCGTCGGCGACGAGGACAACTGGGTACGCGGGGACCTGCCTGGTCGGGGGGCCGGTCTAAGGGATGACCGTGACCGGCCAGCGGGCGGTGCGGACCAGGCGTACCGCGAGCGAGCCGGCGATCTTGTGGCCGAACTGTTCGGAGGCGCCGACGACCACCGAGTCGGTACGGACCTCGTCGGCCAGGTTGGCGATCTCGCGGGCGACGTCGCCGCGCAACTCCACGAAACGGTGGCGTACGCCGAGTTCGTCGGCTCGGCGGGTGAGGTAGTCGACGATCTCGGTGACGCTCGCATCGTTCGCGACCTCGGCGGCCTCGGCGCCGCCGGGCACCGACATCGTCAGCGCCGACGACACCCGGACGTAGACGGAGACGAGTTCCGCCCCCGAACGTCGGGCCTGTCCGAGGGCGTAGTCGGCCGCCCGCAACGACGTGCGCGAGCCGTCGATGGCCGCGAGTACGGCCCGGGGGCCGTCCGTGCCGAGTTCGAACACGTCGCGAAATTCAGGCATGGTCACGGCAGTTGTTCCTTCCCTGTCCGTCGGATTTCACGCCCGACGGTGTCGTCGATCAGTGCTCGGTGTGCCGAAGGCGGACAGGTCGATGGTGTGGTGTGGCGAAGGCGGACGGGGTCTGCCGTGGCGATCCCCTTGCCCTCCTCGTGGCACACGGCCGGCTCGCAGGTGGCCCACCGCGCAACGAACTCCCGGCAGTTGGGCGTGAGCCGCGCCGCTTCGTTCGACCGAGTTCCGGGAACTCGGCGGCGACGGGGCCGGGTCGCCCGGCCGAGGCCGGCCCGTCGTACTCCGTCCCGCCGGCAAACGCGGGAGGCCCCGCCTGCCGCGTGATACTTCCCGGGAGTTCCATGGGCGTCACGCTACAACCCTCGCGTTGGCCGTCTGCCGAGCCCTGCGCGCGGTGCTGACGGCGACGTCGCGCGGTCGACCGGCGGGTGTGCCGCCGAGGGTGGGAGCGAGCTCGGCGAGGCGCGCGCCCGACGCGCTGTGCGCCGGCCCCGTTC
>NZ_WWJX01000419.1 GCF_009865215.1 Streptomyces sp. SID3343 | reverse complement strand
GACGGGCCCGGTCGACCCGTGGTCAGCCGGCCGTGAGCGGCCGGCGCACCCGGGCGTCGACCACGTCGGCCGGCACCCCCGGCGGGCGCCGCGTGCCGGCCAGGATCGGGTCGAACCCGCTCTCGCCGCGGAGGTAGCGGCGAAAGAACGCCGAAGCGTACGCGGAGGCGAGGCTGCGTTGGGCGGTCTCGGTCAGCGGGACCTGGTCGACGTCGCGACCGTCCTGGGACAGGCACGTACCCGGCTTGCTGCCGGGCACGGCGTCGTCCTGCGCGCCGACCTGGCCGCTGCCGGGCGACCACTGGGTGTTGAAGAACGTGTGATTGGCCCCGCGCACGGTGAACTTGTGGATCGGGACGGTGTTTCGCCCGCCGTTCCATTCGAAGTACCCGCCGGTGTTCACCGCGTCGCACGTGCCCCACATGACCGCGAACGGGGTCTGCGTGACGGGTTCGTTGTCCCAGGTTCCGGTGGGGGCCAGGGTGAACACGCCCTTCACCGTCACGCCCGCCGGCCATTCGTCTCGGCGCATGTCGGCGGCCTGCTGCATGACTCCGCCGCCGCCCATCGAATGGCCCACCGTGCCGACGTTGGTCAGGTCCACCCGGCCGCGGAAGTCGACGCGGCGGGGCCGGCCGTCGCGCGGATCGGTGAAGTGGTGCGCGAGTTCGCCGCCGCCGGTCGCGGACAGTTGCTGCCACATGGCCAGATGACGATTGAGCAGGGCGGCGCGAGCGCGGTACACCGTGGGCGCCTGGCCGGACGAGGTGGCGTTGATGCCGTTGGCGCCGATCGACACCACCACGAAACCCTGGGCGGCCAACTGCCGGGCGAGGTATTCGTATCCGTTCTTGCTGGAGATCTGCTCGATCCCGGGCGCGCACGGCCACCCACGCAGGCTGCCGGCGGCGGCCTCGGCCAACTCCTGCTGCCGCGCGGCCTCGGCGGTGTCGCCCGCGGCCTCGGCGGCGTCCCTGGCCTTGCTTGCCGCCGCGAAGTCGACGGAGGCCACCCGATCGGCGCAGGTGTCCCACAGGCCGTGTTGGATCATCACCAGTGGGAAGCGCCCGTGCGCGAGGTCGGTCGGGTAGTAGACCACCCCGGCGAGCTCGTTCGCCCCCTCGTACTGCCCTGCCTCGGTCGGCGGTGGCACGAACACCCGGTCGCCGAGGTCGTATCGCACCGACGTCACCCGGTGCGAGCCCGCCGGCATCCCACCCGACGCCTGTGCCGCCTGGGCGGGCGCCGACACCACGAGCAGGCCCGCGACGACCGCTGTGGCCACCCCTGTTCGGGCCCGACTGCTCCCGGCCGATGCCCGCCAAACGTCTCGAATCCTCACGCCGCCTCCATGGCTCGCACGCACCGACTGTTCCGGTGGTCTCACACACATACGGGAGGAGGACCCGAAAGGTTGCAGCACGCGTCGAACGCGCCGCCGTCGTGCCGTCGTGCCGTCGTGGGCGGCTCAGATCGTCGGAACCACCAGGGGTGTTCCGGTCACGGGGTCGGGCACCACCAGGCTGGGCAGGCCGAAGACGTCCTCCATCAGGGCGGCGTCGACGATGTCGTCGGGGGAACCCTCGGCGCGGACCCGGCCGTCCTTCATCGCCACGATGTGATCCGCGAACCGGCACGCCTGGTTGATGTCGTGGAGCACCGCGACGATCGTGCGCCCGTCGTCGCGCAGCGCGGCGAGCAGGCGGAGCAACTGGTACTGGTGGGCGAGGTCGAGGAAGGTCGTCGGCTCGTCCAGGAGCACGTAGGGGGTTTGTTGCGCGAGCACCATGGCTACCCAGACGCGTTGGCGCTGTCCACCGGAGAGCCGGGCGACCTGCCGGTCCGCGAGGTCGCCCACACCGGCGGCGGCCATCGCCTCGTCGACCGCCCGTGTGTCGGCCGCGGTGCGCACCGAGAGCAGCGAGCGGTGCGGAAACCGTCCCCGGTCCACGAGTTGTCGGACCAGGATGTTGTCCGGTGCCGCCAGATCCTGTGGCAGGAAAGCCATTTCCTGCGCGATGTCTTTGGGCCGGTAGCGGTGGACGTCGCGTCCGTCGAGTCGTACCGTCCCGGCGGACGGCCGCAACAGACGTACGAACGCCCGCAACAGGGTCGACTTCCCCGACGCGTTGGCACCGATGATCGCGGTGAAGGCACCATCGGGTATGTCGAGGCTGAGGTTCGCCGACACCGTACGGTCGCCGTAGGTGAGGGTGAGGTCCTGCGCGGTCAGGCGTGCGGTCACGGTCGTTTGACTTCCTTGAGGAGCAACAGCAGGAGGTACGCGCCGCCGATGGCCGTGGTCACCACGCCGACCGGTAGCGTCACGGGCGCGAGCAGACTCTGTGCGACCAGGTCGGCGCTCATGAGCAGGACGGCCCCGGTGAGCGCCGCGGGGACGAAGTGGATGCCGGGTGACCGGGTGACCGCGCGGCCCAGGTGCGGGGCGGCGAGCGCGACGAACGCGACCGGTCCCGTGATCGCGGTGACCGTGGCCGTGCAGCCGGCCCCGGCCACCACCGCCAACACGCGGTGCCGGTTCAGGCGTACGCCCGACGTCACGGCGATCCCGTCGCCGAGGGCGGCCTGTTGCGTCGCCCGCGCGTTCACCGCGAGCAACACCGCCAGGACCGCGGCGGCGACGAACGCCACCTTCAGGTCGGCCCGGTCCACGCCGTTGAGCGAGCCGATGTTCCACATCTCGGCGGCGATCGCGACATCCAGGTCGGCCCGCAGGATGATCCACGAGTTGACCGCGGTGAGCATGGCGTTCACGGCGATGCCGATCACGATGAGTCGGTGGCCGCCGAAGCCGGACCGCGTGGAGAGGGTCAGGACCACGGCTGCGGTCAACAGGCCGCCCGCGACCGAGCCGAGGGCGGTCGGCATGGTCGATCCGCCGACCACGACCATCACGAGCAGCGCGCCGGTGTACGAACCGACGTCGAGGCCGATCACGTCCGGGCTGCCCAGTTCGTTGCGGGTCAGGTTCTGGAACACCGCGCCGGCGCAGCCGAGGAGCGCTCCGAAGAGGCACGCGGCGGCGACGCGCGGCAGGCGCCACTCGCGGACGACGACGGAGAGATCGCCGTGTCCGGCGAGGCCGTCGGCGACCTCCAGCGGGCTGCTCCAGGTGTCGCCCCGGCACAGCCCGGTTCCGGCGAGCACCACGAGCAGCACCAGCAGCACGGCGTTGCCTGCCACTGCACGCGGTTCCAGGCCCAGGGCGTCGCGGGCGCGGTCGATCGCACTCCGACGGCACGGCGGTGCCGTTTTCGCGGGCGACGGGACGGTGCCGGTCGGCGGGAGGGTGTTCGTGGGCCCGGTCACAGGGTGGTCCCTTCATGGCGGCGCACGACCCGGATGAGCACCGGTGCGCCGAAGAAGGCGGTGACGACCGCGACCGGGACCTCACCGGTGGGCAGCAGCAGTCGACCCGTGACGTCGGAGGCCAGCAACAGGATCGGTCCCAGCAGCGCGCTGTAGGTCAGGAGCCACGGCACCGAACCGCCCGCCGCGCGGCGCACGATGTGCGGAACCATCAGTCCCAGAAAGGCGATCGGCCCCGCGACGGCGGTCGCGGTGCCGGCCAGCAGCGTCACGACGGACAACACCGCGACGCGGGTTCGGACCACGTGGGCGCCGAGGCCGTGGGCGACGTCCTCGCCCAGGGAGAGCGTGTTCAGCGCCCCGGTCAGTGCCGACGCGCCGACGAGGGCGAGGAGGATCAGGAGGACGGGCAGCAGCAGGGGAGCCTGTTCCCGGCCCGCGAGGGAACCGACGCTCCAGAACCGGTAGTGGTCGAACGCGTCCGGGTCCAGGATGCGCAGGGACATGGACACGCCCGTGAGCACGGAGGTGAGCGCGACACCGGCCAACACCAGGCGCAGCGGGGCCGTACGGCCGACCGCGTACACCAGGACGCCGGCGACCAGCGCCCCGAACAGGGCGAGGGACACCTGTACTCCCTGGCTTCCCGCGATCCCTGTCGTGGCGCCCACGGTGACGGCGAACCCGGCACCCGACGTGACTCCCAGGAGGCCCGGTTCGGCCAGGGGGTTGCGGGTCAGGGTCTGGGTCAGGGCTCCGGCCGTCGCGAGCGCCGCGCCCACGCAGATCCCCAGGATCGTGCGCAGGACGCGGACCTCACGGATCGTCAGGTCGGTGTCCGCGCCGGAGGGGTCGACGAGCGCCCGCCACACGTCGCCGAGCGGGATCGCCCTCGCGCCGAGGACGAGGCTCGAACCGCCGACCACGACGAGCAGGGCGAGCGCACCGACGAGCAGGAGGACTTTGGGGGCGTCAGTCTTCGAGACCGGCGACACCGCGCCTCCAATACCCGGTGAACAGGGAGTCGAGGCGGCCTTTGGCCCACGCGCGGAGCGGCTTGATGTCGTCGGTCTCGCCGGCGGCGAACAGGAAGACGCGCCCGGCGGGAAGCGGCAGCGCGCGCACGGTCTCGGCGAGACGGGACGCGCCGTCTCCGTGCGCCAGCCACGTCACCTGTACGCCCTCGCGCGTGGCGAGCGGGTAGCGGTGTTCGTCGGCGTGCTCCGTCTCGACGACGATGTGCGCCGAGACGTCGGGCGAGGACTCTTCCAGCCACCGCGCCGCCGCCGGCAGCGCGGTGGTGTCGACCGCGAAGACGTAGTGGTCGTAGGTCTGCGGGAACGCCTTCGCCCCGGGTGGTCCGGCGATGGCCACATCCGCGCCCGGTTCGGCGGCGACCGCCCAGTCCGAGGCCACGCCGCCGGGGTGGATGACGAAGTCGATGTCGAGTTCGCCGGCCCGGGCGTCGTGGCGTCGCGCGGTGTACCTGCGGCTGGTGACCATCGGACGCGGCCAGGTCAGCGACTGTTCGCCGTCGGGGAGGGGGAGGCGGACGGTGCCGTCGGCGTCCGGGAAGACGATCTTGAAGTGATCGTCGAACTGATGGCTGTGGAAGCCCGCCAGGCCCGGGCCGCCGACGGTCAGGCGCAGCACCGACGTGGTCATCTGCTGCTTGCGCAGGAGGGTGACGGTACGGATGTGGATCGGGTAGCCGATCCTGGCGATTCCCTCGCCGCTCGCGTGGTGGGCGGCGACGCGGGGAGCGGGGTTGTCTCGGGGGATGTGCACGGGGCTTCCGATCACTTGGCCAGGAGGGGGGCGAGTGCCTGGTCGACGGCGTCGAGTGTCCGTTGGGCCTGTGCGTACGTCGCCGAGGCCGTGTAGCGGATCGGGATCGCCTTTCCGGCCTTGACCGCGGGCAGGTTCTTCCACAGCGGCGATTCGAGGACGTACTGCACGCCCGCGCTCGGCGTGCCGTCGTCCTGGACGGTGTAGGTGATCACGTCGGCTTCGCCCAGGCTCGCCGGCAGCTCTTCGATGGACGGTGTCTCGGAGACGTCGGACGAGCCGCCGCTCTTCTTCTTGACCTGTCCGTAGTAGTCGAGGCCGATGTCCTGCGCGATGTTCGTCCCCCACGAACCGGCGAATTCGCGCTGGAAGGTGCCCTGTTGGTTCTCGTTGTAGGCGCCGAGGTGGCCGAACCTGAGGCCGCCGACGGAACTCGCGTACTTGGCCTTCAGCTCGTCGGCCCGCTTTTGGTACGCCTTGCGGGTCTCCTCGGTGTGCCCCGCGCGGCCCGCGGCATCGGCCTGGCGCGCCGACAACTCGCGCCACGCGGACGGCAGGCTCGGGCCGATGGCGACCACGGGGGCGATCGATGCCAATCGCTTGAGGTCCATCTCGCCGAGCACCGGCTTGGGCACGCCGATGATGATGAGGTCGGGCTTCACGGCGGCGATGGCCTCGTAGTTGGTCTCCTTGGCGGTCGCCCCGCCGATCTTGTGCAGCTTGTCGTAGCTCGTGCGCTCGGGCCCGGTCATCAGCCCCAGACCTCGCGGCCAGGTGGATATGCCGACCAGGGGCGCGTTCGCCTCGATCAGCACCGGCACCGCGTAACCGGTCGCGACCACGCGCTTGGGGTCGACGGGAACGGTGATCTGTCCGTTGTCGCCGGTGATCACCCGCGTGGCGCCGCTCTTCGGGCCTTTGCCGCTGCCGGAATCGGCGCCGCTGTCGGAATCGGATCCGCAGCCCGCCAGCAGGGCGGTCGCGGTCACGGTGGCCAGCCCGGCCGAGACGAGGCGGATCAGCGGATGAACGGACATATGTATTCCTTCGGTTCGAACAGGTTCAGGCGCCCCCAATCGGTCGGCGCGAAAGGCTTAGGCTAGCCTCACCTAAGTCTTGTTGGTTGTCAGGAGAGGTCACCCGATGTCGATCAGAGGACAGGTTGCGCGCGAGGACCCGATCGCGTGCGACGCGTTCGGATATGGGCTCGGGCAGCTCGCGGGCATCCTCGTTCTCCACTACCGCACGGCCGGCCCCCTGGGATTCGGCGCCGTCCGACAGGACCTGCTCCACCAGCTCTACTGGTCACCCGACGGCATGCTCTCGGCCGTGCGCGGCGGCCGGTCCTGCTTCACGGCGCCCGGCGAGGGCTTTTGGGTCGAGCAGGCGGTGGGCCACGAGGTACGCGCCGCCGAGCGGCAGAGCGTGTACCGGATCTGCCTGCGCGAAGTACCCGAACCCCTGATCGGGTTGCGCGCCGGCCACGTGGCACTCGGCCCGGACGCGAAGCGCCTCGTCCAGGAGATCGCCACCCCCGGGTACGACGAACGCCGAGCGCTGGAGGCCCGCGCGCACATCATGGGCGATCTCGCCCCGCTCACCGCGGACATCGCCGAACAGTGCGCGGACGGCAAGGGTTTCGCCCGCTCCGTCGCCCGCGCGATGTCCCACGACCCCGCGGATCCCACGCGCCTCGACGAGTGGGCGGCTCGCCTGCATATCAGCCCCAAGACCCTCCAACGAGACTTCGTGCGCGAGTTCGGCACGTCCTTCACCCGACATCGCACGCTGCTGCGGCTCGGCGTCGCCCGCGCCCTGCTCGCCGGCGAACCGGTCTGCGTGGTGGCCCGCCGGGTCGGATACTCCAGCGTCTCCGCCTTCGTGCTCGCGTTCGCCAAGGAGTACGGCTGCCCACCCGGCCGCTACGCCCGTACCCACCCGGCCGCAACCGTCCGACCGCTCCTCGGGGCCGAAACCACCCGCACGCCGAGATCTGCGGCGCGAGGATAGGCCGCCCCGGCTCGGGCCGGTCGCGACCGCCACCGAACTCGAAGGGGCTTTTTCATCCTGTTTGTCGCCATTGATCAGGGGTAGCCCGCGACGTCGAGGGTCGGCCACAGGCCGGCCGCGCACCCCACGTCCGGAGGACCTCATGCCCGACCAACCCGCGTTCGCCACCGTCAACCCGTACACCGGCCGCACCGAACGCGAATTCGAGTGCGTCGAAGGCCGTGCCGTCGACGACGCGGTCGAGGCCGCGCACGCCGCGTACGAGCAATGGCGGGCACAACCGGTCGAGAAGCGAGCCGAGATCGTCGGCCGGGCGGCCGAGCTGATGGCCGAACGCAAGGACGAGCTCGCGGCGCTGCTGACCCTGGAAATGGGGAAACTCATCGCCCAGAGCGAGGGTGAGGTGGACCTGGCGGCGAGCATCCTCGCGTACTACGCGAAGAACGGCTCCGCCTTCACCCGGGAAACCGCCCTGGACGTCGGCGACGGCGCGGCGGTGATCGTACACGAGCCGCTCGGCGTACTGATCGGCGTCGAGCCGTGGAATTTCCCCCTCTACCAGGTGGTCCGATTCGCGGCCCCGAACCTGGTCCTGGGCAACACGATCCTGCTCAAGCACGCGGAGATCTGCCCGCAATCCGCGCTCGCGCTCGCCGCCGTGTTCCACGACGCCGGTATGCCCGAGCACGTGTACACCAACCTGTTCGTCTCGCACGACGAGATCGCCCGGGTGATCGCCCATCCACTCGGCAAGGGCGCCTCCCTCACCGGCAGTGAACGCGCCGGCGCGAGCGTCGCGGAGGTGGCGGCGAGAAACCTGAAGAAATGCGTGCTGGAGCTCGGTGGCAGTGATCCGTTCCTGGTGCTGGACGCGGAAAACCTGGACCGCACCGTTGCGGCCGCGGCGGCCGGTCGGCTCGGCAACAACGGGCAGAGTTGCGTGGCGGCCAAGCGTTTCGTCGTGCTCGACGACGTCTACGACGACTTCGTCGCGGGCCTGCGCACGCTTTTCGCCCGACTGAAGATCGGCGACCCCGCCGACCGCTCGACCACCCTCGGCCCGCTGTCCTCGGAACGAGCCGCCGCCATGCTCGCCAAGCAGGTACGCGACGCGGTCGACGCAGGCGCGAAAATCGTGATCGGCGGCGGTCGCCCGGACCATCCGGGCGCGTTCGTCGACGCCACCATCCTCACCGACGTGACCCCCGACATGGCCGCCTTCAAAGAGGAACTGTTCGGTCCGGTCGCGGTCGTGTACCGCGTCGCCGACGACAACGAGGCGGTCGCGCTGGCGAACGCCACCGACTTCGGCCTCGGCGGGTCGGTCTTCTGCGCCGATCCGGTCCGAGCCCGCCGGGTCGCGGACCGCATCGAGTCCGGCATGGTGTGGATCAACCACCCCACCTCGACCCGCGCCGATCTGCCGTTCGGTGGCATCAAACGCTCGGGCTTCGGACGGGAACTGTCCGAACTGGGCATGCGCGAGTTCACCAACGCGAAACTCGTCCGCACCTTCCCCTCCGATGCCCCGCTGGGCAACGTCGCGGGCTGAACGACGCCGAGGCTCTCGGTGCGCCTGTTCGCGGGCCGCCGAGAAGGTCGCGCTCGATCGGCGCACGGGGAAAGGGAATTCGGATTTCCCGGACGCGATGTCGCCCGGGTCCGTAACGTGGGCCCGTAGCGACTTCCGACGGGAAGGCACAGCTCATGGATTCCGGCACTTTGGCCGTACGCGGAGCCGACCTCTACCACCAAGTGCACGGCTCGGGGCCCGTGTTGCTGCTGATCGGCGGCAGCAACGTCGACACCGGTCTGTACGAGTTCCTGGTCGACGGACTCGCCCACCGACACACCGTCGTCACCTACGATCGGCGCGGCAACTCCCGTAGTCGACTCACCGATCCACCCGGTGAGCAGCTGATCGAAGAGCACGCCGAGGACGCCCACCGCGTCCTGCGCGCCTTCACGGACGGACCGGCCAAGGTCTTCGGCAGCGGGACCGGGGCCACGATCGGCCTCGACCTGCTGGCCCGGCACCCCGAACAGGTCGACCTGTTGATCGCCCACGAGCCGTTCCTGGCCGGTCTGTTGCCCGACCCCGAACAGTGGCGCGCGACCTTCGACGACATCCACGACCTGTACCTGCGCAGCGGGCGGGCGGCCGCGACGGAGGAACTGGTCCGGCTGTTCGGCCTGTCCGTCCCGCCGGTGCCGTCGGGTGAACTACCCGGCCCGATCGTCGAGATGCTCGACCGGGTGCACCGCAACGTGGACTTCAACCTGGCCTGGGAACTGCGTTCCTTCAGCCGCTACGAGGCCGACCTCGCCGCACTGCGCGGCGCGCCGGTGTGCCCGGCGGCCGGGGCCGAGGGACCGCAGACGCCTTTCTATCGCACCACGGCAGTGCTCGCCGAGCACTTGGGCCTTCCCCTCCGGGAGCTTCCGGCCGGCCACATGGGCTACGTCGAACGGCCGGCCGAATTCGCCGAGGCGCTGATCTCCCTGCTCGACGGGGCGTAAGGCTCGCCCCGAACCGGGAACCCCACGACGGAGCACGCCCGGCAGCCCGATACCAACGACGCGTTTCCGCACGGCGACCACAAGCGGCACCCGGACTTCCCGCGCACCACGGCCGACCACATCCGATCGCCCGCACGGCAAGGAGACGGCTTGTGCCCCCAGAGCTCGATGCGTTCGGTCGGACCGCGCTGCTCGCCGCGGCCCTGCGGGCAGCGGAGAACAACCGTCGGGACCGCCTCTTCGAGGACCCCTACGCCGAACAGCTCGCCGGAGAAGTCGGTTTCGACCTGCTGGGCGTCCTGCACGGCAGGATCTACCCGACCGGGACCCGCGAGGTGGTCACCGGCCCCGACGACGCCGCCATTCGAACCCGGTTCTTCGACGACTTCTTCCGGTATGCCGCCCGGCTGCCGTCCATGCGGCAGGTCGTGCTGGGCGGGGCGGGCATGGACACCCGCGCCTACCGCCTCGACTGGCCGGAGCGCATCCGTTTCTTCGAGATCGATCGAGCGGCGGTGTTGACGTACAAGCACGAGCGCCTCGACGGCGCCCGGCCACGTGTCGAGCACCGCACGGTCGCCACCGACCTGGTCGACGCTTCCTGGGAAACCGACCTCGACGCGGCCGGCTACGACCCCGAATCACCGTGCACCTGGCTTCTCGAAGGGTTGTTCCACTACCTGACGGAATCCGGTACCCACCGGCTGCTGGACCGCGTGGCGGCCGTGACGCCCCGGGGCAGCCTGATCGCGGCCGACATCTACAACACCGCGGCCCTGGCGTCCCCCTACTGGCAACCCATGTGGGACCTGTTGAAAGGCTGGGGCTGTCCCGTCCTGTTCGGCTGCGACGACATCGAAAGCCTCTTCGCCGAGCACGGTTTCGACGTGCGGACCGTGGCGCCCCGCGAGGAGGGCACCACGTATTACGACCGCTGGGACGACCCACTCCCGTCGCCCCTGCCCCTCCCCCCGCAAACCGACCTCCCGCGCCTCCATTGCCTGCACGGAATACGCCGCTGACTCCCGCTCGTCACACGATCTGGATGGCCGCAACCCTCGGCGGGCGGTTCGGGAAGGTGATGTCGTGCCAGCGCTCGATCTTCACCGAGTCACCGTTGACGTCGTAGTAGATCAGGTCGTTGTTGCCGGTGGAGATCCGGTCGACCCACCACCCGCCGAAGTCGGTCTTTCCGCCGTTCGCGTAGCAGTCGACGCTCTCCCGGCCGTCGAGGTGCGACCAGATCTTCAGGAAGTTCTCTCCGCCGACACACTGGACGTGGTCGATGGCGTACGCGTTGCCGCTCGGCAGGCCGAGGGCGAGCATGGCCGCTGCGGCGAGCGATACGGCCATGGAGCGCGCGACCCTCTTGCTCTTCGAGATCACAGACTCTCCTTTCACGCGAAGACCGGCGCAAGGCCCGGCCCTGTAGGCGACGTTGCGTCATGACGCAACGGTGCTTCGTCGAACCGGCAGACGACCGGCTTCCCACCAGCTCGACCCCTCACGGCTCACATCGGGAGCAACCGGAGGAATCGGAAGGGCCAACGTAACGATCTTCGTCCGCCGAAAGCACCGCCGAGCCGAAACATCACCCGATCGTGGGTGGTCACGGAAGCAACGTCCGGAGTTCACCCCCGGCGCCGACGTCGACCCGTCGGTTCGACCCGTCAGTCGGCCAGGTCCTCGGTCGCGTCTCGTCCCGCCGTCGCGGCACGGTGGAGGAATTCCGCGAAACGTTCGAGCTCCGCGCCTTCGTAGTCGGCGCAGATCCGCTCCACGGAGGTGTTCATGCCGGCGAAGAGCGCCAGCAGTTCGGCGTTGCGATCACGCAGGGCCCGAACCCGGGAGCCCCGGCGGTCGGAGGGGTCCGGCTCGCGGGAGACCCATCCGGCGCGTTCGAGTCGGTCGAGGACTCCGGTCATCGTGGCGGCGTGCAGACCGGCGCGCCGCGCCAGTGCGCTCGGGCTCAGCGGGCCGTAGGCATTGACGAGGTCGAGGCAGTCCAAGTCGACGTCTCGGAGCGTCAGATGGGTGCTGACCTGCCGATTGAGCAGCGACAGTTGAAGGCTCAGCGCCCGCAACCCCTCTTTGACATCCACGGTCGCCCGTCGGCGCCGCCGGTCCGTGTCGCCTGCGTCGTTGCCTGCGCCGTCAGGTGTTACGGATTCCATAATGTACGCCTCTCAAATCAATATGTTACGGTTCTCATATATTACGTCACGCGAACAACCGTGACCCGAGCGAGGAGACGCCCTCATGTTCCTGGTGATCGGAGCGACCGGAACCGTCGGACGCGAAACGGTGAACCTGCTGCTGGAGTCCGGCCACGACGTGGCGGCGGTCACCCGCGATCCCACCGCCGCCGCACTGCCCGCCGACGCGCATATCGTCGCCGGCGACCCGTCCGAGCCCCACACGCTGACGTCGATGCCCGACGGCGTCGAGGCCGTCCTGCTCAGCCCACGCGCCGCCGGCAGCGCGAGTTCCGAACTGCTGTCACAGGCCGCGGCTCGGGGCGCGCGGCGGGTGGTGGTGCTGTCGGCCGCGACCGTGCAGCACCCGGTCGGCCATCCGCGCTTCATCGAGGAGTTCAAGCGGGTCGAGGCCGCCGCACGAGAGTCCGGTCTGTCCTGGACGTTCCTGCGGTGTGCCGACTTCGCCGCCAACGCGCTGGCGTGGGCGCCGCAGATACGCGCGACCGGCGTCGTGCGCGGCGCCCATGGCGGCGCGGCGACCTCGCCGATCCATCACCGCGACCTCGCGGAGGTGGCGGTCGCCGCGCTGACCGACCCCGCCCACGCCGGACGCTCCCACCTGCTCACCGGCCCACAGTCGATCACGCAGTACGAAAAGGTCCGCCTCATCGGAGAGGCCGTCGACCGGACACTGACCTTCCAAGAACTGGCTCCCGAGCAGGTCCGCCGGGCAATGCTCGCCCAGGGCCTCCCCGAGGACGTCCCCGACCGGCTGCTCGGTTCGCTGGCCGACTACGCCGACAGCCCCGGCCCGACCACGAACACCGTGGAACGGCTCCTGGGGCGACCCGCGCTGACCTTCGCCACGTGGGCCGCCGACAACTCCGTGGCCTTCACGGCTCGGACCGGCACGGCGGCACCCGCCCTCGGTGGGGAGGGACGGGCATGACCGACACCCCGATCGGCGCGATTGCGCGATGGGTGAGCCTGCTGTTCTCGGGCCTGTTCGCAGGCTTCCTCAGCGGAGTGCTCGTGCTCGAAACGTCGCTTCGCGGTGCGGACCGCCACGTCTACACCCAGGTGCGGCACGTGGAACTCGATGCGCTGGACAAACTCGCGACCGCGACACTGCTGCCGGCGCTCGTCGCCACCGCGTTTCTGGTCGCCGTCACGTTCAAGTCCGGGGGACGCGCGTTCCGCTTGCGGTCGACCGGACTCGCGCTGCTACTCCTGATCGTCGCCGTGACACTCGCGGTCAACATGCCAGTCAACGCCGACCAACTCGACTGGGACGCGCAGGCACCCCCCTCGGATTGGGCGAGCGTGCGTGACCACTGGCAGATCGCCCACGCCATCCGGACCGGCGCAGCGGTCATCGCGTTCGCGACGCTCATCGCCGCCGCAACGCAGCCGGCACGCACCGCCCCCCTGTTCCGGTGGTTCCGACAGGGCGGCCACCGGCGCGGGGGGCAACGCGGACGGGCTGATCCCGCTCGCGCCGGTTCGGCGTGCTCACAGGTGGAACTCCCTTCCCTGCCAACGGTTTCGCAGCCACCGATCATGGCTTGCCACGACGATCGCGCCGGGGCCGGGGCCCAGTGCCTCCTCCAGTTCGTCGGCCAGTCGGGGCGAGAGGTGGTTGGTGGGCTCGTCGAGCAGGAGCAGCGTCGGCGGGTTCGCCACCAGCAGGGCCAGGGCGAGCCGGCGGCGTTGGCCCACCGACAGGTGCCCGACCCGTCGGTCCAGGTCGTGCGGGCCGATCAGGCCGAGCGAGAGCAGCGGTACGGCTTCCGCGCGTGCGGCGCCGAGGGCCGCCGTGTAGGTGGTGCGCACGGTGCGGTCCGGTCGGGCGAACACGGTGTCCTGAGCGAGCATGGCGACCGTGAGCCCCGGGCGGCGGCGGAGGTCGCCGAGCGCCGGCACGTGACCGGCGAGGACGGCGAGCAGGGTCGACTTGCCGGCGCCGTTGGCCCCGGTGACCAACAGGCGGTCGGTCGCCGGCACGTCGAGACGGTCGACGCGCAGCCGGCCGGGCACGGTGACCCGGCGCAGGGACAGCAGCATCTCCGGGGCGTCGCCCGCGAGTTCGGTGGACTCGGTGAACCCCGTTGGGTCACCCGGGAGTTCGGTGCATTCGGTGGACCCCGCCGGGTCGCCCGCGAGCGCCGCCGGGCGGAACCGCAACGGCTCCGGCGGCTCGCGAACCTGGTCGCGGGCCAACTCGTCGAGGCGCCGCGACGCGTTGCGCACCTGCCGGGCGATCCGGTTCTGCACCCGGCCGCCGGCATGTCCGTAGCCCATCTTCTCGTTGTCCCGTTTGACGCCGCCGCGCCCGACGCGCTCCCCCGTCGACGCGACCACCGCACGCAACGCGGCGAGTTCCTTCTGCTCGTCGGCGAAACGCCGTTGCCACCGGTCACGTTCCGCGCGCCGGTGGGCCTGATAGCCGGTGTAGTCGCCGCCGAACCGGATGGGCCCGTGCACGGCCGGGTCGAGGTCGATCAGGTCCGTGCAGACCGCGTCCAGGAACGCCCGGTCGTGGCTCGCCGCGACGACGATCCCCGGCAGCGTGCGCAGTTGCTCCTCCAGGAAGGCAGCGGCCGGGTCGTCGAGGTGGTTGGTGGGTTCGTCCAGGAGCAACGCCGTCGGCCGCCGAACGAGCAGCGCGGCGAGCGCGAGTCGGCCGCGCTGACCACCGGACAGTGACGCGAGCGTCCGGTCGTGCGGCAGGCGCCCCAGGCCGAGGCCGGCGAGCATCGTTTCGGCGCGTCGGTCGGCGTCCCAGACCTCGTGGTCCCGGGCGTGGTCGAGTTCTCGACCGTACTCGGCGAGCAGACCGGCGTAGCCGGGCGAGTCCGGTGCGGCGTCACCGAGCGCGCCGGTGAGCCGGTCGAGGCGGGCCAGGGTCTCACGGGCCGCGCGAAGTGCGTCGTCGAGCACGTCGGCGATCGTCGTCGCCGGCTCGAACGGCAGTTGCTGGTGCAGGTATCCGAGGTCCACGGGACGCACGACCGTACCCGAGTCGGGTTGGTCGATCCCGGCGAGCAAGCGCAACAAGGTGGACTTGCCGACGCCGTTCTCGCCGATCAGGGCGATCCGTTGTCCGGGGGCGGCGACGAGGGAGACCCCGTCGAGTACCCGGCGGGTGCCGAGGATCCGGACGAGGTCGTGTGCGAGCAGGGGTGCTGGGGGCATGAGACACCGCCGGGGGAAGGGTTTTCCCGGTCGGGGCGGCCCGACCGGGCAGGAACGGGGGGCGCGCCGGCGCGGGACGGACGGGTGCCTGTCCTGCGCCGGCGCTCCGGTGGTACGCGGAGCCGGTGGGACGTGGCGGGTCAGTCCCCGTCCGGGCCGATGTCGCGCAATAGGCCGTCGCGCAGCAGCAGTCGGCGGTCCACCTTGATCTCGGTCAGGAAGCGCTCGTCGTGGCTGACCACGACGAAGGCGCCCTCGTAGGCGTTGAGCGCGCTTTCCAACTGGCCGACGCCGACCAGGTCGAGATTGTTGGTGGGCTCGTCGAGCAGGAGCAACTGCGGTGCCGGTTCGGCGAACAGGATGCATGCCAGGGTGGCCCGCAGTCGCTCTCCGCCGGACAGTGCCTCGACCGGAAGGTGGATCCGCGCGCCCCGGAACAGGAAACGCGCCAGCAGGTTCATCCGCTGCGCCTCGGGCATCGCGGGGGCGAACGTGGTGAGGTTTTGGACCACCGTGCGGTCGGGGTCCAGCAGGTCCAGCCGCTGGGACAGGTAGGCGACCCGGCCGTCGGCCCTCCTGATCTCGGCGCCCTCCGGCGGCACGTCCTGGCCGATCATCCGCAACAGGGACGACTTCCCCGCGCCGTTGGGACCGGTCAGCGCGATCCGTTCGGGTCCGCGGATGGTCAGCGTGACGCCGCCTTCCTCGAACAGCGCCCGCCGCCCGTAGCGGACCTGCATCGCCTCGCCGTGGAAGACGGTACGGCCGGCCGGGACCTTGGTCCCGGGCAGTTCCAGGCTGATCCGTTGTTCGTCGCGTACGGCGCGTTCGGCCTCGTCCAGGCGGGCCTTGGCCTCGCCGACGCGCGCGGTGTGGGTCTCGTTGGCCTTGCCCGCCGATTCCTGCGCGTTGCGCTTCATCGTGCCCGCGAAGATCTTCGGCAGGCCCGCGTTGCCGAGATTGCGGGCGGCGTTGCTCGCCCGCCGCGCGGCTCGCTCGCGGGCCTGTTGGAGTTCCCGCTTCTCGCGTTTGACGTCCTGTTCGGCGTTGCGGATGTTCTTCTCGGCGACCTCGCGCGCCGCCGCGACCGCGGCCTCGTACTGCGTGAAGTTGCCGCCGTGCAGCCGTAGTTCGCCCCGGTCGAGTTCCGCGATGCGGTCCATCCGGTCCAGCAGTGCCCGATCGTGGGCAACCAGCAACAGGACGCCGTTCCAGCTCTCCAGCAGGTCGTAGAGCTTGTGCCGCGCGTCGAGATCGAGGTTGTTGGTCGGCTCGTCGAGAAGCAGTACGTCCGGCCGCTTCAGCAGTTGTGCCGCCAGGCCGAGGGAGACGACCTGGCCGCCGCTGAGGGTGTGCAGTTCTCGGGTGAGCGGGAGGTCACCGAGGCCGAGCCGGTCCAGTTGGGCCGCGGTGCGCTCCTCGATGTCCCAGTCGTCGCCGATGGTGGCGAAGTGCTCGTCGGCGGTGTCACCGGATTCGATGGCGTTCAGCGCTTCGATCACCGGGGCGACGCCGAGTACTTCGGCCACGCTCAGGTCGCCGGCCAAGGGCAGGGTCTGCGGGAGGTATCCCAGGACACCGTCGACCGACACGGTGCCACCGGTGGGTCGGTACTCGCCGGCGATCAGCTTGAGCAGCGTGCTCTTGCCGGCGCCGTTGGGGGCGACCAGGCCGGTTCGCCCCGGGCCCACGGTGAACGAGAGGTCCCGGAAAACGGGGGTGTCGTCGGACCAGGAAAAGGACATACGGGTGCAGATGACGGATGCGTCGGGCATGTGAAAGAGCCTCGTGACGGTGATGTGGGTGCGCGTGGGCGCCCCGACGGGGAACAGGGGATCGTGGAACGACGACATGACCGAGGCCGCTGCGCGTCGCGCGCGCCTGCCGTCGGTCGGGCTCTTCCGGTATCAGCCGGAGATGTCGTCTTCTGTTCCCACGCCGCTCTCCCAGGTCTTCCGAATCACTGCCTCGCAACATACCAGTCGCGTGGCGAGCGGTGTCGGCACCTCGACTGCGTCGGTCGGGCGCACCGAGTGGGATGTGCCGATGCGCGGCTGCGCAGACGAGCACTGTCGTGCACACGTGCCGTCTCGTCCGGCTCGTCGTAGTCCGGTAACCACGGCCAACCTCCGTGCCCATCAGTGTGGTTCGCACCGGCTCCGGCGTACGCGAGGGTGTCCGCTGTGCGGGGGCCGGCTCGGTCTGCCGCAGCCGGCCGCCTCCCCTCCCGCCCGCGTCACGTACCGGTGTGGAGGGCGCGCGAGGGAGCGAACACTTCCCGAAAGCGCCTTTTTTGGCCTTCGCACGCCCTACCGATCCGCCGACGACCGCGGCCATGATGAACCGAAAGCAAACGATCCGCGACACTCCGCACACTCTCTCCTCATTCGGGAGGGTATGCGGCGAAAGGAGACCAGTTTGTTGCTTCTCATCTCCCCGGACAGCGTCGAGGAGGCCGTCGACTGCGCGAAGGCGGCGGCGTACCTCGACATCGTCGACGTCAAGAAGCCCGACGAAGGCTCGCTCGGCGCGAACTTCCCCTGGGTCATCCGGGAGATCCGCGAAGCGGTGCCGGCGGACAAGCCGTTGTCCGCCACGGTGGGAGATGTGCCGTACAAACCCGGCACCGTGGCCCAGGCGGCGCTCGGCGCGGCGGTTTCCGGAGCCACGTACATCAAGGTCGGCCTCTACGGATGCACGACGCCGCAGCAGGCCGTCGAGGTCATGCGCGGGGTCGTCCGGGCGGTGAAGGACTATCGGCCGGACGCGTTCGTCGTCGCTTCGGGCTACGCCGACGCCCACCGGATCGGCTGCGTCAATCCGCTCGCGCTGCCCGACATCGCCTTTCGGTCCGGTTGCGACGCGGCGATGCTCGACACCGCGATCAAGGACGGCACCCGACTGTTCGACCACGTTCCTCCCGCGGTGTGTGCGCAATTCGTGCGGCTGGCCCACGAGGCAGACCTGCTCGCCGCCCTCGCCGGCAGCGTCACCGTGGGCGATCTCGGCGAACTGACCCGCATCGGTACCGACATCGTGGGCGTGCGCGGGGCGGTCTGCGACCGGGGCGATCGCAACACCGGACGGATTCGTCCACACTTGGTGGCCGCCTTTCGGGCCGAGATGGACCGGCATGCCCGAGAGCACGCGGCCGCCGTCGCCGCCCCGAACTGATCGCCGGCGTGCCGACACGTGGGCCTCGATCTCGTCGCGCGCCCGGAGATCGTGACGAGCGTTTCGCCGTGGTCGACCCGGCAACCGGGGAGGCTTTCGACGAAGCTCCCGACCGGCGGCCGGACGAGGTCGACGCCGTTGTCGATCGAGCCCACCAGGCCTGGCGCGGTTGGCGCGCCGACCCCGCCGCCCGCACCGCCGCGCTGCTCGCGGCGGCCGACGCCGTGGAGGCGGCCGAGGTCGAGCTCGCTCCGCTGCTCACTCGGGAACAGGGCAAACCCCTGGCCGAGTCGTCCGCGGAGGTCGCCCGCACGGCGGCCCGGCTGCGCTACTTCGCGACGTTGGTCCCCGAACCCCGACCGA
>NZ_WWJX01000418.1 GCF_009865215.1 Streptomyces sp. SID3343 | reverse complement strand
AGCAGACCTCGCGTACCACCGTGGCGGCCAGGGCCCGCAGGCGGTCGCGGTCCGCGTCCAGGCCGGCGCGACCGCGCAGTCGCCTCAGCGGGCGCCACCACGGCGGGCAGGCCGCGCGCAGCCGCTCCTCACGGATGCACCATTCGAGGTCGGCGAGGACGAGGGACATCAGCATCGGGGACGCGGCCACCGCTCCCGGCGCCAGTCCGATGCCGACCGAACGCAGGTGCAGTGTGCAGGATTTGCGCTGCCTGCCGCCGAGTCGGCGCCGCAGCGCCGGTCCCGCCGTGCCGTCGTGTGCGAACGAGAACATCGTTGCCTCCTGCCGTCCCACACCCGATCCGACGTCCCGAGACCGCACGCGGCCCGCCCACCCGGACGGCCGAACGAGGCCCCGATCGGACGTGGCGCGGCCTGCCGCGTTCTCGGTACGCGGAGCAGGCGGGTGTCGTCTGCCCGGGAAGCGGCGAAACGAACGCTCGTGCGGCGACAGACGCCGACCGATCACGGCGCGGGCGGCGCGAGGACCACCTCGGCGGAGAAGTCCCCCCACGTGCCGTCGGGCAGTTTGCCCCGGATCTTGAGTCGATGTCCGGTCGCGGGCGTGTCACCGAGCGGGAGGCTGTACTGCGCCTGCCCGACCGGCGGGTCCACGCCCCACATCACCGTGGTGAGGAAGTTGCCGTCCAGATGGACCTCGTAGGAGCCCACCGGCCGGCCCACGTCGGGGGGTGTCCAGGTCAGGTCGACGTAGGTACCGTCGCTCGCCTTGCGCGTCACGGTCCGCAGGTCGATCGGCGCCGTGCTCCGGGCGTCCTTCACTCCCTGCGCGGTCACCATCGTCACGGCGTTGCTCTCCGCCGACGAGTTGTCGGCGGCGTCGCGGGCGGTGACGGTGAAGCTGTAGTCGGTTCCCGGCCGCAGCCCGGTCAGCACGGCGGTGGTCTTGTCCCCCGCGACGCTGTGCACGCGGATTCCGCCCTGGTGCACGTCGTACGCGGTCACCCCGACGTCGTCGGTCGCCGCGTCCCAGGTCAGGGTCGCGGTGGTCGGCCCCTCGCCCTGCCCGCGCAGGTTGGCGGGCACGCTCGGCGGCACCCGCTCGCCCTTGACCGCGGACAACGTGGTCACCGGCACCGCGGCACTGGCCTCCGAGAGGTTTCCGGCCTTGTCACGGGCTCGGACCGAGAACGAGTAGGCGGTCCCGGGCGCGAGGTCCGTGACGTCCACCATGTGCCGGCCCTCGCTCACGTCGCGGACCTTGCGCGCCCCCTCGTAGACCTCGAAGGTCGCGACGTCGGAATCCGCGCGCCACATCACGTGCACGGACACCGACGTCGACGCGAGCGCGCTCACCTCGCCGGGCACCGCGGGCGGCTTCTTGTCCTTCTCGCTCGCCGAACACCCTCCCACCAGGAGCGCAACAACCAACCCCGACACGGCGATCCCGGTGGTCCGGCGCGGCACGGTACCTCTCCTCGTCGAGAGCAATTGGTCTAGACATGTATGCCACAACCCGTGCTCCGCAACAAGATGTCGAGCCCCTCACGTCGAACCGGGGGACACCGCGATGCCGGCTTCGCGGTGTCCCCCCGGTCGTGGTTCTCCGCACGCTCACGAAGTCGGATGGCCCACGGCCTCCGCGTAGAACGAACGGTCGACGAGCTTGTCCTCGGGCAGCGCCGGCGCCTCGACGACCTTGCCCTCGATGTACATCTTCTGCACCCGGTCGGTCGTACCGCCTCGGATCTCCCAGTCGACGATCTGCGCGGGGACCGACTTGAGCAGCTCCGGCTTGCTGCCGAGCGTGCCGGCGAGTTCCTGGACGAAGGCCGGGTCCTGCTTGTAGTCGCCCGCGAAGTACGTGTTCACGGTGCGGATCAGCGCGCGCAGGAAGGCCACACCCGCGTCCCGGTTCTTCTCCAGGAGGTTTTGCCCGTACAGCATGCCGCCGAGCGGTTCACCGAGCGGCTGGCCGCCCAGGAAGGTGTATTCGGGCTTGCCCTCGAAGTCCTTCCAGATCGGGTCGAGCAGCCAGGCCGCGTCGATGCCGCCGTTCTTGAGCGCCTCCGGCACGCCCGCGCCGTCGAGTTGCTGGAAGGAGACGTCGGTGGGCTTGGTCTTGTGCTGGGCGAGCACGTTCTCGATCGGGTACATGATCACCGACGTCTTGCCCACCAGCGTGCCGAACCGCGCGTTCTTGAGGTCGACCGCGTCACCTGTCCTGCCGTCCTTGACCCGTGCCCACAGGCCGGTCTTGGACGCGGGCGCCACGGTGTAGTTGCCCGCGACCCACTTGATGTCGAAGCCCTGTTTGACCGCGTTGACCATGCCGGCCTCGGGCGCCGAATAGAGCACGTCCACCTGGCCCTTGGCGAGCAGGGTGATCGCGTCGGTGGCGGGCATCTGCTTCAGGTCGACGTCCAGGCCCTCCTTCGCGAACTCGCCCTTGGCGATCGCGGTGCGGATCGGGCCCAGGTATTCGGCCGACAACGAACCGGCCGTCACGGTGAGTTTCGTCTTTTGCGCGAGCGGCTTCGCGGCGGGCGCGCCGGGCGCGCAGCGCGCGGGCTTGCGGGTGGGCGACAGGTCGGCCGGATCGGTCCACGCCTGCTCGCAGCCGGCCACCGCCGTGATGGGGCGCTTGGGTTGTTGCGACGTGGACGTGTCCGAGCGCGATCCGGAGTCGGAGGAGCTGCCGCACGCGGCGAGCAGCGTGCTGCATGCCAACAGGGCTCCGGCCGTGAGGAATCCGCGTCTCGCCATGGTGTGCCTTTCGGGAGTTGGTGCGCAAAACGCCGGGGCCCGGGGCAACGGAACCCCCGGCCCGGTGGACGACGCCGCGTCGCGACCGTCGGGAGAGTCCCGGGGCCGTCGGGAGCGCCTGGGCCGTGGGGAGAGTGTCGGGACGGTCGGCGGCGTGTCGGGGCCGTCGGGAGAGTGTCGGGACCGCGCCGTCAGGACTGTCCGGGGCCCCGGTCGCGGGGCGCCCACGGGGTGCACAGGCGCCCGACGAAGCGGATCAGTTCGGAGAACAGCACGCCGACGATCGCGACGACGATGATCCCGACGAACATCGCGCGGTTGTCGAAGAGTTGACGCGAGTTGAAGATCACGTAGCCCAGGCCCTTGTTGTCCGGCGAGGCGATCCCCTCGGACGCGATGATGACCAGGACCGCGACCCCCGCCGAGATGCGCAGGCCCACCATGACCTGCGGCAACGAAGCGGGCAGCAGTACGTGCCGAAACATCTGCCAGGGTCCGGCGCCGAAGACGGCACCGGCCTCGCGGTAGCCGTCGGGCACGGCGATGACCGCGGCCATCGTGGCGATCCACACGAAGAAGAACACGGTCACCGCGACGAGCGCGATGTGCGGGGACTCGCCGAGACCGAACATGGTCATGAAGATCGGCAGGAGCGCGAGCTTGGGGACCACGTACAGGGCGTCCAGAGCCGGTTCGAGCGCGGCCCGGATCAGCGCGTTGGTGCCCATCAGCAGGCCGACCGCGAAACCGCCGAACGCGCCGATCGCGTAGCCGGGCAGCACCCGGGCCAAAGTGGCCCACACGTCCGGCCACAGCTTGCCGTCACCGGCGTCGTGCCAGCCGTCCTGGACGATGGTCGACGGCGCGGGGTAGAGCCGGTCGTCGATCCAGCCCTGTTTCGCGGCGAGTTGCCACCACAGCAGCAGGACCACCGGGACGGCGACCGCCAAGCCGACCTCCAGCAGCCGCCGACGCAGCCGCGCCCTGCCGGGGTCGCGCTCGGCGGCGCCCGGTTCGCGAACCAGTACTCGAACCGGCGGGTTCTCCTTGACGCCGACCGTCACGACGCGACCTCCTCTTTCTTCTTCTCCTGCTCCTGCTTGTGGCCTTGCCGGTGGTCCTGTTCCTGCTCCTGGGCCGACGCCTGCTCGACCTCGCCGCGCAGCAGTTCCCACAGTTCGGCCTGCATCGCGGCGAACTCCGGTGACCTGCGCACCTCTCCGGTGCGCGGCCGGGCGAACGGCGGTACCCGTTCGGCGATCAGCCGGCCGGGGCGCGCCGACATCACCAGCACGCGGTCGCCCAGGACCAGCGCCTCCTCGAGGCTGTGCGTGACGAACAGGACGGTGCGCTTGTCCGCCTGACAGATCTCCAGGAGTTCGTCCTGAAGGATGGTCCGCAACTGGGCGTCCAGGGCCGCGAACGGCTCGTCCATGAGCAGGATTTCCGGCTCGACGGCCAGCGCGCGGGCGATCGACACGCGCTGCTGCATGCCGCCGGACAGGGCCGCGGGGTAGCGATCGGCGAAGTCGGCGAGGCCGAGTCGGACCAGCCACTCGTGGGCGCGCGCGTCGGCCTCCTTGCGCGGCACGCGGCGCAGGTCCAGGCCGAACCGGACGTTGGCGAGCACGGTCTTCCACGGGCTGATCCCGTAGTTCTGGAACACCATCGCGGCGGGGTTCCTCGTGGCCGCCGTCACCTCGACCCGGCCGGCGCTGGGCTTGACCAGACCGGCCACGATGCGCAGGAACGTCGACTTGCCGCACCCCGAGGGACCGACGATGCAGCAGAACTCACCCGCCTCGATGTCCAGGTCCAGTGGACCGAGCGCGTGTATGTGCGACGCACCTCGCCCGAACCGGCGCTCGACTCCCGCGGCTCGGATCCGGCCGGCCGGTACGGCCGATTCGGGCAGCTCCTGACCCACGTATCTCACCCCTGATGTCCGTGTAATCCCGTGCGTTCGGTGCGTTTCGTGTCTGCGTGCGCCCGCGCCCGACCGACACCCGGACCACCACCGGAGTCGATCTTTCCGCCCGACCGGCGTGACGATATGACGATGCGTCAGATTTGACAATCGACGGAATCGACAAGGCGACGTTGATCATGAACACGTGCCACACGCACATCTGACGCTCCGTCAGCTACGGGCCACGGTCCGAATTCACCGCCGAGTTCGGGCCGCCGCCGCGGTGACCGGACAACGCAGGCGGCGCGCACCGGAGTCCGGTGCGCGCCGCCTGTCGTGGCCGTCGTGTCGAGTGCCGCTCGGTCAGAAGGTCACGTCCGAGCACGAGTAGAACGCGTTGCCCGTGTCCGCGACGTCCCACGCCGCGAAGATCACCGCTTTTCCGCTGCGACCGGACGGCAGGGTGGCGGTGTGCGACGTGTACGTCTCGGGCTGCCTGCTGTTGTAGGGGACGGTCAGGAACGGAGTGCTCTCCAGCGAGGCACGAGTGATCGGCTGGGTGGGGTTCCAGCTCGACTTGGTGACGTAGTACCGGAAGTACGTGGTCGCGTGCCGCGCCGTGATCTTCCAGTTGAAGGTGAGGCTGCCGCCGGACGTGACCGGCGTCGAGGGCCACGCCCCGTTGCGCGGGTTGTCCAACGGCGCCCAGGTGCTGTTGCCGCCGGCACAGAGCCGACCGTCGGCCGGGCCTCCCCCGGGGAAGCCCTTCGGGCCCTCGACGCTCTGCGGTTCCCACTGGATGGGGCCGCAGTTGGTGACCGTGCCGTTGGCGCACAGCGCGGACCGGCTGGGCGGGCCGGTCACCCAACCGTGGGCTCCGGCCGGTGCGGCCATCAGCAGGGGTACGGCCAGTGCGGGGGCGGTCAGTGTTGCCAGGATGGTCCTCTTGCGCATGGTGCTCTCCTCGTGGGCGAAGTGCATGCGGGGACTGGTGCCGTGGGCGGGGACGTCGACCGGAAACGTCGCCTCGTCACGACACCGCAAGCCGTTCCGACCCGGACTCGGGTCGACCCGCTCGCTCGGAGCGTGGCCTTCACATCGACAGGGACGTCGGTGCCGAGGCGGAACGTGGAGCCACGCGGTTCCGGGAGACCGCGTCGAATGCGACGACCGTGTCCGGCCGCCTTCGTCGCCGGGGGTGCGCACTCCTAACGCTAGGAGGACTAGACCAAAGTGGTCAATGGTCTGAACCACGTCTCTTTGAAGTGCCTTCCGTCAAAAGGCCGTTGACCTGCGCATCCACGCAGGATCAACGCTCGGCCAACCATCCTGCGCACCTGCCCGACACCCTCGCCGGCCGAGCGGATACCGCACCGTCGAAAGGCGCGGGCCGCTACGACGGTTCCGGTTCGTCGTCGGTGGAGGCGTCGGAGGCCGCGGGGGCGGCGAGCACGTACGCGCCCGCGAGAGTCGCGGCGTGGGTGGCCGCGGCGACCGAGTCGGCGAACGCCGCGTCGATCGGACGTCGGGCGATCAACAACCGGTAGTAGAAGGGCGCACCGAGGGCGCCCATCACCTCGTCGGCGTCCGTGTCGGCCGCCGACTCCCCGCGTTCGACGGCACGATGCACGATCCGCGCCGTCTCGCGGCGACGCTCCTCGAAGAACTCGCCCAGCACCGCGGCGAGATCGGGTCGGCGGGCGGCGGCGACCACGGCCCCCTCGATCAACGCGCGATGGCCCCGGTCGGCGTAGAAAGCCGCGATGCCGCGAGCCAGCGCCCGCAGGTCACCCGCCAGGGAACCCGTGTCGGGCACCGGAATCCTGGTGCTCCGGTCGAGGAACAGGTCGGCGACGATCGATTCGACGGTCCCCCAACGTCGGTAGATCGTCGCGGCGTGCACGCCGGAGCGGCCGGCGATCCGGTCCATCGTCAACTCGGCGTAGCCGCGTTCGCCGAGCGCCTCGAAGGTGGCGGCGAGCACCGCCGCCCGGGTTTTGGCGGTGCGTCCTCCCGGCCGGGCCGTCCCGGGGGAGCCGCGCTCCTCGGTCACGAGCCCGGTCCCCTGCGCTCGGCGCCGGCCCTGACCATCACACCGCATCCTCGCACCAAATTAATGCGAACAATCTCGTGTTAGGTTGTTCGGCGTCGGTCTCGTGGCACGGATCCCCACGGGGGAGGATCCGTACCACGAGACCTCACCACGATCGCCACCATCGACGGCCCCGATTCTTGCTCCCGACCCCGGCGGCGACGCGGTGCGGTCAACTGGTGCCGATCGAGCGGATCAGCTTCTGGCTCGCGGTGACGGCCACGCCGGCGCTCTTGCCCGGGCGCTGCGCCATCACCGCGCCGACGACCAGGTGATTCGTACCGTTGATCCGGCGCTCGGCGGCGAAGACGAGGTTGGCGCCGGCGGGCGTGGTGAAGCCGGTCTTGCCGGCCAGCATGCCCTCCTTGCCCAGGAGCGTGTTGCCGTTGGGGTGGGACTCGCCGCCCGGCGCGGCGTAGGAGCGAACGCCCGCCACCTCGACGAAGGCCGGGTCGCGCATCGCGGCCGTGAACAGTTTCACCTGGTCGGCGGCCGTGCTGACGGTGGTCGGGTCGAAGCCGCTCGGGTCGGTATAGGTGGTGTCCTTCATCCCCAGTTCGCGGGCGGTCCGGTTCATCCGGGCAACGAACGCGGCCTCGCCACCGTCGACCCAGCGGCCGATCTCGTGGGCGATGTTGTTGGCGGACACCACCATCAGCGCCTCCAGGGCGCGGCGCTGGGTGAACCGCTCACCCGGCGTCACCGGGGTGAGACTCTCGAAGCGCCGCACCCGCTCCCCGTAACGCGCGGCCTCCTCCGCGGATATCGAGAAAGTCGGCCCGGGCGCGCCGGGCCCCAGCGGCCTGGCCTTGAGGAAGACATAGGCGGTCATCACCTTGGCCACGCTCGCGGTCGGCGTCGGCTTCACCGGGCCCGAGGACGCCGGTTCGGCCACTCCTTCGACGAACACGGCCGCCTGGCCGCCCTTGGGCCACGCGTAGTCGAACGCGGTCTGCTTCTGCTCCACGTGCGCCGTCGCGCCGCCCTGGGTCGGCGGCGGGCTCGTCTTGGTCGCCTCCCCCGCACACCCGGCGGTCAGCGCGAGCAGCGCCGCGAACATCGGAGCGGTCGCAGACGACAGCCGGCGCAGTAAGGGACGAGCGGCGGGACGAACGGTATGTGTTGTCATGGCCGTCACCTTGACAACGTGGGATGACCGCCCCCGGACCGGAACAAGACCGTTTCGCCACAACCGCGTGGGGACCCGCTCCCGCGGACTCCCGAACAAGACCGTTTCGCCACAATCGGCCGAGCCGGGCCGTCACGGCCGCCTCGCGCGTGCGGGCGACCCGATACTGATCCGATGGTTCGTGTGCTGTTGATCGAAGACGACCCGGCCGTGGCCGAGGGGCTCGCCCTCGGCCTGCGTCGGCAGGGTTACCAGGCCGACGTCGCCCTCACCGGCGAGGACGGCCTCGCCAAACTGACGTCCTTTCGCCCCGATCTGGTGGTCCTGGACCTCATGCTGCCCGGCATCGACGGCTTCGAGGTGTGTCGCCGGATCCGCACCGCGGGGACGCTGCCGGTCATCATGCTCACCGCGCGCAACGACGACATGGACATCGTGATCGGATTGGAGGCGGGCGCCGACGACTACGTGGTCAAGCCCGTACAGGCCCGGGTCCTGGAGGCCCGCATCCGCGCGGTCCTGCGCCGCACCGAGGCCGCCGGACCCCAGACCCGCGCCGAGGTCCACGGCGAACTGGCCCTGGACCGCGCCGCGCTCACCGTCACCAAGTCCGGGCGGCCGGTCGCTCTCGCCCCTTCCGAACTGCGCCTGCTGCTGGAGCTGTCCTCGTCCCCCGGCCGGGTGTTCACCCGGGGCCAACTGCTCGAATCGGTGTGGGGCCATCCCTACCTCGCCGACGGCCGACTGGTCGACGCGTGTGTCAAACGGCTGCGGATCAAGATCGAGGACCCGCAGGGGCCGGCCAGGTACATCCAGACCGTGCGAGGCTTCGGCTACCGATTCGGGCCGGTGTGACCGGCCGCCCGTTCCGGTGGCTGCGCGGCCTGCGGATCCGGCTGGTCGTGGCGTTCGTGTTGGTCGCCGCGTTCGCCGCGCTCGCGACGGCGACGCTGACCTACCGCGAGGCCCGCTCCACGCTGTTGCAGCACAGCCAGGACCGCGCGGTGAACGACCTGCGCGACCGGGTCGAGGACATCGCCCCGTCCGTATCGTTTCCGCCCGACCAGACCGCACTGGACCTGCTGGCCGCACGGGTGGACGGCCCCGAGGCGAACAGGCACTGGACCGTCGTCGCCATCTACAAGGACCTGTGGTCCACCACGGGGCCGCTGCTCACCACCGTCGGGATCCCCGGCCTCCTGCGCGACTCCGTCGACCAGGGGGTGACCGCGTTCCAGCGCGTGCGCGCCGACGGACAGGTCTATCTGGCCGTCGGCGTACCGATCACCTTCGCCAACCGCGACGACGGCTTCGCTCTCTCCGGCGTACAGGTGTACCTGATCACCTCGATGGAGCCCGAACTGCGCGACGAGGCGGCGCTGGTGCGAGCCGCCCGCAGCGGCGCGGTTCCGGCCGTCCTGCTCGCCCTCGTCCCCGCGATGCTCGCCGCCACCGGCGTGCTGCACCCGGTACGCGCCCTCCAACACGCCACCCGCAGCCTGGCCGCAGGCCGCCTGGACACTCGCCTCAAGGTCAAGGGCAAGGACGAACTCGCCGAGCTGGCACAGGACTTCAACCACACCGCGGCGGCCCTGGAGAAGAACGTCGACCGATTGCAGACCATGGAGGCCCGGGCGCGCGGTTTCGCCGCCGACGTCTCGCACGAACTGCGCACCCCGCTCGCCGCGATGGCCGCGGTCACCGACATCCTCGACGAGGACGCCACCGCCGAACACCTGGACCCGGACACCGCCGCCGCGCTGCGGCTGATCGGCGCCGAGACCGGCAAACTCGTCACGCTGGTCGAGGACCTGATGGAGATCTCCCGCTTCGACGCCGGCGCCGCCGTCCTGCACGTGGACGAGCTCGACCTGGCGGAGGCGATCCGCCGATCCCTCGACATCCGGGGGTGGGGCGAGATCGTGACCCTCGACGTACCGGCCTGGCTGCGCGCCGAACTCGACCCGCGTCGCCTCGACGTGGTGCTCGCCAATCTCGTGGGCAACGCGCTGCGCCACGGCCGCCCGCCCGTCGAGATACGGCTGACGGCCGAACGGCGCGCGGACGGCGACTGGATCGTCCTCCACGTTCGCGACCACGGTCCGGGCCTGCCTGCCGAATCCCTCGACCGGGTCTTCGAGCGCTTCTACAAGGCCGACACGGCACGTACCCGCTCGGTGGGCAGCGGCCTGGGCATGGCCATCACGCGGGAGAACGTCCTGCTGCACGGCGGCCGCATCCACGCGGCCAACGCACCCGGTGGCGGGGCCCTGTTCACCGTGGAGTTGCCGGCCAAGGTGAAGATGCGGGCCGACGCGAAACCGCCGGCCGGCGCCGACATGCCGGCCGCCACCGATTCGCCCCGACATTCCCGATCCGGCGAGGACACGTCGTCATGACCAAGGCATCCGGACCCATGGCCGTCGCCGCGGCGGCCCTCGTACTCACCGCGGCCGTCGGCTGCGGCATCCCCTCGACCGGCGCGGTCGACGCCGGCGCGCCCGCCGGTGGCATCATCGCGCCCGCGGACGCGAGCCACGAGGGCAGTGTGTACGTCTACCTGGTCACCGGCCACCGGGTCGTCCGCGTGCTGCGGTCCTCCCCCGGCGGCGACGGACCGCAGGCCGCGCTCGACGTGCTCCTCGCGGGGCCGACCCCGGAGGACGCGGCGGTCGGGCGGGGCACCGAGATCCCCACGAAGGCCGCCCCCGGATGGGTCTCGATCGAGGAGCGCGTGCTCCACATCTCCCTGGGCCCGAACACGCCCGCGCTGAGCCTGACGGCCCTGCAACAGATCGTGTGCACCGTCACGACCGCGAGCACGCGCGCCCCGGCCTCCACCGGCCCCGCGACGAGCATGGTGTCGGTGGCCACGCCCGCGTGGCGGGTGGACGGGGTGTTCTGCCTCGACTAGAGGACCTGGGCGGATCGCGCCGGTCCGGTCGGCGACGGCCGGTCGACGGCGTTCGGGTCGGCCGGCGGACGGCGCCGTCGACCCCGTCACCCCGGCGCGTGGCCGGCGCGGCGCGGTATCTCCCGGCTTGCCCGCTATTCTCGGCTCCGGCGCGCCGGTGGCGCGTGATCGGCGCCGTGGCCGGCGGACAACCGGGCAACCGGACAACCGGGCTGCCGATGCGGCGTGGGCCGCGATCGGCTGCGGTCGGGGGCGATCGCCGCGAAAGCCAGGGAGAACCAACCGTGACCCAGCCGACCGATGCCGCGGATCTGTCCGGGCAGACCGAGGACGACCGTCAAGGGCGCGGCCCCCGCCGGGCGTTCATCCGCACCGAGAGCGGCAGCGCCGCCGTGCTGCTGTTCGCCGCGCTCGCGGCCCTGGCCTGGGCGAACATCGGACCCGGCTCGTACGAGCGGGTGTGGCAAACCCTGCTGAGCATCCGCCTGGGCGATCACGGCGTCTCGCTGGATCTGCGCGAATGGGTCAACAGCGGGCTGATGACGCTGTTCTTCTTCGTCGTCGGGCTTGAGGCGCGCCGCGAGTTCGACCTGGGTGAGCTGCGCGAACGGCGCCGCCTGACACTGCCGTTGCTGGCCGGGATCAGCGGCATGCTCGTCCCGGTGGGCATCTTCCTGGCCGTCAACGCCGGCCACTCCTCGGCGCACGGGTGGGGGGCGGCGATGTCGACCGACACCGCCTTCGCGCTGGGTATGCTCGCGATGCTGGGCTCGCGCTTCCCCAAGCGCCTGCACACCTTCATCCTGACCGTCGCCGTGGTCGACGACTTCGTCGCGCTCGTGGTGATCGCGGTCGCGTACAGCGAACACATCGAACCGGTGGCGCTGTTGGTGGCGTGCGGCCTGCTCGCGGCCCTGCTGTTGGTGCGGGCGGGGAAGGTCCGCCACGGCGCGCCGTACGCGGTGATCGGCGTGGCCGCGTGGGTGGCGATGCTCGAATCGGGTGTGGACCCGGTCGTGGTCGGGCTGTCGATGGGGCTCCTGACCTACGCCTATCCGGCCTCGCGCGGCGATCTGGAGCGCGCCACCGGCCTGTTCCGCTCCTTCCGGGAGCAGCCGACCCCCGAGTTGGAGCGCTCCGCCCGGCTCGGCATCGCGGCGGCGCTGTCGCCGAACGAGCGGCTCCAGCGGATGTACCACCCGTGGACGAGCTACCTGATCGTCCCGCTGTTCGCGTTGGCCAACGCGGGGATCACCATCGACGCGGGTCTGCTGTCGCGGGCGTTCACGTCGCCGGTGACGCTGGGCATCCTGCTCGCCTATGTGGTGGGCAAGCCCGTGGGCATCATCGGCATCTCGTGGGCGACCACGCGCGTGAGCGGCGGGCGGTTGCGGCCTCCGGTGGGGTGGGGCGCGGTGGTCGGCGGCGGCACCATCGCCGGCGTGGGCTTCACGGTGTCCTTGCTGATCGCCACGTTGGCCTTCGACGGCCCCCGGTTGGAGGAGGCGAAGGTCGGCGTGCTCAGCGCCGTCGTGTGCGCGTTCGTGCTGACGTGGCTGGTGTCGCTGGTGATCGGGGCGCTGCCGCGGCCGTTGCGCTCGCGCGCGCTGCTGGGCACCGCGCACAGCGTGATCGACTTGGCAACGCCGGTGGATCCGGACCGCGATCACGTGCGCGGTCCGTTGAACGCCCCGGTGACGTTGGTGGAGTACGGCGACTTCGAGTGCCCGTATTGCGGTCTGGCCGAGCCCGTGGTCAGGGCGTTGCTCGCGGACTTCGGCGATGTTCGCTACGTGTGGCGTCACCTGCCGCTGCCCGACGTGCACCCCCGTGCCCGGCAGGCGGCGGAGGCCGCCGAGGCGGCCGCCGAGCAGGGCGAGTTCTGGTCCATGTTCGATCTGCTGTTGCGGCGCCAGGACGAACTCAAGCCACGCGACCTGTTGGCCCACGCCGCCGAACTGGGCTTGGACGTCGAGCGCTTCCACGAGCATCTGCGCACGCGCCGCGGCGCCGATCGGGTCGCGGAGGACGAGGATTCGGCCGACCTCAGTGGCGTGTCCGGCACCCCGACGTTCTTCGTCAACGGCCGCCGCCATCACGGCCCCTACGACATCGACGGGTTGACCGCGGCGGTTCGCGTGGCGAAGGAGCGCGCCCTGCTGGACGACTGAACCGGACGCGGTGAACCGACGGCTCGCGTGCTCACCCGGTCACAGTCCGCGCGCGCACTCCCCGAACCGTCCGTGCACGGCCATGCACACCTGGTTCGGTCCCTCGTACGGTCGCACGGGCAGGGCGCGAATCAGCTGCAACACGCTGCGCGACGCCCGGTTGTGTTCGGCCACGCCCGCGAGATCACGCGGCAGTGCGGGGTAGCGGGCTCCGCGCAGTGCGCAGTGCAGGGTCTGCGGATCGGTCGAGGTCGGCATGGGGACCTCCTGACATGGACGATCACATCCGGTCGCTTCCCAGCCTACCGCTTTCGGGGGGTTCACTCATAGATGTCCCGAGTGCCGTGGGCGCCCCGGATCGACCCCCGTGCGGGGCGCGCGAGCGGCGGTGTGAGGATCGCGTTCGAGACGCCGCACGACGCGACGTCGGGAAAGGACCACGAGCATGCCCCTGAGCGACCTGTCGTTGGCGGAGCTGGAGCGATACCGGCCCGAGCGCGAAGAGCCCGCCGATTTCGACGCGTTCTGGAGCGCCGCTCTCGCCGAGGCCGACCGCCTGGATGCGGACGCGGTGTTCACCCGCGAGGAGTGCGGGCTGACCGAGGTCACCGTGTACGACGTGGCGTTCTCGGGATGCGGTGGACAGCGCGTGCGCGGGTGGCTCGTGCTGCCTGCGCACCGCGACGGACCGTTGCCGTGCGTGGTCGAATTCCCCGGCTACGGCGGTGGTCGCGGGCTGCCTCACGAGCAACTGCTCTACGCGGCGGCCGGGTTCGCGCACCTGGTGATGGACGTACGCGGCCAGGGCAGCGTGTGGCGGGCCGGGGCAACCGGTGACGACTCCCCCGCCGGCGGCGGTCCGCAGCACCCCGGATTCATGACGCGGGGCATCGCCGATCCGGCCGACTACTACTACCGGCGGGTCTTCGTCGACGCGGTACGAGCGGTCGCGGCGGCCCGCTCGCACCCCGCCGTCGACCCCGGCCGGGTCGCGGTGGCCGGGGAGAGCCAAGGCGGCGGCCTCTCGCTCGCGGTGGCGGGCCTGGTGCCCGATCTGGCCGCGGTACTTCCCGATGTGCCGTTCCTGTGCGACCTGCGGCGTGGCGCCGAGGTCGCGTCCACCGGGCCCTACCGCGAGATCGCCGGCTATCTCGCGGTGCATCGCGGACACGTGGACGCCGTCTTTCGCACGCTGAGTTACTTCGACGCGGTCAACCACGCGGCGCGCGCGACCGCGCCGGCGTTGTTCAGCGCCGCGTTGATGGACACCACGTGCCCGCCGTCGACGATATTCGCCGCCTACCACCACTACGCGGCCGAGAAGCGGATGGAGGTCTACCCCTACAACGACCACGAGGGCGGCGGCGCGTTCCAGGCCGCGATACGCCTGCGCTACCTGCGCGCGGTGCTCGGCGACTGACCCGGCGACGAGATACCGGGCGGGCAGTCGTTGGGACGGTCCGGGTCCGGCCGGGGTCGGTCCCGGGTGTGGGTTCGGACGTCGGTTCGGGGATGGTCCGGCACCCGACTGCCGTGTGGGCGGCAGGCGGGTGCCGGGTCGTGGTGTGGCGTCGATCAGGAGGCGGTGGTGAAAGCCACCAGACCGTTGCGCCACAGGTTGTTGACGCGGGCTCGCTCGGTCGCGTTGGGGTTCGGGTTGGTGCACGACGTACCGGGGCCGCCGCCGGACATCAGCTCGCTGCACGGGCCCGAGTAGTGGTCGGGCAGACCCAGCACGTGACCCGTTTCGTGCGCGGTGACCCGGGTCGAGTTGTACTGCTGGTTCTGCCGGTAGTCGAGGAAGATGTAGCCGTTGCCGTGGCCGTCGGTGCTCGCGTACGAGCCCTGCGCGGAGTTGCCCTCGTAGTACTGGAAGTCGGCGTTGCCGCCTTCCTGAAGGCGCACGTTGGTGACCGAGCTGTTCCAGATCTGGGCGGACTGGGCTATCTGGGTGCGAAAGCTCGGCGCGTTTGCGGTGCTGTAGTACACGGTGACCGCGGCGAGCGAGTTCGGCGCGGCGGCGCGCTTGCTCGCCACCGACTTCATCACCGCGTCGAGGAACGCCTTGTTCTGTGCCTCGCTCTCGTGGCCGGAGTAGGCGGCCGCGACGAGCGGGGCGGCCACCGGGGGCGGCGGGGCGGCCGATGCCGCCGGGGCGGCGACCAGACCTGCCGCGAGGCCGAGGCCGAGTGCGGTCGAAAGCAGGATCTTGCGGGTGCGCGGGGGACGCGGGCCACTCATGGGGGGACTCCTTGTGTGCCGTAGACCTGACCGGTGCGGGACGAGTCTCACCGGATCCCACCCCGCCCCGGATGATGACAACCGGCGATAGTGCGGTCGTATCACCGACCGAATCCGCTGTGCGGTGGATCCGTCACACGCCGGAGTCTGGTACGACCTCGGCGCGGCGCCCTATCCTCCGCTCATGGAGCTCGAGGTGAGGCACCTTCGCGCACTGTGCGCCATCGGCGACACAGGCAGCCTGCATGCTGCCGCCCGCTTGTTGGGCATGACTCAGCCGTCCCTGACCGCCCAGCTCAGACGCATCGAAAACGCGCTGGGCGCACCGTTGTTCGTCCGGGGCCGTACCGGAAGTCGGCCCACTCCGCTCGGGCTCACGATGCTCCACCGGGCCCGGCCCATCATGGCCGAGATGAGCGCGCTGGTGATCGACACCCAGGCCGAGGCGGTCCGTTCCGCGGGTCCACACCTGCGGATCGGCGGAACCGCCAACCGGGTGATAGCGGATTGGGTGCATCGGCTGCGCGCCCGACTCCCGCACACCGACACCTATCTACGGGTGGACGTCTCCGCGACCTCGCTCCTGGAGATGGTCGCGGCGGGCCAACTCGACGTCGCGTTCGTGCACGAGGTCGAGGGGTTCCCGGTCCGGGTGCCGGACGGGGTGCACAAGCGGGTACTGGTGGAGCGGGAGCCGCAGTTCATCGCGATGTCCCCCAACCACCCGGCCGCCGGCGAGCCCGAGGTCAAGCTCGCCGACCTGTCCGACGACCAGTGGATGGTCGACCCGAGCGTGGACGGCGAATGGGAGGGGCTGCGCGAGGTGTTGTCCGCTGCCGGGATCAACCCTCGTATCCTGCACGGCGATTACCTCACCGCGACCCACATGGTCGCCCTCGCCGAGGTGGTCACTCCGTGCCAACCGACCTCGCGCCCCCGGGTCGAGATGGCGATTCGCCCGCTGTACGACGACCCGCTCGCGGTGCGCCTGTTCCTGGCCTACCGCCCGGAGAACGGTCCCGCTCCCGCCCTGATCGACGCCGTCTATCACGAACTGGAGGCGGCCTATCGGGAAGCGGCCTGGCACGCCGTCGCCTATCGCCAACGTCTCCTGCGTGCGGACAGCCCGCTGCTGCGCGCCGACGGCCGCGGCCGGCCGCGGCCGTAACCGATCACCGGGTGGGGCGAGGCCGCCCCACCCGGTCTTCACCTGCGGTCCCGACGCGCGAATCGTCGCCCGGTCGTCGTGGGGCCGTCGTCGGCTCCGGCGAGGACTCGGCCGAGGACCACCCCGAGCACCGTCGACACCGGGACGTAGCCGAAGTGCCGCGAGTCCTGGCTGCGCACCCCGTCACCGCGCACCACCAGCGCTCCCGGGGGCACCACCGGCCCGGCCGGGACCCGCTCGCGCACGTCGGCCGGCACCGGATCGCCGGGCGTCGCCGTCACCCGCTTGACCAGCCAGCGCAGTTCGCCCGCGCCGTCGTCGAACCCCGGTACGGGGTTGCCGAACACCACCGCCTCGCCGCGGCCCACTCGCCGGGTGCGCCGGATCAACAGCCGATCACCGTCCGCGAAGGTCGGCGCCATGCTGTCTCCGGTCACCCGAACCAGCGCGAACCGCGACCGCACCACCCACCTCGCCACCGCGGCCACCGCGGCCACCGCCGCCGCGGTTCGTCCGAAACCGTTCACTGCGCCTCCTCGGTGACCTTCGCGCGAGTGTCGAGATAGCCGGACGCCTGAAGCCCGAACAACCGGGCGTAGTGCCCGTCGGCGAGCGCCATCAGCTCCTCGTGGGTGCCCAGTTCGCTGACGCGGCCCTGTTCGAGCACGGCGATGGTGTCCGCGTCGCGCAACGCGCCGAGCCGGTGCGAGACCAGCAGGCCGGTGCGACCGGCACGGTGTGCGCGCAGGGTGCGGTGCACGTCGTACTCGGCCTCGGCGTCCAGGCCCGAACTGGGCTCGTCCAGGATCAGCAGGTCGGCGTCGGCGCGCATCAACGAGCGGGCCAGCGCGACTCGTTGCCACTGGCCGCCGGAGAGCGTGACCCCGGTCCGGTCGTCGTCCTCGTCCAGGTGCACCCGGCTGAGCTGGGTGTCGTAGCCGTCGGGCAGCGCGACCAGGGCGGCGTCGATCCCGGCCAACGTCGCACTCTCGCGCACGCGTTCGCGGTCGCGGCGATGCGGCAGGTCGCCGATGCCGATGTTTTCCGCGGCGGAGAGGTCGTACGCCATGTAGTCCTGGAACGTGACGCCGATCCGCCGACGCAGGCCGGCCACGTCCAACGTGCGGATGTCCACACCGTCCCACCGGATCGAGCCGCGTTCGGGGTCGTAGAACCGGCACAGCAGTTTGATCAGCGTGCTCTTGCCGGCGCCGTTGCGCCCCACCAGCCCGATCGCGGATCCCGCCGGCACGATCAGGTCCACCCCGCGCAATATCCAGGGCCCGTCGGGGTCGTAGCGAAACCACACGTCGCGAAACTCGATCCCCTCGCGCAGCGCCGGCACCGGCTCGACGCCGCCGACGACGTCGTCCGCGGTCTCCATCAGGTCGAGGTAGTGGCCGAACAGCCGTACCGCCTCGGCCGCTTCGCCGGCCTGCGTGACCACTCCGGTGAACGCGCCCTGCACGCCCGCGGCCGCGGCGACGAAGAGCATCACGTCGCCGACGGTGAACCGTCCGTGGGCCGCGCCGATCACCACGACGACCATGCCCATGCCCGCCACCGCCGCGTTCAACGCCGCGAATCCCGACTGCACGAACGCGCCCCGGCGGGCCACCGAGAGTTCCGCCTCGGTGGCGTCGCCGAGCGCGCGCACGAGCCGGCCGTGCAGGAAGTCGCCCAGGCCGAACAGCCGGATCTCCTTGGCGGCCCGCGGATCGATCAGCAACGAACGATAGAACAGTCGCCGTCGCTGCCGCCCCGACGTCAGCTCCCACACCGCCACCTGGCGACGGGCGAGCGAAAGACGCGCGACCAGCGCGGCCGTGCCGACCAGGAACAGCAACCCCACCATGGGCGGCCACACCACCAGGAGCGCACCGGCGAAACCGCTCAGCGCGGCGGTCGAGCGGACCACCTCCTGGCTGAACATGGTGATGTTGTGCGGCGCGTCCTCCGACGCCTGTTGCGCCAGCCGCAACCGGTCGTGAAACGCGGGATCCTCGAAGCGGCGCAGCCCACGAAACTCGTTCACCTTGGCGAACAGATCCCGCTCGACCGTCACGACCAATCGGCGCCGCACCAATTCGTCGACGTATCCCGCCAGTTGCAGGAGCACCGCGATCACCGCGCCGAGCCCGGCGATGGACACCGCGAGGGTCACCGCACGCGCCGAGTCGGCCTGTTCGCCCCGGCCGAGTTCGTCGAAGAGCAGTTTGGTCAGCCACGCGACGACGGCCGGCAGCGCCCCGACGGCCACCGTCGAGGCGAACAGCGCGCACGCGCCGAGCGGCGCGGCCCGAAACTGTAGGACCAGCGCCACTTTGACCGCCCTCGGGCGCAGCCGAGACCCCGAAGGCGTGCCGCCCTCCGGAGTCTCGGCCGGGGAGTCGATCAACAGGTGTTGGTCCGCTTGGTGCAGACACCGTTGCAGGTGAAGCGGTACTGCCTGTGGCTCTTGCAGTAGCAGAGTTGGCCGACCTCGGGCACGCAGGCCCCGGCTCGCTCTTCTCGCAGTGCCAGCCTCAACAGCCGGTCACCCATCGACCCGATCACTCGCTTCATGGCATGCCTCCGCACAGTCGTTTTCGGACAGGGGGTACGTCGGTCAGCAACGGGTTGCGGTCTTCACGCACGGGCCGTTGCAGCTGTAGATGTACCGGTATCCCCCTCGGCATACGCAGAACTGCCCGTGTTCGGGGACGCATGCCCCGGCTCGTTTCTCCTGGAGAACGAGCCCCAGGAGCTTGTCACCCATCGTGCCGATCACACGGATCATCGTGGACCTTCCATCGCAGGGGTGGTGGTACCGAAGCAGGGTGTGCCCCGGCCGCAGCGACGTTAGGACGAATTCCCAATTGACCGCAAGAGCAAGGCAGTTGTGAATCGGGAAAGGCGATTCCATCTGTATTCCATATCGCTGCACAACCTCTGTCGCCGACGCGGCGTCGGGAGTTACAGTGCGTCGGTCCCGCTCGCCGGAGATAATTCGGCGCGCCCACTTCGCCGGCTCGGGAGACCCCGGATGCCCGTTCTGATCGCCGCCGTCGTCCTTCTCGGCGCGTTGTGTCTGTTGAATCTGCTGCTCACCTTCGGCATCGTGCGCAAGCTTCGGGCCCGGGGTGATCGGCACTTCGACGCGGCCGTCGACGACCTGGTGTTGCCGACCGGTTCGGCCGTGCCGGACTTCGCCGCCGTCACCGCGGCGGGCGAGCGCGTCACCCGGGACGGCCTGGGTGAGACCCTGTTCGGCTTCTTCTCGCCCGACTGCGGGGCGTGTAAGGAGCGTTTGCCCACGTTCGTCGCGGTGGCCGCGAAGGCGAACGGGCGCAGCGTGCTGGCCGTACTGCACGGCGACGCGGACGAGACCCGCGAGCAGGCCGCCGCGTTGGCGGGCGTCGCGCACGTGGTGGTCGAGCCGGAGGACGGCCCGCTGGGTCTGGGCCTGGCCGTCACGGGCTACCCGGTTTTCGGCCTGATCGCCGCGGACGGCACGCTCACCGCCACCGGACTGGACCCCGGCAAGCTCCCCTTGGGGCGGGCGCTCTCGGTCTGATTCGTGGGGATCGGGCGAGGGTACGGTCCTCATCCCGAGCAGGTTGGTGATGCGAGATGACCACAGCCCGACCGCAGCGGCCCCGGCAGGCGTATCGGCGTGGCGGAACCGAGCCGGCGTTGCCCCGAGAGACCATCGGCGCGAACCTGGCCCGGGTCGCGAGCGAGCACCCGCACCGCGACGCGCTGGTCGAGTGCGCGACCGGACGACGCTGGACGTACGCGCAATTCGACGCCGCCGTCGACGAATTCGCCCGCGCGCTTGTCGGCGCCGGGATCCTGGCGGGCGATCGGGTCGGCATCTGGTCGCCGAACTGCGCCGAGTGGGTGCTCACCCAGTACGCCACGGCCCGGGTCGGCGCGATCCTGGTCAGCCTCAACCCCGCCTATCGAGTCCACGAGATCGAGTACGCGCTCACCCAATCGGGGACCAGGCTGCTCGTCGCCGCGTCGCGCGTCAAGACCAGCGACTACCCGGCGATGGTGGCCGAGGTGCGCGACGCGTGCCCGGAGCTGGAACGTGTCGTGCACATCGACGCACCCGATTGGCCGGACCTGCTGAGCGAGGGAAGCACCGTTGCGCTCGCGGCGGTTCGCGAACGCGCGGCGACGCTGTCCCCGGACGACGCGATCAACATCGAATACACGTCGGGCACCACGGGCTATCCCAAGGGCGCGACGCTCTCGCATCACAACATCCTCGGCAACGGCTTCCAGGTCGCCGAGATCCAGGGCTGGACCGAGCTGGACCGGGTGTGCCTTCCGGTGCCGTTCTACCACTGCTTCGGCATGGTCATGGGCAATCTCGGTGCCACCAGCCACGGCGCGGCGATCGTGATCCCGGCTCCGCTGTTCGACCCGGCGGCCACGCTTCGCGCGGTGCACGCGGAGCGCTGCACGGCGTTGTACGGGGTGCCGACGATGTTCATCGCCGAACTGGCGTTGCCCGAGCTCGACGAGGGCGAGTACGACCTGTCGAGCCTGCGCACCGGCGTGATGGCCGGCTCCCCGTGCCCGGTGGAGGTGATGAAGCGGGCGATCGACCGAATGGGCCTCACCGAGATGACCATCTGCTACGGCATGACCGAGACCTCACCGGTGTCCACCCAGACTCGGCGCGAGGACTCGGTGGAGCGGCGGGTGGGCACGGTGGGCCGAGTGCACCCGCACCTGGAGATCAAGATCGTGGACCCCGCCACCGGCGACACCGTCGCGGAGGGCGCCGCGGGCGAGTTCTGCACCCGCGGCTACTCGGTGATGCTGGGTTATTGGCGCGACCCGGCCCGCACCACCGAGGTGATCGACTCCGCCGGCTGGATGCACACGGGCGACCTGGCCACGATGGACGCGGACGGCTACGTATCGATCGTCGGCCGGATCAAGGACATGGTGATCCGCGGCGGCGAAAACGTCTATCCCCGCGAAATCGAGGAGTTTCTGTACGCCCATCCCGACATCGAGGACATCCAGGTGGTCGGCGTACCGGACGACCACTACGGCGAGGAACTCGTGGCCTGGATCAAACTCCGCCCGGGCGCCGCCGACCTCACCCCCACCGAAATCCGCGATTTCTGTACGGGCCGTCTGGCCCACTACAAGATCCCTCGCTACGTCATGATCGTCGACAGCTTCCCGATGACGGTGACCGGCAAAGTCCGAAAAATCGAAATGCGCCAACAATCGATCACCCACCTGGCCCTACCCCCCACCTGACCCCCACCCCGGCCGGCGCCCCCCTCAGCCGGCCGGCACTCCCTCAGCCCGGCCGGCGTTTGAGGCCAATCCCAGCCCGGCCGGCGTTTGAGGCCACCTTTCAGCCCCGCCGGCGTTTAAGGCCACCCCTCAGCCCGGCCGGCGCTTGAGGCCACCCCCAACCCAACCTAGCCCGCGGCCAAGCCGTAAGGCCGAACCGGCAACACGCGGTGCCCGTTCGAAATGAACGACTCCACCGCCGTCAACTCCTCCGCCCGCACCGCCAACGTCATGTCGGGAAAGCGCTCGAACAACGCCGGCAACGCGATCTGCGCCTCCAACCGAGCCAACGGCGCCCCCAGGCAAAAGTGCACCCCGTACCCGAAGGCCAAGTGCTCGCGCCGAGACTCGCGCGTCACGTCGAAGACGTCCGCGTCCTCACCGTGCACCGCGTGATCGCGCCCCGCGGCCGCGTACCCGGTGACGATCGGCTCTCCCTTGCGCAGCACCGTCCCGTCGCCCAGGTCCACGTCCTCGATGGCAAACCGCAACGGCAGGTTGGCGATCGGCGCCCGCCACCGCAACGCCTCGTTGATCACGTCGTCCCACGTGGCCTCCCCCGCCCGCACGAGCGCGAGCTGTTCGGGGTGCGTGAGCAACGCGAAGATCGCCGTGTCGAGCAGGTTGACCGTGGTTTCGTGCCCCGCCCCGATGAACAGCACGAGGGAGTCGAGCAGTTCCTGCTCGGACAGCTTCGAGTCGCCCTCGTCGTCGCGTGCCGCGATCAATTCGCTGGTCAGGTCGTCGCCGGGCGTCTGCCGCTTGGCGGCGATGAGTTCGCCCAGGCACCGGTAGAGGTTGCCGTAGGTCGAGACGACCTCTTCGGGGGACGCGTGCGTGTTGAACAGGCTGTCCACCAGTCCGCGCAACTCCGCGGCCGGCTCGTCCGGTATACCGAACAGCTCGCAGATCACCCGGATCGGGATCTGATACGCGTACAGGTCCCGCGCGTCGACCTGCTCGCCCGGCGGGGTCTGGGCCAACCGATCGAGCAGCGTTGCCGCGATCTCCTCGATGCGCGGCTGCATCGCCGCGACCCGCCGGGGCGTGAACGCCGTGCCCACCAGCCGCCGCAGCCGCGTGTGGTCGTCGCCGTACGCGGTGAGCATGTTCTTCACCGCGGCCCACGCGAACAGCGGCCAGTCGGCGGGTATTTCCCCATCGATCCAGGCGGGCCAGTGCTGGTGCGCGTCCTTGGATATCCGCGGATCGGTCACCAGCTTCTTGATCAGTTCGAAGTCGGTTATCGCCCACGCCACCACGTGCCCAGGAAGTTCCACACGCGTCGCGGGCCCCTGGGCACGGAGGGCGGCGGCTTCACCGTGGATGTCGTTGCCGGTGGGGTCGAGACGGTAGGGGCATCCGGCGGATTGCTGCGTGTCCATGAGACTCCAGACGATGCGACGGAGGGTGCGACGGGCGAGATGGCGAACGTCGCGGACGATGCGGCGGTTGTGGACGCGGGCGGGAAGACGACGGGCAGGGCCGTCCACCCGCTGGCGAAGGTTCCCGGTCGACGGACGAGTTCCTCGGCGGGCCCGGCCAGGGTCAGTCCGGGCAGCCGGTCCAGCACCCGCTCGACCGCGATCTCGGCGATCACCCGGGCCGTTCCGGGCGCCGGGCAGCCGTGCGCGCCGGCGGAGAAGGCCAGGTGCGCGACGTTGCCGGCCCGGTGCCCTTCGCCGAGGCCGAGTGCCGGGTCGGTGTTGGCGGCGGCGAACGAGATCAGTACCGGGACCCCGGCGGCGAGCCAGATGCCCTCGTAGACGGTGTCCTGGATGGGGTAGAGCGGCGAGTAGTTGGCCATCGGCGGGTCGGTCCACAGCACGTGGTCCAGCGCGCCGCCCACCGATTGCGCGCCGTCGACGACGGAGCCGGCGAACCGGTCGTCGGCGAGCATCAGGGTCAGCGCGTTGCCGATCAGGTTGGTGCTGGGTTCGGTGCCGGCGCCGATCACGAGCAGGATCTGCTGGACCATTTCGGCGTCGGTGAGTTCGGCCGGGTGCTCGATCAGCCACGTGGTCACGTCGGCGCCGGGCGTCGCGCGCTTGAGCGCGGTCAACTCGCCGCACGCGCGCTCCAGTTCGACGTTGGCCGCCGCGGCGTCCTGGGACGCGTCGAAGAGTTGCACCAGGCTGGCCACGATCCGCTCGCCGATCGGCGGCGGGCAGCCGAACAGGTCGAACAGCACGGCCATCGGCAGCGGCGCCGCGTACTGGGCCATCAGGTCGGCCTCGCCGTGTTCCTGGACGGCGTCGATGAGCCGGTCGGCGGTGCGCTTGACCAGGGCGCGCAGGGCGTGTTGGTCGATCCTGGCCAGGCTGTCGGTGATCGCGGTGCGCAGGCGCGTGTGTTCGGGGCCGTCCTTCCACAGCGCGTTGTCGCGTTCCATCATCATCATCAGCGCGGGGCTGTCCGCGGGCACCTCGCCGGCGGCGAGGGCACGCCAGTGGCTGGGGTTCTTCGCGAACCGGTTCGGGTTGTCGCGCAGCAGGTCCAGGGCGGCGGCGTAGGTCGTGGTGATCCGCCCGTACACGCCTTCCGAGATCTCCACGGGCGCGATCGGGCCCATCGAGCGCAGCAGGCGGTACGTACTTTGCGGGTCGGCGGAGAACTCCGGGCCGAACAGTCGCACGAACGCCGGTTCCGCGGCCGCCTCGTCGAGCGCCGGGTGCTCCCGAGGCGTCGTGGAGTGGGCCGGGCAGCCGGTCGGCGGTACGGGCGGTACCTGGGCCGGCGGGGACGGGTGGGTCATGCGGTGTCCAAGATGTGGGGGTCCAATGCGTCGGTGTCCAGCAGGTGGCGCAGCAGGTCGGTCAGGGCTCGCGCGGCGGAGGTCTTGTCGCGCGCGTCGCAGAACACCAGCGGGGTGTCGGGCGCCAGGTCGAGCGCGCCGCGCAGGTCCGCCTCGGGATACTGCGGGGCCTCGGGGAAGAGGTTGACGGCCACCGCGTACGGCAGTCCCATCTCCTCGACCAGGGTCAGGGATTCGAACGACTCGGCCAGGTAGCGGGTGTCCGCGAGGATCAGCGCGCCGAACGCGCCGCGCGCGGTCTCGTGCCAGATGTCGCGGAAGCGTTTTTGCCCCGGGGCGCCGAACAGGAACAGCACGAGGTCGTCGTCGAACGTCAGCCGCCCCCAGTCCAGTCCCACGGTCGTGGTGGTCTTGTCGGGCTTGCCGCGCAGGTCGTCCAGGCCGACGCTCGCCTGGGTCATCGACTCCTCGGTGCGCAGCGGCGCGATCTCGGACAGTGTGTTGACGAACGTGGTCTTGCCGACGCCGAAGGCGCCGGCTATCACGATCTTCACCAGGTGTGCCCGGTGTGACAGCCCCCGGGCGGGGCGCTCAGAGAGCCTGGAGTCCACGAATCAACCTCTCGGCCAGCTCTCGATTGGTGGGCCCTGCCTGCGGGATGGGCGCGCGGGTGATCAGGTGGCCGCTGTCGACGAGGTCGGCGACCAGGACTTTGGTGATCCCGGTGGGCAGCCGCATCGCGGCGGCGGCCTCCAAGAGCGGGAGGAGGCTGCCGACGCACAGGTGGACCAGGCGGCGATGGTCGGGGCCCAGGTCGCCCACCGGCAGGTCGCCGGGCGCGTGCAGGACGGTGAGGACGTCGAACAGCGGGCGACTGGCGCGGGTGCGCCCACCGGTGGCGAGGTAGGGACGAACCAGCGGGGGCCGGGGGCGCCGGGCCTCGCTCATGCCCCGCTGCCTACGTCCACGCGCGCGGGGGCGACCAGGAGTCGGCCCACCGACTGGACCAACTCCTGGGTCCAGCGCCCCACTTGGCGCAGGTCGGCGAGGTCGCCGGTGGCGACCCCGAGGTAGGCGCCCTCGCCGGCGGCGACGACCAGGACGTAGCCGTGGTCGAACTCCACCAGGAGTTGGCGCCAGTTGCGGCCGGTGTCGGGGGCGTGGGCCGGTGCCTCGCCGACGAATTCGGCGGTGCTGCGGCTGGTGGACTGGAGCGAGGACAGCGCGGCGGACATCCGCTGCCCGACCTCCTCGGTGGGGGCGTTGCGGGTCCTGGCCCGCAGCAGGCCGTCCGCGGTCAGCAGGATGACCCCGTGGACGTGCGGCACGCGGTGCACGGCCTGGTCGAGCAGGAAGTCGACCTTGCCGAAATCGAACGTGTCGGGATCGAACGCGTCGTGGCTCATGTCGTGTTCACCTGTTCTGGCTGTCGGGGTCCAAGCCGTCGATGCGGCGTCCTTCGCGAGTTCCGGTCTGGAACGCGCCCAGGCGGGCGCCCACCTCTTCGGGCGAGACGGCCGCGCCGGTGGGCACGGCCGCGACGCGGACGACGGGTTCGGCTGTGGTCGGTATCGCCGTCTCGGTGCTACGGGCGGCGCGGGTGCGTTGCGGCAGCCCGGAGGCGTTCGCGGGGGGCGCGTCGGCCGGGGCCGTACGCGGGGCGGGACGGGCGGAACGAGTCAACAGTGCGGAGGGGATGAACACGACGGCGCGAACGCCGCCGTACGCGGACGTGCCCTCCAGGTGTGCGGAGAAGTGGTATTGCCCGGCGAGGGCGGCCACCGCGGGGAATCCGATCCGCGGCGGGTCGCCCAGTCGGGTGATGTCGATGGCCGTGCTCCCGCCGAGAATTTCGCGGGCCTCGCGCATCTGCCGGTCGTCCATGCCCACGCCCGCGTCGTCGATGGTGATCGCCACCCCGTTGTACGCGGACTGGATGCCCACCCGCACCGGGGCGTTGGGCTGGGACCTGCGGGCGGCGTTCTCCAGGAGTTCGGCCACCGACAACACGATCGGCTCGACCGCCTGGGCGATGACGGCGATCTCGTCGTTCTCGGCGTACTCCACGCGGCGGTAGTCGGAGATCTTGGAGATCGCGCCGCGCACCACGTCGGTCAGCGCCGACGCGTCACGCTGGCGGCCGGTCCAGCGTCCGCACAGCACGGCGACGGTCTGCGCGCGGCGCATCATCTGCGCGTTGAGGTGGTCCAGGCGCAGCAGGTCGGCGAGCACGTCCGGGTTCTCGTGCCGCTCCTGCATGGCCCGCAGTTCGACCTCCTGTTCGCCGACCACGCCCTGGATCTGGCTGATGATGCCGCCCAGGGTGTCTCGCACGGAGTGGTCCGCGTGCTCGCGCGAGCGGGCGAGGGTCTCGCCGAACAGCGCGTACACGGCCTCGATCGAGGCGGCGAAGGCGCTGCCGGTCAAGGATGTGTCGCGGGGGCCGGTCACCGGTGGCGGCTGTACGAGGAGGTTGTCGGCGAGCTTGGGCAGCCGGTCGGCGAGCAGGTGGGCGAGTTCGCGGTCGCGCAGGCGGACTTCCTCCTCCAGCGCCCTCGCCCGTTCGCGTGCCCTGGCGGCGATCTGCCGCTGCCGGACCTGGAGCACGCAGAGCACCAGGCACAGCAGGCCCAGGGCGCACAGCACCGTCAGTTCGGCTTTGTCTCGTGTCATCGCAACCCTCGAAGAGCGGAACGGAAGAAGGGGACGGCACGGGGCGGGCCTCCCGGCAGGGCCTCGGCGGCCGCGGGAGGGGGCGCCTCGGGGGCAGGCTTCGGTACTGCGTCCCCGGCCGGACGCACCCCAAGTCTTCCGGCGCCGGCGGCGGATTCCATCTCCCGACGCGGCCACGGTTCTTCACCACGTCGCCAACCGACGGACCTGCGCATATACCGTCCATGTGCACATGCATTTCACCGTTGTTGATCGATTCCTTAGCCATTCCGGTCACGTGTGCACTACGGTCGGTGCTCGACACAGGGTCGCTACGGGGTCTAGATGGATCGGCAGGAGTCCATGGCACCGCCGAAAAAGGCCGAACGCGAGGCGCTGCGGGCCGAGATGCACGATCTGGGCCTGGGCGCCGGCGACGTCGCCCGGGAGTTGGCGCGACGGCACGGACTGCGTCCTCGGGAGGCCTACCGCCTCGCGCACGGCTGGAGCCTGGACACCGCGTGCGCGCACGCCAACGACCTCGCCGCCCGGCTCGACCCCGATCGCGCGACCCTGCTGGTGGTTTCCCGATTATGGGATTACGAGCAGTGGCCCCGGCGAGGTCGCCGACCTCCCGACCACGTGCTGCGCCTGCTGGCCTACCTGTACGGCACCGAGGTCGGTGAACTCCTCGACGTCGAGGACTACCGCGACCTGCCCGAGGACCGCCGGCCCGCCCCACCCACCGCGCAGCCGTTTCGCGCGCCCGCGGGCACCACGGCCACCACCGGCCGCTCCACCCTCGAACCCGCCCGCAGCCGCGACCTGGCGGCGGTGACCGGCGTGGACAGCCGCGTCCTGCAGACCGCGGCGGCCGAGTCGGCGCTGCTGCGCGACCTCGCCCGGGACAGCTCCACCGGCCCGGACACGCTCCAGGCCCTGCACGACGACCTCGTGCGGATCGCCCACGCGTACGTACACGACCCGCTCGGGCCGCTGTTCGTGGACCTGCTGCACATCCGCGACACCGCCGCGCAGTTGCTGGCCGGCCGCCAATCGCCGTCCGAGGCACGGGACCTGTACCTGATCGCCGGCCGCGCGTGCGCGCTGCTCAGCTACGCGTCGGAGGACTACGGCCAACACCGCGCCGCGCTCGTACACGCGCGCACCGCCGCCGAGTGCGCGACCCGCGCCGGTCATCCCGCGCTCCAGGCGTGGATCCACGCGGCCGGCTCCTCCATCGCCTACTGGGCGGGCAACCCCGGCGAGGCCGACCGGCAGGCCCAGGCGGGCCTGCACGTGGTCGCCGGCGGCGGCCACGGCACGCTCGCGGTCTTCCTGGCCGCGCTCCGGGCCCGCGCGTGCGCTCGCCAAGG